>JBDSHG010000066.1:0-11705 GCA_039918615.1 Gemmatimonadaceae bacterium | reverse complement strand
TCCTGCAGCGCGCCGGTGACGATCTCGCTCGCGGACGCGGAGTAGCCGTCGACGAGTACGACCAACGGAACATCGGCGACGTGCTGTCCGCCGTGCGTCGTGAACAGCTGCGGCGGGCCCGTGCGCGTGCGGACGCTCGCGATCGTCTGGCCGCTCGCCAGGAAGAGATCGGCGATGTCGAGGCCCTGATCGAGGATCCCGCCCGGATCGCTGCGGAGGTCGAGGACGATTCCCTTCGCGCCCTCGTGCAGGAGGCGATAGACGCTGCCGCGAAGCTCGGCCGCGGAGTTCTCGCTGAACTGTTGGAGAGGGACGTAGGCGATCTTGTTGTCGAGCATGATCGAGTACGGCACTGCCGGCACGTGGATTTCGGCGCGCGTGAACGAGTGCTCGATGGGCTGAGCGATACCGGGGCGCGAGAACTTCACCTTCACCTTCGTACCGATCGTGCCGACGAGGACGTCGGAGACCTGCTGAGATGACCAGCCGCGCGTGGACGCGGTGTCGATGCCGACGATGCGGTCACCCTCACCGACGCCTGCCTGCTCGGCCGGCGTGTGATCGAACACGCGGACGACGACGATCGCTCCTTCCTGCTGCTCGATCTGCATTCCAATGCCGCCGTACTTGCCGGTTGCGACGGTGGAGAATCGCTTGAGCTGGGCGGGGGTGTAAAGCTCGGAATATGGATCGTCGAGCTGCTGCACGAGACCGCGCGCGGCTTTCTCGAAGAGCTGGTTCTGCTGAAGCGTGTCGACGAAGCGGTCGCTGACGAGCGAAAGCACCTGGTCGAACACGTGAGCGCCGTCGCGGGTGGACTGCCGCTCGATGGCGGCACCGCCGATGACGATCGGCAGCGCTATGACGCCGAGGAGCGCCGCAGTTCGAATACGAGACATAAACACCTGGAATGAGGAGAATTGATCTCCTCTGAAATACTGATCGCGCGAGAGGATAGTTCCCATCTCACTCGCGCGCATAACGCGGCAGAGCTTACTCTCCGCCGCCTTCGCTTCCGGTCTGCGTCGCGCCACCGCCGCTCACGAGAATCTGCTTCCAGGTGAGCTCGGGACCTTTGCGGAAGCCTTTCTGGGTGAGCTTCACTCCCTCGGGGGAGATCGCGACCATGTAGGCCGCACCATCGATGTCGATCTCACGCTTCAAGGTTTTTTCGAGCTTTGTCGCCATGACGAGCACTCCGAGGTAGGGTTTAGGAACTCCGGCACCGCAATAACTCTGCTCGCGCTACGTATGAGTCCGGTCGACGAGCGTGTATTCAACATACCACTCACGCATCTGTTGCTGCACGGTCACTTCGCGCAAGAGGCCGGCCGCAATCAACATTTCGTGCGCTGGTTGCAAGACGCGCTGGAGGTGCGATGGATAACGCTGCGCCAGGGGAAGCTGCTCGGCCAGGTGGGCCAGAGTCACGCGCCAGGGTTCCGATCCTTCCTCGTGCGCGACTTCGAAGAGCCGATAGAGCCGGCGCGCCACGGGAGACGAAAGCGCCATGTACTGCGCGGCGCAGAGGAGCACCGTATGTCCGGCGGCGATGTTCGCTCGGGCGACGGGGGACATCGTGACATGGGCCTCGCCGGGCTCGGACGCTGGAAATGCGGAGAAGAGGCCCAGCTGGTCGCGGTCGGCGAAGCGGCGCCGCTCGATGACGACGTTCGTGAGAATGCTGAAGCGTGCGTCGACGACGGTATGGAGGGCTCCATTGTAGTAGGCCTGCTGCGACTCGAGCGTCGTGTGCTCGAGGCGTGCGAGGGCGGAGCGGAGCTGCTCGTAGGTGCGTCCGTCGACGCGTCGTCCGATGGAGCGCAGGAACGCATGGAGCGTGAAGGTGATGATTCCGTCGGCGGGCGATCCGGCCTCTTCGTAGCGGCGCCAGAGCTCGACGTAGACGTCCTGGTCGAAGGTGCCTGGGAGGCGATCGCCGGGGCTTGGGAGGACGCGCCATCTACCGCCCGCGGGCGGTAGAAAAGTGATCGCCGAGTCGTCCGCGGAATCACTGAGCCGAAAGATCGGAAGCGTTTCGAGCGACCGGTCGAGCGCGATCGTCCGCGCAGCCGTTCGGCGTCGCGAGGCGAGAACCATGTGAGGGAAAGGTGGACGCGCGATGCGGGGTGAGCAAGGCGAGGGGGGGGAAGGTGACTGCGACAGCGGCGTCAGCCTTGCATGTGCACCGGACCATGAAAAAGACTACCAGCCGCTCGAAGTCGACCAATCCCGGGAGCGACTCGAAGCGTTCCCTGCTCGAGAAGGTGACGCTCACGGCAGGCGCTCTCATGCTGATCGTATTCACGATCATCGGGATGGAGTTTACGCTGCACGGCGCGCATCTGTCGCGGTTGCAGGGAGTTGGTCGTGCGGCTCCGCCGGTCGGCGACTCGCTGTTCGTGCGCACGATGGAGATGTTCACGGGCACGCACCTCACCGACGGGAACCACGTCACGGTGTTGCTGAATGGGGAGCAGACGTACCCCGCGATCTGGAAGGAGCTGCGCAACGCGAAGGAGACGATCACGCTGCAGATGTACTACTTCGAGCCCGGTAGGATGGCGGACACGCTCTCGGCGATCCTTCGGGAGCGGGCGCAACACGGTGTCACGATTCATATGCTCACCGACGCGTTCGGCGGGCAGAAGATGAAAAAGGAGTACGTGGACCAGCTGAAGGCGGCCGGTGTGCAAACCGCGGTTTTCCGTCCGGCGCACTGGTACGACCTGCAGAAGTTGCAAAACCGCTCGCACGTCCGTGTGATCGTGATCGATGGCCGCATCGGATTCACCGGAGGTTTTGGAATCGCCGACAAGTGGTTTGGCAACGGGCACACGAAGGACCAGTGGCGCGACACGGACGTGCGCTTCACCGGACCCGCCGTGTCGCGGCTGCAGTCTACGTTTGCGGACGGATGGGTGGAGGCCACCGGGACGCTGCTGACGGGTGAGAAGTATTTTCCGAAAGAGCCGCTAAAGGACGAGCCGGCCGCCACTGCGGGGCTGCTCGACGCACAGCCCAATATCGGGAGTACGCCTGCCGAGCGTTTTCTCGCACTCAGTATCGCAGGCGCGAGGAAGCGGTTGTACATCGCGAACTCGTATTTCGTGCCGAACTACGATTTCAAGCAGTTGCTCATTGGGGCCGCCAAACGCGGCGTCGATGTCAGAATCCTGACCGTCGGTACCGCAACGGACGTCAAGATCACCCGGTACGCGGGGCGCAAGCAGTACAGTGACCTCCTGAAAGGCGGCGTGCGCATCTGGGAGTTCGCGCCGACGATGATGCATGCGAAGACGCTCGTGGCGGACGGGCTCTGGTCCAGCATCGGCTCGATGAACTTCGACAACCGGTCGATGGTCTTCAATAACGAAGCGAATCTCAACGTCCTCGATGCACCGACGGCGGCGGTCCTCGACTCCGTTTTTCTGAATGATCTGAAGTATTCGAAGGAGATCACGATCGCCGAGTTCGAGAAGCGCGGGCTATGGCAACGGATGTGCGAGCTCGGTTCATCCGCGATGGCGCGGCTGCTGTAGACTCCGGCGCGGCGTAACTTTCGCTCATGCCGCGCCGCTCATCGAAAGGTCCGCTCGCTTCGTTTCATCCAATCGTTCGGGAATGGTTCGCCGAACGGTTCGGGGCGCCGAGTGAGCCGCAGCGGCTGGGGTGGCCGGCGATTGCGAGTGGCGAGCATACGCTGATCCTCGCGCCGACGGGGACTGGAAAGACGCTCGCGGCGTTCATGTGGGAGCTGGACCAGCTGATCGTGCGCGGACTCGAGTCGCCGCTGCCGAATGCCGTGCAGATTCTCTACATCTCGCCGCTCAAAGCGCTCGGCAATGACGTGCAGCGGAATCTCGAGCAGCCGCTGGCGGAGCTGCGCGCGCGGTTCGAGGCGGAGGGGAAAGAGTTTCCGGAAATCCGGATCGGCGTGCGCACAGGGGATACGCCGGCGGCTGCGCGTGCGCGGATGCTGCGGAAGGCGCCGCACATTCTCATTACGACGCCGGAGTCGCTGAACATTCTGCTGACGAGCGTGAAGGGGCGCGGGATGTTCGGCACGGCGCGGGCGGTTATCCTCGATGAGATCCATGCGGTTGCGGGGACGAAGCGCGGAGTGCATCTCGCGCTGACGCTCGAGAGACTCGAGATGCTGGTGGAGACGCCCGTGCAGCGCATCGGACTCTCGGCGACGCAGCGGCCGCTCGAGGAGGTAGCGCACTTTCTCGGGGGGATGAAGCAGGAGGACGCTGGCGGGGTCACCGCCGACTTTCGTCCGGTAACCATAGTCGACTGCGGGCTCGTGAAGATGATGGAGCTGAGCGTCGTGTCGCCCGTGCCGGATCTCGGCGAAGTGAGTGGGAGTGTGTGGCCCGCGGTGGCGGAACTCGTGCTCAAGTACATCCGGCAGTCGCGAACGACGCTGGTGTTCGTGAATAACCGTGCGCAGGCGGAGCGGATCGCGGCGCGGGTGAATGCGCTGGCGGAGGAGCAGATCGCGCGGCCGTATCATGGCTCACTCGCGCGCGAGCGCAGGCTCGAACTGGAGCGCGCGCTCAAGGCAGGGGAGCTGCCTGCGCTCATTTCCACGAGCTCGCTGGAGCTCGGGATCGACATCGGGTCGGTGGATCTCGTGATCCAGCTGCAGAGTCCCAAGCGCGTGAGTGCGGGGCTGCAGCGTGTGGGGCGTGCGGGGCACAATCTCGGCGCCGTGAGCAAGGGCGTCGTGATCCCGACGTTTCGCGATGATCTCGTCGAGAGCGCGGCCATTGTCGAGGCGATGCGCGCAGGCGACGTCGAGCCGACACGCGCGATCCAGAATTCGCTCGACGTGCTGGCGCAGAGCATCGTCGCGATGGTGAGTGTCGACGACTGGACGGCCGGAGATGCGTTCGCGCTCGTGCGTCGCGCGTATCCGTACCACCGGCTCACGCGCACGGTATTCGACGAGGTGCTGTCGATGCTGTCAGGGAAGTATTCATCGGAGCTCGCGGCGGAGCTGGAGCCGAGGATGACGTGGGACCGCGTGAACGACCGTCTGGCGGGGACGCGCGCGTCGCGGATGATGGCGGTGATCTCAGGCGGGACGATTCCGGATCGCGGGTTGTACACCGTGAACCTCGCGGACCGCACGCGGCTGGGTGAGCTCGACGAGGAGTTCGTGCACGAGTCACGCGTGGGCGATGTCTTTCAGCTCGGCTCGGCGACGTGGCGGATCGGGGCGATCGAGCACGATCGCGTGATCGTGACACCGGCGCCTGGCGCGCCGGCGCGGATGCCGTTCTGGCACGGCGAGTTCTCGACGCGGAGTGTGCCGCTGAGTCGTCGCGTGGGCGAGCTGCGGCGTCAGCTCGCCGCGGTGGACATCGATGACGATTCGGTGAATGCGGGACTCGAGGCGCGCTATGGTGTGGACGCGGCGTGTGCGCAGTCGCTGCGCTCGTACATCGCGGAACAGCGTGCATCGACGGGTGTGGTGCCCGACGACCGAACCCTCGTGGTCGAGCAGTTCCGCGACGAGATGGGCGCACTCCGCATCATCCTGCACTCGGTGTTCGGCGGGCGGGTGAATGCGCCGTGGGGGATGGCGCTCGCGCAGCGCGTGCGCGAGGCGTTGCCGGGGATGGAGGTGCAGGTACAGACGACCGACGACGGGATCATGCTGCGGCTGCCGAACCTCGACGGCACGGCACCGCTGTCGGCGCTGATGCATCTCTCCTCGGAGGAGGCGGAGAGGCGGGTGATGGGCGAGGTGGGCACCACGTCGCTGTTCGGGGCGCGCTTCAGGATGAATGCGGCGCGCGCGCTCTTGCTGCCGCGCGGATCGCCGAAGCGGCGGATGCCGCTGTGGCTGCAGCGGCTCAAGGCGCTCGATCTGCTCGACGCGGTGCGGCGCTTTCCGAGCTTCCCGATTCTCGTCGAGACGTACCGTGAGGTGTTGCAGGATGCGTTCGACATGGCGGCGCTGAAGGACGTGCTCGATTCGATTGGTGCGGGGCGCATCGCGATTCGAACGGTGGAGACGGAGCGCGCGTCACCGTTCGCGGCGAGTCTGCAGTTCGGCTTCGTGATGGACTGGCTCTATGGCGACGACACGCCGCGCGCGGAGCGGCAGGCGGCGCTGCTGTCGATCGATCGCGGGCTGCTCGACGAGGTGATGGGGACGGAGGGCGCGGATGAGGGGACGCTCGAGGCGATCGAGCAGCTGCTCGCGGAGCGTCGTGGAATGGCGGAGGGGCGGCGCGCGCGCACGGCGGACGAGCTGGCGGTGCTGCTCGATCGCGCGGGGGATCTCACGGTAAGTGAGCTGCGCGCGCGTGTGGCGGATGCGGATGGATGGCTGGGAGCGAACGATCCGCTGGCGGAGCTGCTCGATGCGGGAAGGGCGCTGGCGATTCCGTTTGGAGAGGAGTGGCGTGTGGTGCTGACGGAGACGATCGGACGGTACGCGGCGGCGCGTGCGCCCGAGACGATCTCCCGCGTGCGCGCGACATCATCGCTCGTCGAGAAAGATGCGGAGGATGTGATTCCCGCCGCGATGCGGAATGTCGTGCTCGAGCCAAAGGTCGCGCGCCGCGAGATTCTCGCGCGGTGGCTCGCGCTCGCGGGGCCGGTAACGGTGGAAGAGGTGCGCGAGCGCTACGCGTGGCCCGCGGAGTGGATCGCGAAGCGGATCGACGAGTGGGAGGAGAATGGGAAGCTCGTGCGCGGACGCTTTCGTCGCGCGGTCGCGGCGCCCGAGTGGGCGACGCGTCGCGTCGTCGAGCTCGCGCGCAACCGTGCGCTCGCCGCGTTGCGAAAGCAGATCCGGGCCGTCGATCTCGCGACCTTCGCGGCCTTTCTGCAGCGATGGCAGCATCTCGATCCGCGCGAGCATCTCGACGGCGCGAGCGGCGTGAGTGCGATCATCGCGCAAATGACCGGGCTCCCGCGCGCGCCTGGCGCGTGGGAGCGAGACATCATCCCTGCGCGCATGGATCGCTACGACCCGGCATGGCTCGCGCAACTCGCGAGCGGCGGCTCCATCGTGTGGGCGGGCGGAAGCAAGCCTGATCCCGAGTCGGTGCCGACACTCACGAGCGTGCGCTTCTTCCCGCGCGGCGAGGGGGCGATCTGGCTCGATGCGGAGGACGAGCCGCTGCTCACGCCGAATTCGATCAAGGTGCGCGAAGCGCTGGAGAAATACGGCGCGTCGTTCATCGCGGACATTCAGGCGGCGACGGAGTTCTCATCGCTCTCGGTGCGCGATGCGTTGCGTGAGCTGTCGGCGGCGTCGCTCGTCACGAACGACACGGTGGAGGCGCTGCGTGAGATCGTACGTACGCGCTCCGTGCCCGGGCGGTCGCGCGGCGTTGGAGCGCACTCCACTCCCGACCCTACGCGCTGGCTCCCCGCCAGCTTCGAGGCGACGCCGGGGCGGCCGGTCTACTCGCGCCCGCCGAGCCAACGGCGGCTTCCGAAGTGGCGCCGTCCCGATATTCCCGGGCCGCAGGCCGCGTGGGTGGGGCGATGGTCGCTGCTGCGCACGCCGGGGACGTGGGGCGCGCGCCCGGACGAAGAGGAGCACGCGGAGCAGATCGCGCGGCAGTGGCTCGACCGCTATGCGATCGTCACGCGCGACTGGTGGCGGCGCGAGCGGCCGCCGGTGGGTTGGCGGGCGATCTACCGCGAGCTCAAGCGCCTCGAGTATCGCGGCGAGGTGCGCCGCGGCTATTTCGTCGAGGGGCTCGGCGGTGCGCAGTTCGCGCTGCCGGAGGCCGTCGAGCGGCTGCGCGCGCAGCCCGATCTCGATGCTGACGCGCCGATCATCATCATGTCGGCCGCCGATCCGGCGAATCCGTACACGCTGCCGCTGGAGTCGATTGCGAAGGGATCGCTCGTGCGCCCGCGCGGCGCGGGCGCGCTGCTGCTCACGCGGCGCGGCACCGTCATCATGAACTCGGAGGGGCGGGGGAGACGCATCTCGATCGCCGCCGACGCATCAGACGCGGATGTCACGGAGGCCGCGAAGCTGCTCGGCGAATATCTGAGCCGAGGGACGCCCGCGGAAGCGAGGGCGGAGCGTGATCCACGCATCGAGAACATCAACGGCGAGGCGGCGGGCGCGAGCGCGCACGTCGAGGGGATCATGGATGCTGGATGGCGTCGTGCGACGGACGGGCTGGTGTTCTACCGGCTGTGACTCAGTGAGGCAATGGCTGATACTTGTCGAGCCAGGCGAGTGATTCCCGAATCAACGTCGTACGCGGAAGGAAGTGGCTTCCCTCCTCGACGACGTGCCGCTTCTGATCCGGCGGCGTTCCGAGTAGCCGAAACATCGGCTCCTGCGAGGTGGCGACTGGAAAGAAGAAGTCGTACTTGCCATTCATCATGAGCGTCGGGATGCGGATGTGACCGAGGTAGGTGAATGGATCGACTTCGGGGCGCGTCTCCTCGGGTGCCAACCCAGCCGAATAGAGCACGTTCACCTTGATGCGCGGCTCTACGGCGGCCATCAGCCCTCCCATCTCACCGCCCCAGCTTACGCCGTAGTATGCGAGGTGATCCGTGGTCACCTCGCGTCGCATTTCAGCGTAATCGATCGAGCGGCTCAGATCCTTCGCCCACATGACGACGTGATCCCTGTAAAACGCGGAGCGATCCGCCACGTCGGTGTAGAGCGAATCGCTTCGCTGATACGTTCCCTTGTACACGGGATAGATCACCGCGCGTCCACTCTTGAGCATGAAGCTGAATATTCGCGCTTGCAGATTCTGAGGTGCGACATCGCGAATGGCATTGGACCCGGGAAAATAGACGATCGCCGGATACGGCGGATGACCCGTCTTTGGCAGGTAGAGGTAGATCAGCAGGCGTTCGTTTCCGTACGCCGCGGTGACGCCGACGAGCTCGCGCGTCCAATCGCCCTCATCCACTTTTTCGATGATCTTCGCGTCGAGCGGGCTGCGGTCATACTCGAACATCCGTTGGTACGCGCTAAAGAGCTGATCGGAAACCGGAGTCTCCTTCGAGTAGTCGCGTACCATCCGATGCATTGGCTCGCCCGCGCGTGCGAGCATTGAATCCGTCTGCAAATACTTCACGAGGCGAATGCCATTCGTCGGCGACCGATCGAACGGCGGCTGCGTGAATGCATCGGTGAAGAGGTAGGGTTGGTCGTTCCACCCACCTCCGAGAATGAAGCGATCTGACCCCGACGCATTCGCGCACCACTCTCGCACGTTCCCGCCCATGTCGTAGGTGCCGAACTCGCTCATGGCCTGTCCGCTTCCCACCTCACGCGTTCCGCTGCCGGAAAAATTGCTGCGAGGGATGATGTTCGCGGCGTAGATCGGGCTCGCCGCACGGTACCAGTGCCAGAGCGTGGGAAGAGACTTGCCGGCGTACTTCGCGTACGCGGCCGCCTCATACCAGCTCAGGCCGGCGACGGGAAACTTTCCCTGGCCCTCGGGATAATCGCCGCCTTCCCAAGTGGATGGCCCGGGTCGACCGGTGCGATCAATCATGCGTGCGATGCCCCGTTCCCATGGAACCGTGTGGCCGTTCTCGGTGATCGGAATTTCCCAAAGCTCTCGCCGCCGATAGCCGCCATCGATTACGAAGTGTTTGTACTGCTCATTGGTCACCTCGAAGCGATCCATCAGGAAATCGCCGAGCGGTATGGCCTTGAGGTCGGTGAAGCCGACGGTGAACTCGAGGTCGACCGCGCCGCCGGTGACACGGACCATCTCGGGCGGCAGATCAGCTTCGCGATCGAGCCGAATCGTGTCCTCATCGCGGCGCCAGAGGCGGTCGAGCTTACGCCGTCCCGGTGCCTCGAAGCGGAGCCAGATTGGATCGCTGAAACTCGATGCCGTCGCTGGCAGGAGCAGATTGTCGACTGGAGTTTTTCCGGCGCGCGTCCACGACGAATCGGGCGCAGCATAGGACTTCCAGCGTACCGTCGCTCCAGTTGGATTGGTGCGAAGCGTTGCGCTCCGTGCGAAACGGGGACGCATCGCGGCGAACAGCGAATCGCCGGGAATAATCGAGTCGATGCGACGGGCGAGTGTGTAGGCCGCCTCCCAGCCGCCCGCCTCGCCCAGCGCCACCAGCGTGGGCATCCCCGTCTCGCGCGCCCAACGCGCGTCGCGCACGTGCTTTCCCGGGCCGAGCCACCATCCGCCTGCAGCCAGAATCATCACCAGGAGCGCTGCACCCGCGAGAATCACCGATCTCTTCGTGCGCGGCGCAGTGCCGCCACGTCTCGCAGCCGCGGCTCCGGATGCCGAGAGATACGGCTCGACCTCCGCCGCGAATTCCTCCGCGGTCTGCGGCCGATCCGCAGGATCCTTCGCGAGGCACGTGTCGATCGCGCGCGCGAATTGCTCCGGGAGATCCGGTCGAAGCTGCGCGATGGGCGGCGGCGTGCGTGTTACCTGCGCGACGAAAATCGCCTGCGAGTTATTACCGGAGAAGGGCGTCTGTCCGGTCAGCATTTCGTAGGCGACGGTTGCGACGGAGTACAGATCGGCGCGGGCGTCGATGGTCGTGTCGCCGGATGCCTGCTCCGGGGCCATGTAGGCCGGGGTGCCGATGGCGATGCCGATCGCGGTCGCGGCGCCGGATGCCCGGATGTCGCTCTGCGTCGCGGCACTCGCCGCCTTCGCGATGCCGAAATCCATGACGAAGGCGTGCTGCCCCGAAAGCATGATGTTCTCGGGCTTGATGTCGCGGTGGATCACACCCTGCCGATGCGCATAGGCCATCGCGTCCAGCACGTCGCGGAGGATGCGCGCGGTGTCGGACACGCTCAGGCGGCCCTCGCGTACGAGACGCTCGCGCAGCGTCTCGCCATCGACCAGCGGCATCACATAGTAGAGCGTGCCCTCCGCGTCGCCGGAATCGATGAGGGTGAGCACATGCGGATGCTGCAGGCTCGCCGAGATGCCGATCTCGCGAAGGAATCGTGTGGCTCCAAACACCGCCGAAACTTCCGGACGAACGACCTTGATGGCGACGGCGCGATGATGTTTCAGATCGCGCGCGGCGTAGACGACCGCCATCCCTCCGCTTCCGAGCTCGCGCTCGATGGCGTATTGCCCGGCAAGGGCGGTGCGAAGGCTCTCGGGAATCTCGCTCATATTGTCGACCACTTTGCTATCGAATATCCGCGCGCCCCAGCGCTGCGCGCACGGCTTCGCGCATCGCGACCACCGCATCCTCGCTCGATGCCGGCGAGTCGTCGCGCACATGGAGCTCGATTCCTTCCGCGACGATCACGCGATGCCACACTCCATCGTGTGCGCCGTTGTCCGCCACGACGCTATCCGCGCGAGCCCCGAGTGCAGGGGCAAGCGACGACGCGACGCGGCGCTCGAGGGCGTCGCCCGTGAGACCACCCACCTCGAGCTTGATCTTCTCGAGCGTGAGCCCTTCGCGCTGGCGGATCTTGATGAAGAGAAGCTGCAGCAGGTGGCGGTAGCCGTATGTCGCGGCAGTGCCGGTGCCGTCCGGATGGTCGAGCAGCCCCGTCGACACATAGAAGCGGACGGCCCGCGCGCTCGGCTCGGCGCGCGCCGCTCCGTTCGTCGGACGCATCCCTGCGGCGTCGACCAGCGCGGTGGCGTGTGCCGCGAGGCCGCGCGAGTTCCACGGCGCGTGCCGCGAGTGCGCGCGGAGGAGTGGGACGGGCGATTCGGCCATGTCTCAACAATATA
>JBDSHG010000065.1:0-9269 GCA_039918615.1 Gemmatimonadaceae bacterium | reverse complement strand
TCACGCACCTCGCCGAGCTCCCGCAGGGGCAGCCCGAACGGTACCGGCGCGTGGTGGCGATGGTCGCGCAGCACGACGCCGAGGGCTTCGGGGGCTGCACGTGGCACGGCGAGTGCCAGCTCGCGTGTCCCAAGGAGATCAGCATCGATACGATTGCCCGGATGAGCCGGGACTATTTAATGGCTGCGGCGATGGCGCGCGAGGAGAAGGCCGGGGGCGGTACCGGCTGATCAGGCGCGCCGGCTCGGCCGCATGGATGAAAAAGAGGTGCGGCGATGTTCTCGCCGCACCTCTTTTATTTATCTTGAATTCAAGGGACCTAGTATGACCGGTTCAGATACTCGTTCGCGCGCAGCGGCTTCTTACGAAGGAAGTTGAGCGTCGGATTGCGAATTGGCTGGTCGGGTCCGACCACACGAGTCGGTTGCCCCGCGTCCACGGAGAGCGTGAACGCACCCAATCCGCCGAAGTTCGAGCCCACGGCAATCGTATACCGGCCTGGCCAGTTGAATTGCTCGCAGACGCGTGAAGATGCCGAGACGCGCGAGGCAAGCGGACCCGCCTGATCGGGGGCATTCATCAGGAAATTGTTGCAGTTCTGGTCGCCTTGGGCGGTGATGGTGACCGACTGCGGGTCGCCTTTCGTCTGCTCGCCGACTCCGCCTCCGCATCCTTCGTAGGCGTAGCTGCAATCCACACCCCAGGCCGGCCCGTACACCTGGAATCCGGCGCCGAAGTCAGTGGAGTGCACGCTGATGGTCTTCGTCTCATTCGGACCGATGAACACCGAGAACAGCTTCACGTGTGCGCTGTCGTTGACGAAATTCGGCTGCGCGAGCACGCAGTCCGTGGACGACAAGGTCTGGGCCGATGCAGACAGCGTACCCATGATCTCCGGAATGGGAGAGTCGCAGGACTTCGCCGTGAGCTTGTAGCTCGCCGTGTCGTTGATGTCGTACCCGCTTGCACGGATGTAGAATGTTCCCGACACAGGAGCGATGAAGTACATCCGCGACCAGCCATTGCCACCTTCGTCATCGCTGAGCGCGAGCAGCTGCTCGTTCCCGGTCGCCGGATTGACCGTTGCCAGCTCGAGCAGCGCATCCCAGCTCGTGACTGCGTCCGCCCTCTCGAGCAGGAACATGTAGCCCTTTCCTTGCTCCGCCTTGAACGAGTATGCGTCGTACGGCGTGCTGTCCTCGGAGTACGCGAAATCGTAGCGCAAACAGGATGCGCTCGTGAGCGCGCCACTCCTCACGTCACCAGGGCTGATCGAGCCCTTGAGGCACGAGGCAGGATCCGGGTTTGCATTGGCCACGCTGGTAGGATCGCTGCCGCATCCGAGTGTGGCGACGCCGAGGGCCATCAGGAGGAGCTGCTTCTTCATACTGCCTCGCGAATCGGGAAGGCTGCCGACTTCCATCGGCGGCGTAGCGCACAGTGATGCACGCTACTGGGCAGACGAGCCCTCCCTGCCGCGGTGACTTTATATGTCGCTCATGTTCGCGCACGTGGTCCGCGCAAGAGGCGCGCGTCGTACGAGCGCGCTAGAGCCGCGGCAGCGTCACGCCGCGCTGCCCCTGATACTTCCCCTTCCGGTCCGCGTACGAAGTCTCGGGAGCCTCGTCGCCCTCGAAGAACAGCGCCTGCGCGATCCCCTCGTTCGCGTAGATCTTCGCCGGCAGCGGCGTCGTGTTCGAGATCTCGAGCGTCACGAACCCCTCCCACTCCGGCTCGAAGGGCGTCACGTTCGTGATGATCCCGCAGCGCGCGTAGGTCGACTTGCCGACCGTGATCGTGATGACGTTGCGCGGAATTCTGAAATACTCGACCGAGCGGCCAAGCGCGAAGCTGTTGGGCGGCACGATGCAGACGTCTCCCTCGAACTCCACGAACGATTTCGGATCGAAGTGCTTCGGGTCCACCATCGAGTTCAACACATTGGTGAAGATCTTGAACTCGGTCGCGACGCGCATGTCGTATCCGTACGAGCTGACGCCGTAGGAGATGACGCCCTCGCGAACCTGGCGGTCGGCAAAGGGCTCGATCATACCGTGCTCAAGCGCCATCTGGCGAATCCAGCGATCGGACTTGATGGACATGTCTCGGATGTGGTGAGGAAGGGAGGCCGGCAGTTGGAGGGGAATGTATCGTTCCCCATTGAGCATGGCAAAGCGCATTGCACGGCTGTAATCCCCTGGATAGTTTTCTCGGCGGGGATAGTGAAAAATTTCACGAATTGGGAGACGATGGGTCGCGAGTACTTTCCGATTCTCATGCTGGTGGGGTTCGCCGCCGTAAATGCCGTCGGGATGCTCGCATTGTCCCATCTTACCATTCGTCCGCGGCCCACCCCGGTCAAGCAAACAGCCTACGAATCAGGTATCCCCCCGCTCGGCGACGCCCGCGAGCGCTTCTCCGTCAAGTACTACATGGTCGCCATGCTCTTCATCGTCTTCGACATCGAGACGGTGTTCATGATTCCGTGGGCGACCTATTACCGACAGCTCTCGTGCGACGTTCCTCTCGTCGACGGCGCGTGCGCAGCCGCACATCTTTCGTTCTTCGGCCTCGGTGAGATGCTCGTCTTCATCGCCATCCTGCTCGTCGGCTACATCTACGTCTGGAAGAAGGGAGCGCTGCAATGGGATTGAGCCAGGTCACCCCCACGAGCGCGACGTTTGGGCCGCCGCGTCAAGAGAGCTGGGTTGCAACGCGCCTCGATTTCCTCGTGAACTGGAGCCGCGCCAAGTCGCTTTGGCCGATGCCCTTCGGCACCGCGTGCTGCGCGATCGAGTTCATGGCGACGGCGGCAACGCGCTTCGATCTCGCACGCTTCGGCATGGAGCGCATGAGCTTTTCGCCGCGCCAGGCCGACGTGCTGATCTGCGCGGGCCGCGTTCCGTTCAAGCTCGCGCCGGTGCTGCGCCGCATCTGGCAGCAGATGCCGCAGCCGAAATGGGCGATCTCGATGGGCGCATGCGCGTCGTCGGGCGGGATGTTCGACAACTACGCGGTCGTGCAGGGGATCGACACGATCATCCCCGTCGACGTCTACGTTCCCGGATGTCCGCCGCGCCCGGAAGGATTGCTCTACGGCATCATGATGCTGCAGGAAAAAGTGATGCGCGAGAAGATGTCGGATAACACGATTCGCAACGAGATGGAGCCGGATCCCGAAAGCGGGCTGTTCATCCCCGCGAGCCGAATCGACGAGCTCTCCGAGCCGTTCGGCAATTCGGTGCAGCAGACGCGGTCGGGGCTGTGACCGCGCCATTCTCGCCAATCCTTCCCGGCAGCGCAAATCCCGGCGCCCCTGCGCCCGCCACGCCGCGCAATCTTCCGCAGCGCGGCGGCGAGCCGAATCCATCGGCGGCGTTGATCGCCGCGAAGTTCGGAAAGCACTTCGTGCGCTCCGAGGTCATCTGGGGCGATACGAACGTCTACATCCAGGCCGCCGGCGTGAGCGAGATCATTCGCTGGCTGCACGATGATGCGACCCAGCAGTACGACTATCTCTCCGATGTCACCGCCGTCGAGTTCCGCGATCCCGAGCAGCCGCTCGAGGTCGTCTGGC
This sequence comes from Gemmatimonadaceae bacterium, assembly GCA_039918615.1. Lineage (GTDB taxonomy): Bacteria > Gemmatimonadota > Gemmatimonadetes > Gemmatimonadales > Gemmatimonadaceae > FEN-1250. The sequence continues at coordinate 5,692 of JBDSHG010000065.1, read as the reverse complement.
ATCTGCGCTCGCTGCCCTTCCGCCGCTTCCTTCGCGTGAAGGTCTCGCTCGAGAAGCGCGCGAAGCTCGAGGTCGACAGCGTGTGGCCGATCTACAAGGCTGCGAACTGGCTCGAGCGCGAGTGCTTCGACATGTTCGGCATCACCTTCAAGGGGCACCCCGATCTGCGACGCATTCTGATGTGGGAGTCGTATCGCGAGGGCTTTCCGCTGCGCAAGGACTTCCCACTGCGCGGTCGCTTCAGCCGCGCGGAACAGCTCCGCCAGGCGCTGAGCGTCACGACGGAGGGCCGCTACTCGATGGAAGAGCTGACCGTCGCGCAGGCGTTCGAGGATCTCCCCGAAGACATGCGTCGTCGCCTCGCTGGCGGCGAACGGACGGGCGAATAGGATGGCCACCACCACGAGAACGGTCGAAGTCGCGCTCGGCACCGCCGGCGTCGATGCGGACGGGCGCGCGGTTCGCACGCCGATGACGCTCACGGAGAACGGCGCGGTCACGACCCTCGAGCCGCCCGCAATGAGCGTCGCGCCCGAGCTCGAGGGTGAGCACATGCTCATCAACATCGGGCCGCAGCACCCCGCGACGCACGGCGTGCTTCGCCTCGTACTGGAGCTCGACGGCGAGACGGTCGTGCGCTGCGTTCCGCACATCGGGTATCTGCATTGCGGCTTCGAGAAGATCGGCGAGTATCGCCAGTACAATCAGGTGATCCCGTGGACCGATCGCGAAGACTACCTCAATTCGATCGGCAACAACGTCGCCTTTTCGATCGGCGCGGAGCGACTGTTCGGAGTCGAGGTGCCGCCGCGGTGCACGGTGCTGCGTGTGATCGCGATGGAGCTTTCGCGGATCATCTCGCATCTCGTCTGGCTCGGCACCACCTGCATCGATCTCGGCGCATTCACGCCGTTTCTGTGGAGCTTCCAGGAGCGCGAAAACGTCTACAACCTGCTCGAGAGCTGGGTGGGTGCGCGCCTCACGACGAGCGCGACGCGTGTCGGCGGCATGGCGGCGGACATTCCGGAAGGGTGGACGGATCAGCTCCGCCACTTCATCCGTACCTTCCCGAAGACGGTCGACGAATGCGACCGCATGCTGACGAAGAACGGCATCTGGATCGGTCGCACCACCGCGCTCGGCGTCATGTCCGCGGATGAGGCGATCAACTACGGGCTCTCGGGCCCGATGCTCCGCGCGTCCGGCGTTGCGTACGATGTGCGAAAGGATTTTCCGTATCTCGATTACGAGACGTACGACTTCGACGTGCCGGTCGGCTCGAATGGCGACGTCTACGATCGCTTTCTCGTCCGGGTGGAAGAGCTGCGACAGTCGACGCGAATTCTCGCTCAGGCGCTCGACCGACTCCCCGATGGTCCCGTCAACTCGAGCGACCACCGCGTGATCCTCCCGCCGAAGAGTCGGGCGATGAGCGACATGGAGTCGATGATCCACCACTTCAAGCAGGTCATGGAAGGCCCGCGGCCGCCGATCGGCGAGGTCTATGTGCCGGTCGAGAGCCCAAAGGGCGAGAAAGGCTACTACTTTGTATCCGACGGAACGGCGAAGCCGGTGCGCTGGCGCATTCGTCCTCCATCGTACGTGAATCTGTCCGCGATCTCCAAAATGGTGGAGGGGCATCTGCTGTCCGACGTGATCGCGATCAACGCCAGCATCGACATCGTGATGGGAGAGATCGACCGGTGAGCGCTCGACGCGAGGGAGCAGTGCAGGGCGAGGCGATGGATCATTCGAGTGGCGGCAGCATCGGCGAGATCCCGTATCAGCCCGTCTTTACTGGCGCGCTCAAGGAAGAGCTCGAGGCGCTGCTCGGCCGCTATCCCACGAAAATGGCCGCGCTCCTGCCGACACTCTGGATCGTGCAGCGCGAGCGCGGATGGGTGAGCGAGGAGGCGATGGTCGAGGTTGGACAACAGCTCGAGCTCACGCCCGCGTACGTGAAGGGTGTCGTCACCTTCTATACTATGTACCACCAGCATCCGGTGGGGCGCCACTTCATTCAGGTCTGCACGACATCGCCCTGCGCGGCGTGCGGCGCGGAAAAGGTCGTCGAGGCGCTGCTCGCGCAGACGGGATGCGTCGACCTTGGTGCAACGTCGCCGGACGGACGCTTCACGGTCATCGAGGTCGAGTGCCTCGGCGCGTGCGGCTTCGCGACGCCGATCATGGTGAACGACGACTTCATCGAGTCGGTCACCCCCGAGAAGGTCCCACAGATTCTCACTCAGTTCAAATAGATGGGATATCCCCACAAGTCGCATCCGAAAGAGACGCCGATCCTCTCCAAGTACTTCGGAGAGCCGCAGGCGCGCACGCTCGATGGCTGGAAGCAGCGCGGTGGCTATCGCGCGCTGCAGCAGGCCGTCGGCATGACGCCCGCCGACATCGTGAACGTGTTGAAGGAGTCGGGGCTGCGCGGTCGCGGCGGCGCGGGATTCCCCACCGGAATGAAGTGGTCGTTCATGAAGCCGGGCGACGGCAAGGCGCACTATCTTTGCGTCAACGCCGACGAGTCCGAGCCGGGCACCTTCAAGGATCGCGAGATCATGCGCTGGACGCCGCACGCCCTCCTCGAGGGGACGGCGATCGGCGCGTACGCGATCGGCGCCGAGGTGGCGTACATCTACATTCGCGGCGAGTTCACGGAGCCGCTGCGCGTGATGGAAGCCGCGGTGAAGGAAGCGTATGCGGCCGGCATTCTCGGCGCGAACGCCATGGGAAGCGGACATCGCATCGACGTTCACGTGCACCGTGGCGCCGGCGCGTACATCTGCGGCGAAGAGACGGCGATGATGAATTCGCTGGAAGGGCGTCGCGGCAATCCGCGCATCAAGCCGCCGTTCCCCGCGGTCGCGGGACTCTTCGGGCAGCCGACGACGATCAACAACGTCGAGACGCTCGCCGCGGTGCCGCACGTGCTCAACAACGGCGCTGCGTGGTACAAGGCGATGAGTCTGTCCAATCCGAAGAGCACGGGGTCGAAGCTCTTCTCGGCGTGCGGCAACGTCACGCGTCCCGGCAACTACGAAGTGGTGCTCGGCTTTCCGTTCAAGGATTTCCTCTACGATCTCTGCGGCGGACCACTGCCCGGACGGAAGTTCAAGGCTGTGATACCGGGCGGGTCGTCGGTGCCGATCCAGACGATGGAGGAAGCGGAAAGCACGCTCATGGACTACGAGGGATTCGTCGCGAAAGGCTCGATGCTCGGGTCCGGTGGCGTGATCGTGTTCGACGACTCGCAGTGCATGGTGAGGCACATCGCGCGGCTCGCGCGCTTCTATGCGCACGAGAGCTGCGCGCAGTGCACGCAGTGCCGCGAGGGAACGGCGTGGACCACGAGGATCCTCGAGCGCATCGAGGCAGGTGGCGGGACGATGCAGGACTTCGACACGCTGCTCGAGATCGCCGACAACATGACGGGGAAGACGATCTGCGTGCTGAGCGATTCGTGTGCGGCGCCGGTGGTGTCGGGGATCCAGAAGTTCAAGCACGAGTTCGAGGCGCATATCACGGGCAAGCGCTGCCCCTTCCGCGCGACCGCGGCCGCCTGATGGCCGATGCGACCACGACCACACCGATGGTCACGCTGACGGTAGAGGGGCGCCAGGTGCAGGTGCCCGCGGGAACGTCGATCCTCGAGGCCGCGAAGCTCGCTGGCGTGCTCGTTCCCCACTATTGCTATCATCCCGGCCTTTCGGTCGCGGGTGTGTGCCGCATGTGCCTCGTCGAGGTCGAGAAGGCGCCGAAGCTCGCGCCCGCGTGCGCGACCGCGGTGGCGGAGGGGCAGGTGGTGCACGTGCACTCCGAGCAATCGCTGAAGGCGCGACAGGGCGTGCTCGAGCTGCTGCTGATCAACCATCCGCTCGACTGCCCGATCTGCGACCAGTCCGGTGAGTGCGAGCTGCAGGACTACACCTTCCGCGAGGGGCGCACGCAGGGGAGGCTCGGACCCGAGCCGAAGCGCTTCAACCCGGTGGAGGACTTCGGCGGCGACGTGCTCTACGTCCCGAACCGCTGCATTCTCTGCACGCGCTGCGTGCGCTACATGGACGAGATCGTGAAGGAGCCCGTGCTCAACGTGAGCGAGCGAGGCGACCGCGCGGTCATCGGAAAGTTCGACGGGCAGGATCTCACGAACGAGTGGGCGTCGAACGTCGTCGACCTCTGTCCCGTCGGCGCGCTGCTCTCGAAGGACTTCCTGAACAAGGCGCGCGCGTGGGAGCTGGACCGCACGCCGAGTATCTGTCCGAATTGCACGCAGGGGTGCAACACGATTCTCGAGACGCGCGACAACGTGGTCGTGCGCATGCGGCCGCGCTCCAACACCGACGTCAATCAGTGGTACCTCTGTGAGACGGGTCGGCTCGACTACAAGTGGCTCAACCCGCCGACGCGTCTCGAAGCGCCGCTCGTGCGCCAGGACACGGATAAGCTCCTGGCCGTCGATTGGGACGTCGCCATTCGCGCGGCGGCGACGATGCTCGGCGGCGCGCGCGTCGTGGCGCTCGTGAGCCCGATGCTCTCGAACGAATCGCTCTTCCTCGCCTCGCGCGTCGTCGCGAAGACGGGCGGGAAGGGAGTCTTCCGCGTCGCGATGGGTCCCGAGGCGCCGTTGGTTGGTGTCCCGGACCTCGCGCTGCGCGCCGAGCGTGCAGCGAACGTGCGTGGCGCGGAATTGCTCGGCTTCATCAAGAGCGCGTCGCCGCTCGACGAGCTTCGCGCCGGTGATGTGTTGCTGGTGATCGGAGAGACGCTCGGCGCAGCCGATGCGCCTGCAGTCGCGCGCGCGGGGCAGGTGATCGTGGTCGCAGCTGTGGTGTCCGTGGGCGCGCGCGCCGCGGCGATCGCGCTCCCGTCCTCGACGATGTCGGAGGAAGAGGGAACGTTCACGAATCTCCGCGGACGCGTGCAGCGGTTCTTCCAGGCGACTGCTGCGCCCGGAATGTCGCGGCCCGCGTGGTGGATTCTCGGCGATCTCCTGACCCAGCTCGGCGAGCCGACCAACTATTTCCTCGCGAGCGAGGCGTTCGCGGCATTTGCTGCCGCGCGCCCCGAGCTCGCAGGGATGAGCTACGACACGCTGGGACTCAAGGGACAGATCATGAGCGGAGAGCCTGCGACGCAGGAGGCCGCGCAATGATCTTTTCCAACCAGGCCATGGCGGCTCTCGCCTTCATGGCACCCGCGGATTCCACCGTCTACAAGACGTTCTACGATCCCGACGTTCCGGTCACGTCGTTTCCGTGGCTCCTCTTCACGATCCTGAAGATGCTCATCGTCTTCACCGTGCTCATGGTCGGCGTCGCAATGCTCACGCTCGCCGAGCGCAAGATCTCGGCGTGGATTCAGGACCGCATCGGGCCGAACCGCACGGGGTACGGCGGGTTGCTGCAGCCCGCCGCGGATGGGCTCAAGAACATCATGAAGGAAGAAACGTATCCGGACGCCGCGAACATGCCGTTGTTCATTCTCGCGCCGATGCTGTCGTTCATCCCCGCGCTCATCACCTTCGCCGTCATTCCCTTCGCGGCGCCGCTGAGCACACGCTGGGGGCTCGTGGAGATGTCGGTGGCGCAGCTGCCGATCGGCTTCCTCTATATTCTCGCGATCTCGTCGCTCGGCGTGTACGGCATCGTGCTCGCGGGGTGGTCATCGAACAACAAGTACTCGC
>JBDSHG010000064.1:0-2968 GCA_039918615.1 Gemmatimonadaceae bacterium | reverse complement strand
TCGAACTCATGCCGCCACTCTGCACTCGCTGCGAGCACCCTTCAAGACACGTTCTTTCGTTCAAGCTCGGGCGCGGCCTAACGTCCTGGCGTTCAGCTGCGAAGCCGCGAACGCGATGATCGAATGCTCACATAATGTTGCGCGGCTTCGTCTGCTGCAACGGCGTGTTAGGTGGCTGGCGAGATGTCACCTGCGGAGTCGCAGCGTTCGCAATGCGTGGCGGAGCGTGTCGAGGGTGGCACCAGCCTCCACGATCGCGGTCGCACTCGCACGGCGATGCGGCGTCTCCTCCCAGCTCGCCACCAAGATCGGCTGCCGACGAAATCCGGGTTCTCCGCCGGTCGCGAGCCCGGTCTCCACGTGCGCTATCGTTTCCGTGATTGAGTCCGCGTAGACGGTAACGCTATCTGCGGTCGCGCAATCGACCGCACACCGTGGACTGGAAGCAATCGTCAGGGGCCAAGGCTCGGCCGAGTCGCCAGTCGTGTCAAGGCGATCAATCTGGACGCTCAACCAGTCCCCCACCGGCGCTTGCGGTCGCGGACGCTCCCAGAGCGCTGACTTGCCGGACTTTAGGGCAAACCCGGGTGGTAGGCAGACGGAGAGCGAGGAGTCCGCGCTCCACAGCAGAGACGTCCCTATGCGACAGACCGGAGCCGCGGCGGCGCGTGGAGGCGTTTGGCAGCCGAGCGCGATCGCTGCCGCTCCGAGCGCGACGACTGTAGTCGTATGCTTCACGCAAAACTCCCGAGGAGCACGTTGCCACCTAACGTCTCATTCGCTTGCACTCCATTCTAGCTCCTCCCCACAGAACCCCGCAACCTCCGCTTCAATTCGCCTATTCGATCTCCAGCCGATCCGCCGGGCTCCGCACCCCCAAACGCCCCCGATTCAGCACGTGCGTATAGATCATGGTGGTGCTGACGTCCGAATGGCCCAGGAGTTCCTGTAACGTGCGAATGTCGTAGCCATCCTCCAGCAAGTGGGTCGCGAACGAATGGCGCAACGTGTGACACGTTGCGCGCTTCGCGATCCCCGACTCGCGCACTGCTCGCTGCATCGCCCGTTGCACCGCCGTCTCATGAATGTGATGGCGACCTTCGCGTCCGGGAGCTGGGTGCCGGTACCGGCGCGACGCCGGGAACACCCACTGCCACGCGAGTTGCGTCGCCCACCCCGGCGCTTTTCGTTCGACGGCATTCGGCAGCGAGACCCGACCGGCGCCCTGCTCCAGATCCCGCGCGTGAAGCGCCCGTACACTCTCAATCTGGGCTCGAAGCGGTTCCCTCGCCGCCGCCGGCAGCATGGTGACGCGATCCTTGCCACCCTTACCTCGGCGCAACCGGATCTCGCCCCGCTCGAAATCAATGTCCTTCACTCTCAGCGTCAAGCATTCCATCAATCGCAGCCCGGAGCCGTAGAGCAACAGAGCGACCAGCCGCATCGTGCCATGCAAGTGCGTCAGCAGCTTGCTGATCTCGCTCCTGCCGAGCACCGCGGGGATGCGCGTCGGAGTGAACGATCGAAGTGCGTGACGAATGTCTCCGATCCGTACGCCGAGCACCTCGCGATACAGCAGCATCAGCGCACTGAGCGCCTGCATCTGTGTCGAGCGCGAGACATGCTGCTCAGCTGCCAAGTGCGTAAGAAACGCGATGATCTCCGGCTCGCCGAGCTCGGATGGGTGCCGTGTGCCGTGATATCTGATGAAGCGAATGATCCAGCCGGTGTATGCTTGCTCGGTGCGCGGGCTTAACTGGCGGGCGCGCATGTGGCCGCGCACTCGCGGTAATAACCGTTGCTGCTTCGCGATCGCTCGCGGCGGAATCGGAGAGTTGCTGTCCACCACCCAAACGTGAGCGCGCTCCCCGATTTCACCGTCAGCAAAGCATCGCGGTTACGCTCCCGCCTTTCCCCACCCTCCGCCGCCCGGCGTCTCGATCGTCAACACGTCACCCGCCACCATCTGCACTCGGCACTTGGGCGCTAGCTCGCGCCCATTCAACAGATTCCTCCCCATCGCGCCACTCGCGCCGCCCGCCGCTCCCGCCGGCGCGCGCCGCCGCCGCTCCGTCAGCAGCGTCACGGTACACGGCTCCAGGGCACGATACCTCCGCACCACACCGTCGCCGCCCGCGTGCACCCCCGCGCCACCACTCCCGCGCCGCACCGAATACTCCTCGATGCGGATCGGATACGCCCACTCGAGCGATTCGATCGGCGTATTGCGCGTGTTGCTCATCCCGACGTGCACCGCGCTCGGCCCGGGCCCGCGCGACGAGGCGCCCTGCCCGCCGCCGAGCGTCTCGTAGAAGGTCCAGCCGTTTCCGCCGAAGGTGACGTTGTTCATCGTTCCCTGCCCCTGCGCGCACACATCGAGTCCCGCGTTCGCGAGCGCGAGGAAGATCGTGTCGGTGATGCGCTGCGACATCTCGACGTTCCCCGCCGCCACCGCCGCCGGCCACTGCGCATGCACCGCGCTCCCCGGCTCAGCGACGATGTCGATCGCGCGCGCGATGCCGTCGTTGGTCGGTACGTCATCGGGGAGGAGCGTGCGCAACACGAACACCGCTGCCGCGCGCGTCACGGCGAGCGGACAGTTCACATTCCCGCGCACCTGCGGCGACGTCCCCGCGAAGTTGAGCACGAGGCGGTCGCCGCGCGTCTGCAGCTCGACCTGCACGGTTACGGGTTCGTCTGTGAGTCCGTCGCCCTCGAGATAGTCGGTCGCACGCCCGACGCGCGGACCGAGCGCGCGGATGGCGGCGTGCGCGCGGCGTGCGGTATAGTCGATGAGCGCACGCCCGGATGTCGCGACACGCTCTCGTCCCTCGCGCGCGATGAGCGTGCGCAAACCAAACGCACCCGCCGCGCAGGCCGCGAGCTGCGCGCGGAGATCGCCTCTCCGCTCATCCGGCGTGCGCACGTTCGCAAGAATCAACGCGAGGATGTCCTCGCGGATCTCGCC
>JBDSHG010000063.1:0-3398 GCA_039918615.1 Gemmatimonadaceae bacterium | reverse complement strand
ACGCGGCCAGGGCGCGTGCGCGAAGCGAGGGCGTTGGCGCGCGCGCGCCAGGTGCAGTGAGCGCATCCCACCAGAAGTCGCCGCCGTTGAGGAATGCCGTCGCGACGAAGATCGTCGCGGGCAGTCCGCGCGCCGCGAGCTCCGCGATGCCGGCGGTCACCGCACCCTGATATGCATCGTCGAAGGTGATGACCGCCGCGGGACGATGGCCCGTGTGGCCGGCGAGCGCACGCTCCAGCGGGATGACATCGTGGGTGCGCACCAGTGCATCGAGCTGCGCAGCGAAGCTCGATTGCGGGAGATGTAGCGAGCGGTCGCCGGCAGCGGCCTCGCCAGTGGGTACGATGTCGTGATACGCGAGCACGAGCACGTCGCCGCGCCGGCGTGCTCGCATGGCGCGCGGAACGCCGCTCCACAGCGCGCCGTGCTCGATCGTGCTCTTCACGAGACCGCGGAGATTCATGACGTGCGCGAGCGGACGATCAGCGCGATGTGGCTGCGCCCTGGATGGTCGCTTCGATCGTGTTGCGCACCGCACCCAGGTCCGCCTCCGCCGGCGCCGCGCGAGGTGCGAGCCGCACGTTGATCTGCGGTTTCAGGGGTGGATGTCCCGAAGCGCGCGCACGCACCAACTTCAGAAGTCCGACCGCCATAGCGAGAAGGAAGTAGAGGTACGCGAAGTATTCCGCCGAAACGAAGATGCCAGCGACCGAGAATCCCACGAGTGCAGCGATGAGCATTTGCGCAAGGGAGATCTCTCGCGGTGACACCCACCGTGCCCACTTTCCGCGACGGGATACTCGAGAGAGCGAAACACCGGTGACGACGAGCATCGCAATGAACACTCCCAGCCCTGGAATCCCGAGCTCCGCGCCGGTTTCGAGAAAGGAGTTGTGTGCAACGGACCACTTGAAACCCATGCCCTGCGCCTCGAGGCTCTTTGCCAGATCGGACCCGCCTTCGGCAACGGGATAGGCTTCGACTCCAACGCCGGTTATTGGGTTGTGGAGCATATAGGAGACTCCACGTTTCCACACCTCGAGCCGCCCCTCGTTCGCCGTGTAGTTATAGTCGGTAGTCGGATGGAGAATCGTTCCCATCATTGTCCAGTACTTGTCGCTGGCGAATCCGAAAAAGAGGGCCACGCCGGCGATCGTAATGAGGAGTCGCGTCCGGCTCGGAATTGCGCGGTAAAAGAGCAGAATGTAGAGCATCACTGCGAGAAGACCGATAAATCCTCCTCGTGATCCACTTTTCACCATAGCAGTGAGAAACATGGCGAGTGCAATCAGCGCGGCAATGCGACGCGATGCCTTCTGGCCTTTGCCGAGAAAGTAGAACGCGAAGGGAATGCTGCAGACCATCACGAGCGCGAAATCGTTTGCGTCGTAATAGATGAGTCCTCCGAGCCGACCGTCGCCACCAACGTGGAAGAAAAGCGCGACCACCGTGGCGAAGACGAGCGCGCCATAGAGATTCATTAGTGCATACCACTCGAGATCCCGTATCGAGCGCACGCTGGAAGCCACGAGAGCGTAAAAGACCACGTTCGTCATGTGGCTCTTGATGAGGAACATGAAGCTATGTCCCCTCCAGAGACTGAAGGGCACGCCGACAGCCATGATGACCGTAAGGACGATGATAAGTTTGGTCGTAGGCTGCTTGATCGACCGAAACCGGCGCACGGCCTGGTGGGCGTTTGAGTGCAGCACTAGCGCGAGGGCGAGCGCAACGAGCGGGAGCTGTAGCTTGCCAAGAATCGGGAAGGCGTCCTGCATCCGCCACACGTACGTGAACAGCATGAGCGCAATGGCGCGCATCAAGCGATCAGGGCGCGGCTCGGTCAATCCGCTGGCTGTGGGGACTGTACGCATCCGGCCTGTGCCGCGCGGCTGTGTGGCCATTTCAGGTAGTGACATCGCTGCGTGGTTGCGCGAATTAGGTGCCATACGCTGGAGGTCAGGCGAGGGGACGCGGCGCCAGACTGTAGCGGTGACGCAACATAGGGTGCGGTTCGCCCGAAGACTGGACTTCGAATCTTACCTCCGAGTGACATGAAAGCGCTGAATTCGACATCCATCCTGTATGTATGGGATGCGGACTATCCATGGGATATACGGACGGAGAAAACATGCGCAGCGCTGACCGAGGCGGGGTACGATGTTCACATCGTGGCGAGAAATCGCAAGCGACTTCCGCTTCTTGAAGCCAGGGTGGAAGGGACCGTGCACCGGATGCCGGTGTGGGGGTGGGCAGGTCGGTTCGATGCGACTCTTGGATTTCCGGCGTTCTTTAGCCCTCGCTGGCGAAGGCTGATCTCCAAAACTGCTCGCGATGTGGGCGCCAAGCTCATCATAGTGCGGGATCTTCCGCTCTGTCCCACTGCCGTTCGCGTCGGCACGCTGCTCGGTGTGCCGGTGATCCTGGATATGGCCGAACACTACCCCGCGATTATGCGTGCCCTACGAGAGACGGGACGCCAAGCAGCATTCGACTGGATTGTTCGAAATCCAGTTCTCGTCCGGCTGGTCGAGCGATACTCTATTCGCCACGTGGATCACATTCTCACTGTCGCGAACGAGATGAGCGACCGACTCGTAGTCATGGGTGTCGATCGCGCACGCATCACCCGCGTGGGGAATACACCATCGATCACCGCGAAGCCGCTAGCTGATGCGCAAACCAGCTCTGATGCCGCTGTGCCCGTGGTGGTCTATCTCGGCATTCTCGAGGTCGTGCGCGGAATAGGCGATCTGATCGACGCCGCCGCTCTCCTCCACCAACGCGGAATGCGCATGAAGCTTTTGCTCATTGGCAGCGGGCGAGATGAGCAACTCTTTCGGAAGCGCGCCGCGTCCGCCGGGTTGAGCAGCAACGAGGTGGAATTCGCGGGCTACGTGCCATACGCTCGCGCAATGGAACTTGTTGCAGCCGCTGATATCGGTGTCCTCCCCCTGCATCGGAATGAACACATGGACACGACCGAGCCAAACAAGCTGTTCGACTACATGAGCGTGGGTATCCCCGTGATCACTTCCGACACGGTCCCCTCGGCGCGAATCATTCGCGCCGAGGGTGCAGGTGTCGTCTTCAAGGCGCGAGACATCGACGATCTCGCAAAAGCGATTGATTGCCTTCGCGATCCGATCACGCGACACGTAATGGGTAGCCGCGGCCGCGCCGCAATCGAGCGCCAGTATAACTGGACTCTGGATGCAGCAGTGCTAGTGCAAGCCGTCGCACGTCTTCTTTCAGCGACGACGGCTACATCGTATTCACCTTCAGCATGATTGCAGCTTCGCTATTCCGAAGGCGGATGCTCGTACCGATTGGTCCGACCGTACCGTCAGCGTTGAGCGGCATCCACTTCTGCCCCGCAGGTAGACTGATCGTAACTG
>JBDSHG010000062.1:0-25198 GCA_039918615.1 Gemmatimonadaceae bacterium | reverse complement strand
CGCGAAGACGGATAGCGGCTGGACGATCGTTCGTGCCGATCCGATGCGCGACGACCAGTGGGTGGAGCTTCGCACGGTTGCGAAGCCGACGGATGTGCGCGTCGACCCGCTGCGCTCTACCGAGGATCGGGATCGCCGCAACAACGTGCCGGGGGGGCTCGCGCAGCTGGACGGGCGCGCGACGATGTCCGTCCCCGACTGGCCATTTCTCGCGCAGACGGATCGCGACCGGCAACTCGTGGCGATCGGACCGAAGGCGTGGTACACGGGGCCCGGCGGCTTCACGGGTGCCGTGCGCTTCCGCTCGAACTATGCAGCGGTGGGCGACGTCGCGTGGGACAGGCGCGAGCTTGGGATCGCGCTGTCGTCGCAGGTGCCGGCGGGGGCGAACGGCGCCGAGCATGTGATGGGATGGCTGACGCTCTCGAATCCGCAGCTGCCGTTCTTCTATCGGCCGCTGGTTGGTGTGAGCGCTGGAGTGTGGGCGCTCGATGGGATCACGAAGGTCGAGCTCAAGAAGGATTGGAATCTGAGTTCGTTTCTATATGCGAACGGGCCGCAGCAGCATCTCAAACTCGGCTTCGACGCGACGTTGCCGTACGACATTCGGTGGTTGGACTTCGAGCGGTGGCAGGCAAAGAACGTTTACGATGCCAACGCGGAGTTCACCTGGAAGTCGCGACTGCCGACAATGCTGAGCGCACGAATAAAGGCGTTTGCGGGACTCGATCGCGATGTCGGTGCGGGCACAACGCGCGACTTCGAGCGCGTGGAGGGCGAGGTCGCGCAGACCGGGAGCTTCGGCGGCGGTGATCGATGGACGCACAAGCTCCGATTTTTCGCGGGCGCGACGAAGGACGCGCCGCTCCAGCGGTCGATCGGGCTCGCTTCGCTCGACGTGACCGACACGTACACGAACGACTTCCTGCGGGGGCAGAACGCCCTCTTCGCTCGCTCCAACGTGCACTTCGTGACCCCGGGCGGCGCCGGACTTCGTGGCTACTCGCCGTTACTGCTCGTCCAAAGGGTGGCGGCAGTGAACGGCGAGCTCGCGACCAGCGTCATCCGTGCGAGGCCAAAGACGATGGTGCGGTTGGTGCAGCTGGTCGCGTTCGGCGATGCGGCGTGGGGAAAGTTTCCGGGCGACTTCGGCGGGAGTGGTCGTACCTTTGCGGATGCGGGAGTCGGTGTGCTCGCGCGCGATCAGCTCTGGGACCGTCCCGTCACCATTCGCTTCGATGTGCCGCTCTACGTTCGTGACCCAGACTTTGCGCCCGGCGGTCACGAGGGCGACGATCGCGTGAAGCTTCGCTGGACCTTTTCGTTCGCTGACCTGTGGTGAGCGTGTCTTACGCTCTACCAGATAGCCGCCGATAACTCGATACCCGGATCCAATCGCGATGACAGCGCCGCCCAAGTCGGGCCCCACCGATGTGACTCGCGTACCCAAGCCCTGGGGACACGAGATCATCTGGGCGCGCACCGACCGCTACGTCGGCAAGATCCTGCACATTCGCGCCGGACACGCATTGTCCGTGCAGTATCACGAGAAAAAAGACGAGACGGTCTACCTGCTCGCGGGCGAGCTGAAGTACTGGGTGAAAACCGGAGAGACGATGACGGACATGCACCTCAAGGTCGGCGATGCATTTCGAATCACCCCTCACACCATCCACTACATGGAAGCGGTCACCGACTGCGATGTCCTCGAGGCATCGACTCCCGAGCTCGACGATGTCGTGCGCCTAACGGATCGCTACGGCCGCGAAGGGACGAACGCGCCATGAAGGTAATCATTCCGCTCGCGGGGAAGGGAACGCGCCTCCGTCCGCACACGCACCTCACGCCGAAGCCGATGCTGAAGGTCGCCGGCAAGCCGGTGATCTCGTACCTCCTCGACGATCTCAAGAAGCTCGGCGGGATCGAGCAGATCATCTACATCACAGGCCATCTCAAGGAGAAAGTCGAGGCGTACGCGCGCAAGGAATACGACTTTCCGGCGGTCTTCGTCGAGCAAACGGTGCAGAACGGCACGGCGACGGCCGTCGATCTCGCGCGGCCGTATGTCGATCAGCCGGTGCTCATCATCTTCGTCGACACGATTTTCGACGCCGATCTCTCGCTCGTGCAGAACACGGACGCGGACGGGATCATCTGGGTGAAGGAGGTCGAAGACTACCAGCGCTTCGGCGTCGTCGTCACGAATCCGGAGGGGTTCATGACGAAGATCGTCGAGAAGCCGAGCACGCCGATCTCGAAGCGCGCGAACATCGGGCTCTACTACATCAGGAACTGGAAGTTGCTGTACGAGGGGATTGCACACGTCATGACGCAGCCCTCGAACAAGGGCGAGTACTATCTCACCGACGCCTTCCAGTACATGATCGACCGCGGCGCGCGCATCAAGGTCGTCGATGTCGAGGGGTGGTACGACGCGGGGAAGCTCGACACGCTGCTCGATACGAATCGCGCGATGCTCGAGCGCGGCCGTGCGCGGAAGCCGGCGAAGATCCCGGTGGGATCGAAGATCATCGACCCGGTCTACATCGAGGAGGGGGTGACGCTCTCCGATGCGACGGTCGGGCCCAACGTCTCGATTCTCGCCGGCGCGGTGATCGAGCGGTCGACGCTGAGCGACACGATCATCGGCAGCAAGTCGCAGATCTCGAACTGCACGCTCACGGGCTCACTGGTGGGCGACGAGGTCGTGCTCGAAGGTGTGCGCGGGCAGGTGACCATAGGCGACCAGTCGGAGATTCACGCCGGTGAGGGGTGAACTCCGAGTGCATGGCTCACCACAAGCGACTGCGATGGAAAACCGATTGAACGGATCAGGAGCACGGATTCAACGGATTTGCAGTTCCCGTTTGTGTCCGTGCTTCTTCTGTTTTTGTCCGTATCTCATTTGTTAGAGTTTGAGTTCCAGCGCGATGACGGTGTGATGGAACTCAAGCCGTTAACAATTTGATACGGACACAAACGGACTGGACGGACACAAACGGAAAGAGCTAAACCGCCAGCCCCGCCGTCGCGACTACTATCGCCAGCGCGCGTACCACGCCCAAATATCCCGAGCTGTTCTCGAACCACTCGGCCACCGTGTGCGCCTCGCCGCCGCGGCCACCCGCACCGATCGCGATCGCGGGGATGCCGAGGCTGATCGGCACGTTCGCGTCCGTCGACGCGGTCGCGAGATCGGCGTCGCGGCCGATCAATCGCGTCGCCTCGATCGCCGCCGTGACCAGCGGCTGTGTGCGATCCGTCTCGCCGCTCGGCCTGTCGCCGATCACCATGATCTCGAGCGTCAGCGGCGGCGCGCCGCGGTTGCCGCGCAGATTCTCCTCGTGTAGCGCCGACGTCGCAGCCGCGCGGATCTCATTCTCGAATGTTCGGAGCGCACTCTCGGATGTCGACCGCAGATCGATTTCGAGCCACGCGTCATCAGGAATGGCGTTGACCGAGATTCCACCGCCAATGCGGCCCACCGAGAGCGTCGTGCGCGGGACCGCGGGCAGCGATATACGCGCCAGCATCGCACCGGTGAGCGCTGCTGCGTGCACGGCATTGGGAACACCGAACGCGGTCCAGCTGTGGCCACCAGCTCCGCGGAAGTGAATCCGGAAGCGCCGCGAGCCGAGCGCGCGATGCACGATGCGCTCGTCGCCGGCGCCGTCGAGCGCGATCGCCGCAGCGGCGTGACTCATCGAGGTGCTGAAGAGCTTCTTCGCGCCGCGCAGGTCGCCGGACCCCTCCTCGCCAGTCGTGGCGGCGAAGACCACGGGCGCGCGAGTACGCAGCGCCGTGCCGTCGATCACGCCGGCGAGAGTGAGCATCGCGGCGAGCCCGCGGCCGTTGTCCCCAATTCCCGGGCCGACGAGGCGAGCGCCATCATGTTGCACGCGTAGCGGCGTCGCGCGTGGAAAGACGGTGTCGAGATGCGCGCAGATAACGACCGGCGCCACATTTGCGCTCCCCGCGCGCGTGCCGAGCACGTTCCCCGCGGCGTCGGTGCGAACATCCGCGAGCCCCAGCGCACCGTAGCGCGCCGCGACCCATTCTCCGCGCTCGCTCTCCTCACCCGTCGGCGCCGCGATCTGGGACAGCGCGATCTGCGTCACGATCGTCGCGGAGTCCCGGTGCTCGATTGCGGTGCGCGCGCCGGCGAGCGCGGGCGCGTTCCAGAGCGTGCGAAGTCTCGCTGAGACATCCATGCCATTGAATTGCGCGCAGTTGCAACGCTGCGCAAGTAGCGCGCTCTGCCAGCGGCCATTGTCAGCCGGGCGTCGATGCCTTCACTTTGCAAGGCTGGTTGTCTCAAACCGGGATCACCGGACGTCCCTGTTTACCTTGGAAAGACATGCAGGAACACGAGCTCATCTACGATTGGAATACGCGCGCCCCGGGCTTCGACTGGGCGCACTCTCGCGTGGAGCTCAACGACGAAACGCTCCGCGACGGGTTGCAGTCGCCCTCGGTTCTCGACCCATCGATCGAAGACAAGAAGGCGCTGCTCCATCTGATGGTGGATCTCGGAATCGCGGCCGCGAACATCGGGCTTCCGGGTGCCGGTCCGCGCACCCGCGCCGACGCGCTCGAGCTCGCGAAGGAGATCGTGCGCGCGAAGCTTCCGATATCCGCCAACTGCGCCGCGCGCACCCTCGCCACGGACATCGAGCCGATCGCGCGCATCGCGCAGGAGAGTGGGCTCGCGATCGAGGCGGCGACGTTCATCGGCTCGTCGCCGATCCGGCAGTACGCTGAGGACTGGACGCTCGCGAAGATGGTGCAGGTGAGCGAGGACGCAGTGAAGTTCGCGATGAGCGAGGGACTCTCGCTGATGTTCGTCACGGAAGACACGACGCGCGCGGATCCCGAGACGCTGCGCGCGCTCTACGGCGCCGCGATCGCGTGCGGAGCGCGGCGAGTCTGCCTGGCGGACACCGTTGGTCACGCGACGCCCGACGGCGTGCGCGCGCTCGTGCGCTTCGTGCGCGACGAGATCATTGCGCCCAGCGGAGTCGCCGTGAAAATCGACTGGCACGGGCACCGCGACCGCGGGAACGGGCTCGCAAACTGCTTTGCCGCGATCGAGGCGGGTGTCGATCGCGTGCACGGGACCGTGCTCGGCATCGGCGAGCGCGTGGGGAACGCGGAGATGGATCTGCTGCTGATCAATCTCCGGCTGCTTGGCGCGCATCATCACGACCTGCACAGACTCCCGGAGTACACCGCGCTCGCGTCGCGCGCGCTCGGCGTCGCGATCCCGCCGAGCTATCCGGTGGTGGGCGAAGATGCCTTCCGCACCGCGACGGGGGTGCACGCGGCGGCTATCGCAAAGGCGCAGAAGAAGGGTGACGCGTGGCTCGCCGACCGCATTTACTCGGGGGTGCCGGCGGGCGACTTCGGCCTCGTGCAGCGCATCGACGTCGGGCACGTCTCGGGGATCTCGAACGTGCGCTCGTGGCTCGAGGCGCACGGCCACGATGCAGGGGACGAGCGGCTTTGCCGGCACATCCTCGATTGCGCGAAGAAGGCGACGCGCACCCTGCGCGACGACGAGCTCTCGACGCTCGTGGCGGACCACAAGCGCGTTTCGGTGAGCGCGTGACGGCGCCGCTCTCCGCCGTGATGGGCGGCTATCTCGACCTGCGGTGGCGGCTGAACCCCGTGGAAGCGACGTTCCACGGGGTCTCGGAGTTCGATGGACTATTCCCCGCGTACGACGCGGAGAGTGTGCGCGAACAGCTCGCCGCGCTCGTTGCGTATGAAAATGCGATCGAGGAGGCGGAGGCCGAGACGCTGGCGGACGAAATTGATCGCACGGCGGTACTGCACGCCTTGCGGCACGACATGCTCCTGCTCGGGAAGGAGCGGCAGTTCGTGCACGATCCGGCGTACCACCTGATGCACGCGGTGAACGGGATCTTCATCCTCCTTGCGCGTCAACCGGCGGATCCCACGCAGCGCGCGACGGCGTTGCTCGCACGACTCGATGCGCTTCCGGCATTTCTCGAGACTGCGGCGGCCGTGATCGCGGAGCCGGATGCGATCTTCGTCAGCGTCGGCGCGTCGATGATTCCGGGGGCGATCGCGCTCGTTCAGGATGGACTCGATGATTCGGCGATCGACCTCTCGATGCTGGAGCCACTCGATCTCGAACGTGCACGTACGAGGGCGGTGGAAGCGCTCGAGGCGTTCGGCGTTGCGATCGAGGAGATGAAGGCGCGCGCGGGGAATCACTACGCGATCGGTCGCGAGCTGTTCGACAGCAAGCTGCACACGGCGCACATGATCGCCGAGAATGCGGACGAGATTCTGCGCTTCGGCGAGAAGCTGCGGGCGAGCGCGATCGTGGAGCTGGAGCTGATCGCGGCAGAGATCGATCCGAATGCGCACTGGCAGGAGATCGCGGCGCGGCTTCGTACCGACATCCCGAGTCCCGAGAGCGCGCTGGATGAGTACCGCGAGGCAATGGAGGCATCGCGGCACTTCACCATCTCGCGCGACCTGATGCCCGTGCCCGCCGCAACGCTCGACGTCGTGCCGACGCCGGACTTTCTGCGGCCCCTCATTCCTCTCGCGGCATACCAGGGGCCGGGCGCCTTCGATCCGGTGCAGCGCGGGCTCTTTCTCGTCACGCTGCCCGAGGCTGGCGAATCGTGGCGCTCGCACTGCCGCGCGGAGCTGCCGAGCACCGCGTTGCATGAAGGGATCCCTGGACATCATCTGCAGATGTCGATCGGCAACCAGCTGCCGAGTGTGCCGCGGCGCGTGCTGTCGACGCCGGCGGCGCGCGAGGGGTGGGCGCTCTACTGCGAGTCGCTGATGGCGGAGATGGGGTTTCTGGATTCGGCGGCCGAGCGATTTTTCCAGGCGCACAATCTGTTGTGGCGGGCGATCCGCGTGATCCTCGACGTGTCGCTGCACACGAAGGGGATGTCGATGGAGGATGCAGCGAAGCGTCTGCGCGATGAGCTGGGATTCGACGCGGGGATCGCGGAGGCGGAGGCGAAGCGGTACTGCGCCTATCCGACGTATCAGCTGTGCTATGCGGTGGGGCGGCGTGACATCCTGGCGCTGCGAGAAGATCTGCGGAAGGCGCGCGCGGGGGACTTCACGCTCGCGACCTTTCACGAGGAGCTGTTGCAGTACGGCGCGCTGCCGACGGCGCTGGCACGATGGGGAATGGGGTTGGCGGCGGTGGAGTAGCGCACGAACACACAGAGGAGCGCGCATATGTGGCATAGAGCGATAGCGGCGACGATCACGATTGGTGTGGTGGCGGGATGCAGCGGCGAGAAGAAGGCGCCCGCGGCCGATACGACGGCGGCGGCAGCGGCGCCCAAGCCGGCGCAGACGGATTTCTCGAGTGGCGGCCCATATCTCTTCGTGTCGAACGAGGATGGTAACGACGTCACCGTGATCAATGCGCAGACGGACAGCGTGGTTGGCACACTCGATCCGGGACAGCGCCCGCGGGGCTTGCGCGTGAGCCCCGACGGAAAATTTCTGATCGTTGCGGTGAGCGGATCACCGAAGGCGGGCCCCGGCGTAGACGAGAAGACGCTTCCACCGGCGGATCGAACGAAGGACGGAATCGCGCTGATCGATCTCTCGACGGGGCGGAAGGTGGCGAATCTTCCCGGCGGCATCGATCCCGAGGCGTTCGCGATCTCGAGCGACGGGAAGACGATCTATGTGTCGAACGAGGATGGCGGCTCGCTGACGCTGATCGATGTCGATTCGCGAAAGCTCATCGGATCGGTGCCGATCGGATCGGAGCCGGAGGGCGTGCAGATCCACCCCGAAGGCAAGGTGCTCTATGCGACGAACGAGGGAAGCGGAACTGTATCCGTACTCGATCTCAAGACGAAGAAGATCATCGCGACCTTCCCGACCGGAAAGCGCCCGCGCGGCATCGCCTTCACTCCTGATGGAAAGAAGGCGTACATCACGAACGAGGTCGGCGGTACAGTGACGGTCGTCGATGCGAAGAAGAACAAGGTGATCAAAAACCTCACGATTCCGGGCGAGGGCGCGAAGCCGATGGGCACCGCTATGGCGCCCGACGGCGAGCATCTCTACATCACCACCGGACGCGGCGGCACGGCCGTCGTCATCGCCACGAAGAACGATTCGGTGGGAACGCCGTTCGCGGTCGGCAAGCGACCGTGGGGCGTTGCGGTGTCTGCGGATGGGAAGTGGGTCTACACGGCGAATGGTCCGTCGAACGATATCTCGGTGATCGACGCGAGCACGAACTCGGTGGTCAAGCACATCGCCGGCGGAAAGTCGCCGTGGGGGATCGCGATCTCGAAGTAGCTCTCTGGGCAGGAGTCGGCTGCTAGCAGCAGCGGCTCACGGTTCCCTCGTAACGTGCGCGCTCCCGCTCTCGTGCGAACTCCTCGTGCGAGAGCGGTGTCGCATCCGGGTGCTTCGCGCGCTGGTGCGCGAGATAGCGCGCGTAGTCCGGGGCGCCGATAACGGCGCGCACCGCCATTACCGCGCGCGCGAGTCGCGCGGTGATGGTCAGTGCGCGATTCGCTGTGCTAATGCGCACGCGCCGCCGGCTCCTTCGGGTGACCGATCGTGCGGTCGAAGAGCTCGTAGATGCGCCGGTACTCGTCCTGCCAGCTCGTCGTGCGCACGAAGTCGTGGCGCTCCACCGGATACACCGCGAGATCCCAATTCGTCTTCCCGAGCTCGATGAGCCGCTCGGCAAGGCGCACGATGTCCTCAAAGTGCACGTTGTCGTCGACCATGCCGTGCACCATCAGGAGTGGATCCTGCAGCCCATCGGCAAAGTAGATCGGCGACGACTGGCGGTACGCCATGCTGTCCTGCGCCGGCTCGTTGAGGATGCGCGATGTGTAGCCGTGATTGTAGTGCGCCCAATCGGTGACCGAGCGAATGGCCGCGCCCGCACCGAAGTGCGACGACTCGGTGAACATCGCCATGAGCGTCATGAAGCCGCCGTAGCTGCCGCCGTAGATGCCGATGCGCTTCGGGTCGATCCCGTACTCGTCGTGCAGATACTTCGAGCCGTCGACCTCATCCTGCAGGTCGCGTCCGCCCATGTGTCGGTAGATCGCGGTGCGCCAGTCGCGCCCGTAGCCGGCTGAGCCGCGATAGTCGATGTCGATGACGGTGTAACCCTTCGACGCGAGATAGTGGTTGAACATGTACTCGCGGAAGTAGTACGACCAATAATGATTGACGTTGTGCAGGTAGCCCGCTCCATGTACGAAGATCACCGCGGCGCCGTTGGGCTTCGCGCCCATGTCGCTCGGATGATAAATGCGCGCCGGCACCTGCACGCCGTCAGACGCCGGTACCATCACGATCTCCGGCACCCGCCAGGGGAAGCTCAGCCACTCGGCCGTCGGCGACAGCGTGAGCCGCGCCTCCGCCGCGCCGGGCTGATTGCGCATCACGAAGAGCTCGGGCGGGCGATTGGATGTCGAGTACACGTCGGCGAGCAGCTGTTCGTTCGGCGAGACGGCGACCTCGTGGCCGCCGCTCGTCTTCGTGATCTGCGTGCGCACGCCTCCCGCAGTCTGCATGCGGTAGAACTGCTCCTCGAACGGTGACTCCTCACTCGTGTGCAGATAAAAGGTCTTTCGGTCCGCCGAAAGCGCGACGTTGTCGACCTCCCACTTCCCCTTCGTGAGCTGCCTTTTGTCGCTGCCGTTCGCCGCCATTGAGTAGAGATGCGCGTAGCCGTCGGCCTCCGAAATGAACCAGATGCGCTTGCCGCCGTCGATCCAGCCGGCCTGTCCGAATGCAGGCCCATCGACCCACGCGCTGTCGCGAAGCGTGTCGAGCGCCCAGAGCGCACCCTTCGCGCCCACAGTGTAGATGTAGCGTGTCTTCCAGTCGAAGCTCACCGCGAACACGAGTGCGGCGGAGCCGTCATCCGCCCAGCCGTTCACGAGCGCGAGCCCGGGTGCGTTCGCGGTGTCGCCGGGGATGAGCGAGAGCCAGGTCGGATCGCCGCGCGTGAGCGAGATGTACGCGACGCGGCCGCCGTCTTGCACGTCGCCGACTTTCTCGCGCGACTTCTGCTCCTCGGTGTACCCGCTCTTCGAGACGTAGTGCGGAATATCCGTCGCCCGCTGCTTGTCGCCAGCGGGGATAGTCGTCACGAGGAGCATCGCATTCGCGGTTGGAGAGACGGAGATCGCGCTGACCACCTCGTCCTTCCGCAGCCAGAGCGTGGACGGCTCGAGCGAATCGTGCTGCGCCTTGATGCTCTTCCTGATCGAGTCCATGTGCCATTCGTCGCGGACAGCGCCAAGAAGCTCGCGCTGCTGTGCCTCTAGAATTGCGCGCTGCGGTGTGAGCTTCTCGTCGTCCTTGTCCTTCGGCTTCGGGCCCTGGCGAATGTCGGTGAGCTGCTTCTCCTCGCCGGTCGTCATGTCGAACGAGAACGCGTTGTTGTCGCGGATGAAGTACACGTGCTTCGAGCCACGGTCGAAGTGGGGCTCGGTCTCGCGCGCGACGGTGTTCGTCAGCCGGCGGAGCGCCCCCGTGCGGAGATTGGCGACGTAGATGTCGCCGCCCCATTCCACCGCACGCATCGTCCTGTCGGTCGACAGATCGCCCGCGGCCGCGAGCGGACCGGCGCTGTCCATCTGCACGACGGTGAGCGACTCGGGTATCGCCCCGGCCTCCGCGCGCACGCGATACGCGTGCAGCGGCTCGCGCGCATCGGTTCCCGGCGGATTCCACGCGAAGTAGATCCAGCGGCTGTCTGCGGACCAGCGCACGTCGGTCGGAGTCCGCCCGACGAGATCGTGGCCTCGCATGATTCCCTTGATGGAGAAATCGAAGGTGCCGCGCGACGTGGCAGCGGATGGAGCGGCCGGCTGCTGTGAGCTGAGCGTGGCGACGCCGCCCATGAGGACGGCGGCAAGAAGCTGAATGCGCATTGCACTTGACTGAGGACGTACGGATTGGCGCGGAGATGCTGCGCGCGGGACAATCCTAGAGAAGCACGCGGACGTGCCTCTCGCAAGCCTCAGCCGATCGCAAGCCGGGGCGAGGCGTCGGCCAAATGGTCGAATGCACCGCCCCGTCCGGCAGCGCTGATGCGCGCCGCGAGCTCGCCGCGCAGCACGGGGTTTCGCAGGACGCGGATGATCGCCGAAGCGAGTGCATCGGCATCGCCGGGCGGTACGAGCAGCCCGTTCTCGCCGTCGCGCACGATCGATGAGAGCCCGCCCACTCGCGTGGCGACCAGCGGTACGCCGGCGCTCAGCGCTTCCATGGCCGCGAGCGAGAGTCCATCGTCGGTCGACGACACGACCGCGACGTCGCACAGGCGGAGATGCGCGGGGAGATCCTCACGCATCCCCGCAAAGATCACGAACGGCGAGATGCCGAGCCGCAGCGCCTGCCTCTCGAGCAGCTCGCGCTCCGGGCCCTCGCCCACCACGAGCAGGCGCGCCGAAGGAACGGCGGCATGAATGCGCGGGAAGGCGTCGAGCAGATAGCGCGTGCCCGACAGCGGGAAGAAGCGCGAGACCGCGCCGACGATGAGTGCATCGTCGGTGAGACCGTAGCGACGGCGAAGCTCTCCCGACGGCCTCGCGAGCACTTCTGCCGACCTGCGACGAGGCGCGGTCTTCTCGCGCGACACGAGCGCGACACGCTCTTCCCAGAGCACCGTGCGCCCGACTCCCTCGAACACGGACACGCGCGGCGTGAAGCCAATCACGCGCGACGCCTTCCCAATGTCGAAGACATGGCTCTTCGTGAAGAACTCGAGACGCCCGCGCATCGCGCCGCCGAACGTGCCGAAGCGCTCGGACGCCCACATGAGTGCGCGCGTCGACAGCTCGGGGATGTGCACCTGCGGGCGCTTCACGCCTACGGCGCGCGCGAGCACCGTGATCAGCTCATCGAGCGAGAGATGCTCAGGTCCGCCCAAGATGAATGATTCGCCGACCGCCGCATCTCTCGTCGCGAGCAGTTCGAGGCCACGAACCAGATCCTCGACGTGAATCGGATGTACGCGCGCCGTGCGCGTTCCCGGGATCACGACGTGTCCGCGACGCACGGAGGCCATCATGCGGCGGAATCGGCGGTCGTCCGCGCCGTACGTCCACGTGGGTCGCGCGACGACCACCGGAAGGTCGCACTCACTGACGAAGAGCAACGCCAGCCGCTCGGCTTGCATCTTCGTGAGCTCGTACGCGTTGGTGGGACGGAACTCCGATTCCTCGTTCGCAGCGCCGGGGCCGGTGTCGCCGTGCACGCGCGCGGTGCCACAGTGAACGATACGGCGGACTCCCGCCTCCATTGCGGCCTGCATCACGAGCCGCGTCCCCTGCACGTTGATGCGCCAGTGATCGCGGGGGTCGGTGGTGCGGCCTGCCCCGGAGCTGTCGGCGAGATGGTAGACGACCTCGCGTCCATCCATCGCGCGCACGACATCCAGCCGCTCGGTGACCTCACCCGCGACGATCTCGGTCTCGGCGGGGAGCAGCGCGCGCGCACGTTCGAGCGATCGCGTCATCACGCGCACCGCATGTCCTTCGCGGACGAGACTTCGGACGAGATGCAGACCGGTAAAGCTCGTTCCGCCGGTGACCAGGATACGGTCCATGCTGCTCCGCTTCGTTGAGGGCTGCCACCATGGAGCTGTGATCTCCGGACCCCGCGAGCGCTTGCGAGAACTTTTGCAAAGACGAGGCCGTCCCTGTATCTACCCCCCGGCCGCGCCAACTACACTGGCTTCGACCGGGTGCTCGGTAGATATCCTGACCTTCCGGCCAGACAGCACGAGCCACCATTCACGGATCGAGGCTACCAATACGACGATTACACACGAAATAAAAAACGCGGCGACGCCGGCATCGATGCGATCGTTCAGCGCCATCCGCGTTGCCGCCGACGCGTTCGCGACTCCGGTCGGGAGCTTCCCGCTCTGTGCCGCATCCAAAAGAAGGCGCGCGTGGGCGAGAAATCCAAGTGCTGGGTCCGACGCGAAGATCTTCTGAAATCCTGCCGTCAATGTCACGATGGAGAGCCATGTGAGCGGTATCACAGTCACCCACGCGTATCGTGCACGATCCATCTTGATGATCACCGTGGTGCCCACGCAGAGCGCGACGGCGGCCAGCAGCTGATTCGAGATTCCGAACAGCGGCCAGAGGGAGTTGATTCCGCCGAGCGGGTCGGCGACCCCCTGGTAGAGGAAATAACCCCACATCGCCACGAAAACTGCGCTGGAGATCACAGTCGCGGGATACGAGGCGATCCGGCCGATCGGCTTCCAGACGAGGCCGCCGAGGTCCTGGAGCATGAAGCGTCCGACGCGGGTGCCGGCGTCGATGGTCGTGAGAATGAAGAGCGCCTCGAACATGATCGCGAAGTGGTACCAGAGGGCCATGGCCGTGCCGCCGCCCAGCACGTTCGAGAAGAGCTGCGCCATCCCCACCGCGAGACTCGGCGCGCCGCCGGTGCGTGAGAGTAGAGAAATCTCACCAACGCGCGAGGCGAGGTCGCGCATCTCCTGAGGCGTCACGGTGAATCCCCACTGGGCGATCGCGTGCGATGCGGTCTCGGCGGTTGGGCCGAGCGACGCGGCGCTGGCGTTGATCGCGAAGTAGACGCCGGGGGTGAGCAGGCATGCGGCAATGAGCGCCATGATCGCGACGAAGGACTCCATCAGCATCCCGCCGTAGCCTACCAACAGTGCGTCGCTTTCACGTGCGAGGAGCTTGGGTGTCGTGCCCGAGGCGATCAGCGCGTGGAAGCCAGAGATCGCGCCGCACGCGATAGTGATGAAGGCAAAAGGAAAGATCGTTCCGGCGAAGATCGGGCCTCCTCCGTGCGCGAAGCGCGTGAGCGCGGGCATCTGCAGCGGCGGGAGGACGACGATGATCCCGGCCGCGAGTGCGAGCACGACGCCGATCTTCACGAAGGCGGAGAGGTAGTCGCGCGGCGCGAGGAGGAGCCACACCGGCAGCACGGAAGCCGCGAAGCCGTAGACCATGATGAGAATCGCGAGCGACTGCCGAGACAGCGTAAAGCGCGCGGCGACATCGGGGTGCGCGGCTACCCAGCGCCCCGCGAAGAGCGCGGCCACGAGCAGCACGAGGCCGATCGCGCTCGCCTCGAGCACGCGGCCGGGACGGATCCATCGCAGATGCACGCCCATCAACAGTGCGATCGGGATCGTCAGCCCGATCGTGACGACTCCCCACGGGCTTGCCGCGAGCGCATTGACGACGACGAGGGCGAGGACCGCGATGAGGACGATCATGATGCCGAGGATCGCGACGAGGGCCGTGGTCCCAGCGACGGGGCCGATCTCGTCGCGCGCCATGGTTCCGAGCGATCGCCCATCGCGTCGCACGGAGGCGAGCAGGATGACGAGATCCTGCACCGCGCCGCCCAGGACGACGCCGGCAATGATCCAGATCGCGCCGGGGAGGAATCCGAATTGCGCGGCGAGTGTAGGACCTACCAGCGGCCCCGGCCCAGCGATCGCGGCGAAGTGGTGCCCGAAGACGATCCAACGGTTCGTCGGGAGGTAGTCGCGACCGTCTTCCATTCGTACGGCAGGAGTGGCGCGCCTGTCATCGACGGCGAAGATCTTCGTGGTGATGAAGCGACCGTAGAAACGATAGGCAACCGCGTAGCAACAGAGCGCGGCGGCGAGCAGCCACCCGGCGCTGATCGTCTCTCCGCGCGAGAGCGCGAGGCGCGCCAGGGCGGCGGCGCCGAGGAGCGAGATGGCGATCCAAAGGAGCGTGGTGAGAAGGCGTCGCATAGGCGGCGAATATGCACGAGGCGCGGCGCGCACGGCCAGATGCGTCGCGACGATTGGCTGCGTGCCGACCGACCACGGATGCGCGTCTTTCATCGGTATCCCTCGCCGCGCGCCCTTTATAGCTTTCCCGATTCAAGGATGATGTCCGTGAAGATTTCCGCCGTATTCGGCGCCGCACTGTTCGCGACCTCCGCGCTCACCGCCCTCCCGGCGCGCGCGGACGCGCAGGACAAATCGAAGCAGCCGCACCAGCACGTGTTGGCGGCCTTCTCGACACGCCGGCTGATGATTCTCCCCGTGCACTACCTCCGCATGGGCGATTCGCTGAACTGGGCGGGCGAGATCTCGGACCAGCAGGCCTATCTTTCCGCGCTCGACGATGAGATCGCGTTCGCGTTCAGCGATCGCGGTGTGAAGAAGGTCTGGGTCTTTCCGGCCGCGATCGATGCGATGGTCAAGCGCAACGAGCCATACGCGCCCGACCCGCACGCGATGGCCGCGCAGTGGCTCCGCTTCCCGGGGCCGAAGCGTCTTCCCCAGCAGGTTCCCGATCCGATCGCGTCGCAGCTCCGCACCCTCGTCGCGCTGCAGGAAGGCGGACAGCTCGTGCTGCTCCCCGTGGAGCTGCGCTTCGAGTCGGTTCCCAACGGTCAGGAAAGCGCCGTGCTCCGCTTCGTGATCTTCGACGCGGTGCGCGCGAAGATCATCTACATGGCGGACGTCGCGAGCGATCCTCAGTCGTCCTTCGGCCCCGCGCTCGCCGCGAGCCTCGCCGGCCATCTCGCCGACCAACTTGGACCCCCGAACCAATGACTGAAGCAATTCCCGTCACGCTGATCCCCGGTGACGGGATCGGTCCTGAAATCGTTGGCGCGACGGTCAAGATCGTGGAGGCGTCGGGGGCGAAGATCGAGTGGGACCGTCAGCTCGCGGGAATGGCCGCGCTCAATGCGGTCGGCGATCCGATGCCCGTTGCAACGCTCGAGTCCATCGCGCGTACCGGTGTCGCACTCAAGGGCCCGCTCGAGACGCAGCTCGGCAGCGGCTACCGCAGTGTCAACGTCGCGCTGCGCATGCGCTTCGATCTCTTCGCCAACGTCCGCCCCGCGCGCACGCTGCTTCCGAATGGGCGGTACACCGGCGTCGACATCATCCTCGTTCGCGAAAACACCGAGGGGCTCTACAGCGGCGTCGAGCACTACGTGAAGATCGGAAACGACGATCACGCGGCGGCCGAGTCGGTGGCGATCATCACACGTGCGGGCGCCGATCGCGTGATCCGCTTCGCCTTCGAGCACGCGGTGTCGCGCGGGCGCAAGAAGCTGACGCTCGTGCACAAGGCGAATATCCTCAAGCTCTCGCAGGGACTCTTCCTCGAGACGGGGCGCAAGATCGCCAAGGACTACGAGGGGCGGATCATCTTCGAGGAGCGCATCATTGATGCGATGGCGATGCACCTCGTGCTGACCCCCGAGAGGTACGACGTGATCGTGACGACCAACATGTTCGGGGACATCCTCTCGGACGAGATCTCGGGGCTCGTCGGCGGGCTCGGGCTCGCGCCCGGCGCGAACATCGGCGAGAAGGCCGCGATCTTCGAGGCGGTGCACGGCACGGCGCCCGACATTGCGGGGAAGGGGATCGCCAACCCTGGGGCAGTCGTCCTCGCGGCATGTCTGATGCTCGAGCACGTCGGGGACGCGCCCACCGCCGCCAGAATCCGCAACGCGATGAACGACGTCCTCCACTCCGGCAGCTCGCTCACCGCCGATCTCGGCGGAAACGCGACGACCACGGGCTTCGCCGATGCCATTATCGCGAGACTGGCTTGACGAGAGTGCTGCACGTTTCGGATCTCCACTTCGGTCCTCCCGCAGTACCGACGCAGGTCGACAGGATCGCGGAGATGGTCAGCACGGGGCGTTTCGACGTGGTGGCGATCTCGGGTGACCTTTCGCAGCGCGCGCGGGCGGGCGAGTTCCAGGCAGCGCGACAGTTTCTGCGCGATGCGGCGAAGGTTAGCCAGACGATCGTGGTGCCGGGCAACCACGACGTGAAGTGGTGGCTCGCGCCACTCGGTGTCGGTTCGCGCGAGTCGGCGATCAAGAACTACGCGCGCTACATCTCGGAGGACTTCGAGCCGGTGCTTTCCATGCCCGGTGTCACCTTCGTCGGCGTGAACACGGCGCAGGGTGTCGCGCCGGGAACCCTCACCTGGAATCCGCGCGACGTGGGCGTCGTCGGCAACCTGAGTGAGGCCCAAATCGAGCAGGCGCGCGCGAAGTTCGAGGCGGCGCCAGCGGGGCATCATCGCGTGTTGGTCATGCACCACAATCCGCTGCGCGGCGAGCTTTCGAACCGGTACGGACTCTCGCGCCCCGAGCGCGCGGCGAAGGCGTTCGTCGATCTCGGGATCGATCTCGTGCTCTGCGGCCACGATCATCAGGAAGCCGTGCATCACGTCGAGCACACGAAGTATGGCACCGTCGTCTGCACGGCGAGCACCGTCTCCAATCGCACGCGCGGCCAGCGTCCGTCGGCGATGAACATTATTACGCTCACGCCGGAGGCGATCGAGATCGAGCCGCAGATCTGGTCCATCGATGCCGAACACTTCGTTGCTGGGGAAAAGAAGCGCTTCGGCCGATGAAGAAGTTTGTAGCCGCGCGCATCAACCAGCTCATGCAGCTGTTCCTCGAGTTCGATTCGCCGCCGCGCAACGCCGAGCAGCTGCTGCACCGTCTGCGCGTGTACGGACTGAAAGGGATCACGAAGCTGCGGCTCACCTCGAACCGCGCCGTGATGGTGAGCTTCAGCGGCGCCGAGCTTCGCGTGAACAAGGGGTATCTCGAGGCGCCCGAGGGAGTGCACCGCGCCATCGTGCAGTTCGTCCAGGGACGCACGCGCGCGGAGCGGCACGACGCGCAGAAGGTGATTCTCACTCACCCCGTTGCCGCGGCGCACCGCGCGCCGGTGCGGCGGCCAGGGCGTGCGAAGCCCGAGGATGCAACGACGCTTCGTGAGCTCGCACACTGGCATCAGGAGTACAATCTCCGGCACTTCGGCGGCTCGCTCAGCGAGATTCCGATCAAGCTGTCCGGACGGATGCGCTCGCGTCTGGGACAGTACACAACGGCGACGCCATACGGGGAGCCGGCCGAGATCACGATCAGCCGGACGCACATCAGGAAGCACGGCTGGGCCGAGGCGCTGCACACGCTGCTGCACGAGATGGTGCATCAGTGGCAGGCGGAGACGGCCCTTCCGATCGATCATGGGCCGACCTTTCGCGCGAAGGCATCGGCCGTCGGGATCGCGGCGCAGGCGCGGCGCGAGCTTCGCGCGCCGGCGCCGGCGGCGCTCATCGTCGCGCAGCAAGAGCTCGGATTGCGGGCGGCCCGCCGGAGCTGACGCAAGGGGCGTACGGGCACTTTGACGACGCCCTTCCACGCCGTAGATTTATCGCATGCAAGACTTATTTGACATCGACAGTGCCCTCTCCGAAGAGGAGCGCGCGGTTCGCGCCAGCGTCCGGCAATTCGTCGACGAGCGCATCCTTCCGATCATTGGCGACTGCTACATCGAGGGCCGCTTTCCGAAAGAGATCATCCCCGGACTGGCCGAGCTTGGTGTGCTCGGCGCCAACCTGCCGGAGGAGTACGGCTGTGCGGGGCTGAACAACGTCGCGTATGGGCTGATCATGCAGGAACTCGAGCGTGGAGATTCCGGCATTCGCTCCTTCGCATCGGTCCAGGGCGCGCTCGTGATGTATCCGATATTCGCGTTCGGCAGCGAGGAGCAGAAAAAGGAGTATCTGCCGAAGATGGCCGCCGGCGAGATCATCGGATGCTTCGGGCTCACGGAGTCCGACTACGGATCCAATCCGAGCGGGATGATCACGATGGCGAACGAGCAGGCGGACGGCTCGTGGGTCCTGAACGGCGGCAAGATGTGGATCACCAACGGCTCGCAGGCGAAGATCGCGATCGTGTGGGCGAAGACGAATGGCGACCCGAGCGACAAGTCGATTCGCGGCTTCATCGTCCCGACGAACACGCCGGGCTTCACGGCGAAGGATCAGAAGGGAAAACTTTCGCTGCGCGCGTCGGACACGAGTGAGCTCGTTTTCCAGGACGTGCGCCTTCCGAAGGATGCGATCCTCCCGAAGAGCGGCGGGATCAAGAGCCCGCTGATGTGCCTCACGCAGGCGCGCTACGGCATCTCGTGGGGGGTGATCGGCGCCGCCATGGCCTGCTACGAAGAGGCGCTCGACTACTCGAAGAGCCGCGTGATGTTCGGCAAGGCGATCGGCGGCTTCCAGCTGCAGCAGCAGCGGCTCGCAATCATGCTCACGGAGATCGTGAAGGCGCAGCTCGTCTCGCTCCACCTCGGCCGCCTCAAGGATTCGGGGAAGTTCACGCCGCAGCAGGTGTCGTTCGCGAAGCGAAACAACTGCGACATCGCCACGAACGTCGCGCGCGAGGCGCGACGTCTGCTCGGTGCCAATGGCATCCTGGCCGAGTATGGCGCGATGCGCCACATGGCGAATCTGGAGAGCGTCTACACGTACGAGGGGACGCACGACATCCACACGTTGATTCTCGGTCAGGCCGTGACCGGGTTGAGCGCGTTTACTTAACCCAGTGTCAGTGTGAAAATCGCGGTGTGCATCAAGCGGGTTCCCGACATGGAGACGCGATTCAAGATCGCGGCGAGTGGAACGGCGGTCGACGAGGCGGGGCTCAAGTACGACATGAGCGACTTCGACGGCTACGCAGTCGAGACGGCTCTCCAGCTCAACGAGAAGCAGGGGCCGGGTGAGACCGTCGTGATCTCCCTGGGGCCCGACGTCGTGCAGGAGCAGCTGAGGAAGGCGCTCAGCATGGGCGCGGACCGCGCGGTGCAGCTCAAGGCGGATCGCGTGCCCACTGATGGACTGTCGATCGCGGGGGCGCTCGCGGCGGAGCTGAAGGATGGCGGCTACGATCTGATTTTCTTCGGACGTCAGGCCGTCGACTCTGCGAACGCGACTGTTGGCCCGATGACTGCCGAGCTGCTCGGCCTGCCGTGCGCGACGGCCGTATCGACGCTCGACATCGCGAATGGCCGCGGCACCGCGCGTCGCGATCTCGAGGGTGCGGCGGAGATCGTGGAGTTCGCGCTTCCGGCGGTGGTCACCATCGATGAGGGGATGCCGCGCGCGCGGTATCCATCGCTCAAGGGGATCATGGCGGCGAAGAAGAAGCCGCTCGAGGTGAAGCCTGCGCAACTCGGAGCGGAGAGCTTGACGCTCGAGAAGATGGAGCTGCCGCCTGAGCGCGCGGCGGGACGCATCGTGGGCGAAGGGCCGGGCGCGGTGCCCGAGCTCGTGCGGTTGCTCCACACCGAAGCGAAGGTGCTGTAGTGGCGAACATCTTTGCGTTTGCGGAGTCGCGCGGCGGTGCGCTGCGGCGCGTGGCATTCGAAACGGTGAGCGCGGCGCGCGCGCTGGCCGATGCGAGCGGCGGCGGCGAGGTGCACGCGCTGCTCGCGGGTGCCGCGGGTGTCGCGGCGCTGGCGGCGGAGCTCGGGAAGTACGGCGCCGATGTCGTGATCGTCGTGGAGCACGCGGGGCTCGCGAACACGAACGTCGAGGCGCTGGCGGCGACGGCGGCCGAGCGCATCAAGTCCGGCGGCTATCGCGCCGCGATCTTCTCGGCGAGCGCTCAGGGGCGCGATCTCGCGCCGCGCGTGGCTGCGAAGCTCGGTGTGAGCATGGCGGGGGATGTCACGACGCTGGAGCTGGCCGGCGATGCGCTCGTGGTCACGCATCCGGCGTACGCGGGGAAGGTGATCGCCACACTGAAGCTCACGGGGTCGCCCGCGATCGTGACGTTGCGTCCGGGCGCGCGCGCGGCGGTCGAGGCGGCGCGAGAGGCGCGCGTCGAGAGCGCGCAGCCGGTATCGGATCCGGCGGCATCGAAGCTCGTGGTGAAGGAGATGGTCGTGGGCGGCGGCGCGAAGCTCGACATCGGCGATGCGCCGGTGATCGTGAGCGGCGGACGCGGGCTCAAGAGCGCCGAGAACTTCAAGCTCGTCGAGGATCTTGCTGCGGCGTTCGGAAACGCGGCGGTGGGGGCGACGCGCGCGGTGACCGACGATGGCTGGCGCCCGCACAGCGACCAGATCGGGCAGACGGGGCGGCAGGTGTCGCCCGAGCTCTACGTGGCACTCGGCATCTCGGGTGCGATTCAGCACGTCGCCGGCATGCGCAATTCCCGCACGATCGTCGCGATCAACAAGGACAAGGACGCGCCGATCTTCAAGGTTGCCGACTACGGGATCGTCGGCGATGTGATCGAGATTCTCCCCGTGCTCACGGCTGCTGTGAAAGAGGCGCGCTCCAAAGGTTGAGCCTCGCTGGTTGTCTCGTTACTGGACGCGCCCTAGCTTCGGTGCCATGCGAACCGAGAACGCCGTTTTCCTGCTCGTCCTGCTGCTCGCCGTCGGCTTTTTTTCGTACAACGTGCAGCGGCTGCTTGGCTATCTCTCGATAGCGCTTCCCGACGACCGCGGCGGGCATCCGCTCGTCCGCCTCAAGAACGTCATCACCGTCGCCTTCCTGCAGAAGAAGATTCTGCGCGATCCGGTGGCCGGCCCGATGCACGCGCTGATCTTCTGGGGCTTCGTCGTGCTCACGGCAGGGACGGCGGAGCTGCTGCTCAACGGGAGCTTCCCCGCGTTCTCGTTCGCCTTTCTCCCCGCGTCGCTCTACGGGTTCTACTCCGTTTCCCAGGATCTCTTCGGCGCGCTGGTGCTCGGGGCCATCGCCTTCGCCTTCTATCGGCGCCTCGTGCTGCACCCCGAGCGTCTGGAGGGTGATAATCTCGGGCACAGCGACGCGCTCCTCATTCTCGGCGCCATCGGCGGCCTGATGGTGACGATGTTCGCGGTGAATGCCCTCGAGCTCGCGCGCGATCCCGACTCGATCATCCGCGCCAAGCCGCTCTCGCTCGCGCTCTCGATGCCGCTGCGCGCGCTTCCCGCAGGGCTGCTCACTGGCGCGCACGCGCTCTTCTGGTGGACGCACGCGCTTCTCGTGCTCGCGTTTCTGAATTACCTGCCGTACTCGAAGCATCTCCACATCGTCTCGTCGATCCCCAACGTCTACTTCTCGAACTCGCAGGGACCTGGTCCGAAGGGCGTTCTCCGCTTCCTGGACCTCGAGGCGGAGAACGTCGAGCAGTTCGGTGCCGCCGACGTCGACCAGATGACGTGGAAGGATCTACTCGACGGCTACACGTGCACCGAGTGTGGGCGTTGCACGGCGGTGTGCCCGGCGCATCTCACGGGGAAGGTGCTGAGTCCGCGCAAGATCATCATCGACACGCGTCGCCGGCTCATGGAGAAGGCGCCGCTGCTCGTCGGCGATCGCTCGGAGCTCGCGCACCACGCGCTCGTGCACGGCGAGGGTGACGAGGGCGCGCGCACGGCCACGGAGATTCTCGAGCACCGGCTCCTCGACAACTTCATCACCGAGGAAGAGCTCTGGCAGTGTACGACGTGCCGCGCGTGCATCCAGGAATGTCCGGTGGGCATCGAGCATCTCGACCACATCGTCGACATGCGGCGCAACCTCGTGCTCATGGAGTCACGCTTTCCGCCCGAGGTGCTGCCGACCTTCGAATCGCTGGAGCGCAACGGCAGCCCCTGGGCCTTTCGCCCCGACGATCGCGCGAAGTGGGCCGACGGGCTCGACATCCCGACGATGGCGGAGCTGGTCGAGCGCGGCGAAAGCCCGGAGATTCTGTTCTGGGTCGGGTGCATGGGCTCCTTCGACGACCGCTCCAAGAAGATCAGCGTCGCCTTCGCGCGTATCCTCCAGGCCGCCGGCGTGCCGTTCGCGATTCTCGGCCAGGAAGAGTCGTGCAACGGCGATCCCGCGCGGCGCATGGGGAACGAGTATCTCTACCAGACGCTCGCGAAGCAGAACATCGAGACGCTCACGCGCTACGACGTGAAGACCATCGTCACCTTCTGTCCGCACTGCTTCCATCAGATCGGCAACGAGTATCCGCAGCTCGGCGGCAACTACGAGGTGATCCACCACTCGACGTACATCGAGCGGCTCCTCGAGGCCGGCCGCGTTCCGCTCGACACGGACGACGGCAAGGTGCTCACCATGGCCTACCACGACAGCTGCTACCTCGGCCGCTACAACGACGTGTACGACGCGCCGCGAGAGACGCTGCGCCGCGCGCTGCCGATCGTGACGTTGGTCGAGCCCGAGCGCACGCGCGATCGCGGCATGTGCTGCGGCGCCGGCGGCGGGCGGATGTTCATGGAAGAGACGCAGGGGAAGCGCATCAACATCGAGCGCGCGGAGCAGCTTCTCGCGACGGGGGCGGACATGCTCGCGGTGGCGTGCCCGTTCTGCATGACGATGATCAGCGACGGCGTGAAGGCCAAGGACAGCGATGTCCCGGTGTTCGACATCTCCGAGGTCGTCGCGTCGCGTCTCCGCACGTAGTACCCGAGAGCACCGGAGAGCACGCTCGGCGAGACAAGCTGGGCGTTATGGATTCGGGACCCAGAGCACCGGCAGACCGTTCGATTGCCCGGCGATGATTCCCGCGCTGTTGATGCCGGCGGTTTGGTCGCCGAGAACTCCCGGGGGCAAAATCAGCCCGCCACCTACCGAGCCGACGAGAGCGATTGTGCCCTGGGGCCCAGTCTCCGGAGGGGAGAAATCGGCGACTGCGGAGACCAGGTTGGAATCGTTGATGCCCGTTGGAAAGATGTTGCTAATGGTTTGGTTGGCGGGAAACTCGTACTGTGCGGTGCCGGCGGCAACGTCAAACAGAATGCCTCGGATGACGTTGAATTCGTTGGGCCCAGCGCCGACTCCCACTGCGAAGCCGTGTGAATTCAGGGAATTGATCACGGCCACTGAAACCTGACCGAGGATCAAGGGATGCCATCCTCCCGCATGGGACCGGGAGAAGGGTGTGTCGTAATCGGCGGAATCCGCCAGATTCCCACTATGCGGGTCGGGTCTTCGCACGATCGCATTCCCCACAATGAAGCCAGTCCCGATCGATGAAAACTCGGCGTGCTTGCTATTCGGCGGCACGCCGGCGTCGATGCGAATTCCGTCGACCCAAATCGCTGCGTGGGTGACTCCATCCACCTGAACGCTTCCGACGACGGTCGCGGACTCACAACGACAGATCGCCAGCGCCGCGCTGGCCGCCGTGTCGAGGATCGTGACGTGGCCGTTCTTCCATGTTGCCGCATGGCCGTCGACGTTTCCCGCGACTGTTCCGTCGGTCGCGATCGCGGTTGGGATAATCGGAAGTGTGATTCTCTCGTGCGCCGCGCCGTGCCAGAGAACGCCGCCGGACGCGGTGGCACCGACTACATCTCCACTGTCGTTCAACGCGACGGCTGTCTCACTCCCCGGGAGACTCACCCGGGAATAGTCGGCGAACGATTCTGGAGGGAGGTCGGAAAGCTGGCCCGTTAGTCCCGTCTTTGGCGCAAGGGTGCGATCACCGCTGCACCCGATGGCGGCGACCAACGATACCAGGGCGAGTCGTAACGCAATCGACCGCATGACCGACCTCTCGAAATATCCTCGACTCGTGGAGTCGAGCTCGTGGCACAGGCTGCGAGACTCCGTCATTTCACGACAGCATCGGAGCTAGCCGAAGGACTGCTGCCACTGCACGATGGAAATTCGATTCTATGTAGTCAATAGCACAATGTGATGCAGCCGGACGACCTGCTTCGCTGGAGCCTCGTCGTAGTCGATCAGCTCGGTATTGCGAAGGCGCAGCCCGAGTGCAGGAAGCAGCTCGAAGAACTGCTCCATCATCGGCCGCCCGGGATCCGCGATCGTGGCGACCCCGCCGGGCGCCAGCGTGCGCGCGATGACGTTGGCCACGAGCGGCGGATAGCGATCCTCGTAGATCACGTCCGCCGCGACGACGCGGTCGAAGGTGCCGAGGTCGGCGGGGAGGTCGCGCCAGTCGATCATCCGGGTGCGCGGCTCGCGCTCGAGCATGCGCCATGCGTTCGCGCTCGTGAACAGGAGCGCGTCGTCGTAGTAGTCACTCGCGAGCACGTCGAAGCCGGCGCGCATCGCGCCGACCGTCGCGAGGCCGAGTCCCGCCCCCAGCTCGAGGAGTGTGCGCTCACCGCCGCTCTCCTCGGCCAGCGCGCGCGCCAATATCCGCGACGATGGCCAGATGTCCGCCCAGTAGGGCAGGCGGTCATCGCGCACCATGTCCTCCTCACTGATCAGCGCGTCGGTGTTCTCCGGATGCATCATGTTCACGATGCCTCCGGGAAGCTCGACCTTCGTGTGGGCGATGACGAAGCGCCGCTCGAGCTCCTTGACGAGCGACCGTCCGCGCAGCACGGTCGTCACAGCGA
>JBDSHG010000061.1:0-25564 GCA_039918615.1 Gemmatimonadaceae bacterium | reverse complement strand
TCAGCGCGCTGCATCCCGACTGCAACGACCTCGATCTGCTCGGCGAGCATCTCGATCATCTCGCGAGCGGGAAACCGGTGCAGAAGGCTCCGTATAATCACGCGACTGGCGACTTCGATCCGCCGCGCGAGATCGTGCCGTCGGAGTTTGTGATCGTCGAGGGGCTCCTCGGCCTGCATTCGGCGGCGCTTCGCGAGCATTATGATGTGAGTGTGTATCTCGACACACCGGAACCACTCCGCCATCGCTGGAAAATATCGCGCGACACCACGAAGCGTGGCTACTCGGAGAGCCAGGTGTCGGACCTGCTCGAGCGAAGGGAGGAGGTATCGGCAACGTACATCCGTCCGCAGAGAGACCACGCGGACATGGTAGTGCGCTTCCGTCCGGGGCCGCGCGCGATCGACGACACCAAGCTGCACGCGACGGTCGCGATGCGAACCGCGGAGCGGCACCCTGCGCTGCGCGAGGTGCTCGAGCGATCGCCGCTCGCGGCCCCGAGACTCATCCTTCGCCGCCAGGGTGCCGGCGCCGTGCTCGAGATCGACGGGAGAATCTCCGACGCCGAGACGGCGCAGGCGGAGCTCGCCTTGATGCGGCAACGGCCGGAGCTTCAGAACATTCTGCAGCGTCGCACGGGGCAGTTCATGAACAACGGCACGCAGCGACACAGCAATGCGCTCGGACTCGCGCAGCTCCTCATGTCGTATCCGGTCATCAGCGCGAAGCTGGCGCAAGGGGACACCATCTGATGGTGCTGCACGCACTGTCGTCGCTGGCGCTCGTCATCAGCCTCGCGGCGTCCCTTCCGGCGCAGAAGCAGACCGGCTTTCTCGATCGCACGGTGAGGTCGGGCGCGCTCACGCTGAAGTATCAGCTGTACCTGCCGCCGACGTACGATGGCAAGCAGCCCTTGCCGGTGATCCTTTTTCTGCACGGATCGGGAGAGCGCGGCGGCGATGGGCTCAAGCAGACGCAGGTCGGGATGCCGTCGCAGATCCGCTGGCACCGCGATTGGTTCAACGCGATCGTCGTAATGCCGCAATGTCCGGACGACAGCGTCTTTCGCGGTGTGGTGGCGGATGCGTCGTTCGCGGCGATGGAGAAGAGCGTGAAGGAATTTCACGGCGATCGCGCGCGCCTGTACGTGACCGGGCTGTCGATGGGCGGCTACGGCGTCTTTCAGGAGATCATCGATCATCCGGGCGTGTTCGCCGCGGCGGTCGCGGTGAACGCGGGGCTCACATCATCGTCCGACATGCCGGAGCTCTACGTCGACGTGAAAGGGAAGGAGCCGAACGCGTTCGCCGCCGCGGCGGCGAAGGAAGTGCCGACGTGGATCTTCTCGGGAGCGAAGGACGATCTCGTTCCCGCGGTGCAGTCGCGTGATCTCATCGCTGCGATGAAGGCCGTGGGCTCCTCGCCCAGGTACACCGAGTACGAAGATCTCGGCCACGGCGCATGGGATCGCGCGTATGGCGACGAGGAGCTGTGGAAGTGGCTCTTCGCGCAGCGGCTCGAACGGCCGAGCCGCTGACGCGAGCGGCGACAGCTACCGTCGCGCTTCGAGCTCCTTCTTGCCGACGTGGCGCATGTCGCCGATCTTCGGCGGCTCGCCGGTGAGCAGCGCCTTCGCAACCTTGAACAGTTGCACCGCGCGCGGCTGATTCGACTTGAGGAACGTCGCCTCGTGCGCCTCGACCTCAATGAGCACGAGGCGCGGATCGTTCGGCCCCCCGTTGCGATCGCCGCCGTCGTCGCCGAACCACGCCTTCCAGT
Organism: Gemmatimonadaceae bacterium; assembly: GCA_039918615.1. Classification (GTDB taxonomy): domain Bacteria; phylum Gemmatimonadota; class Gemmatimonadetes; order Gemmatimonadales; family Gemmatimonadaceae; genus FEN-1250. The sequence continues at coordinate 23,785 of JBDSHG010000061.1, read as the reverse complement.
CGGGCTTGTAGAGCGTGCGAATCAGATCGCGGTCGCTGACGATGCGCGCGGTTCCGCTCACCGACACCCACTCGCGCGACTTGTTGTTGTAGTAGGCGAGATTTACTTCCGGCTGCGCCGCGATCTCGTCCACCTTGTGCGTCTCGGTGCTGGTGACGAACCAGAAGTCGATGCGCGGCCGCTTCTCCTGCGTCGACATCGGACGCGACACGAGCGTGCCATCGAAGTTGCGGCTCGTGAGCATCGCGATGTCTATGCCTTCGACGAGGGAGTAGAGCTCCTCGATTTTCTTCGCGGGCGAAACGTTGTTGTTCTTCATTTTCTCGGACGCGACCTTACTGTCCTTCCCCTTTTCGCTCTTGGCGCTCTTCGCAGTCGCACTCTTCGATTTGACGCTCGGCATTCGACTCTCCCAATGGCGGTAACGGAGAGCGGGATGCGCTCTCTGGGGGAGAGTAAAGCAAGGCGTGCGCCGCCAGGTGGCGGCCTCAAGCGAAGGAGCTTAGTTGAACGCGAAAACCTTCGTACACAGCGCGCCAAGTTTGGCAGCGAGCGCCGCGCTACTCTGATGCACGAAGTTCCCGGGGACGCTGTTTTCTCCCATCAACGTCGCGGTGCACCAGATCTTCCCCTTCTTGGTGAAGAACTCCGTCCCGTCGTCCGTCTTGTAGAGCGCGCGGTCTCCGACGCCCGGAAATTCCGTGTACTTCCCGTGATGCGAATTCCCCGTCACGTCGTTCCACGACAGCTCCGAGGTGAAGTCGCTCCCCGTGTAGATCTTGATCGAGCCGCCGTCCGGAATCTCGATGCTGCACGAGCGCGGGCGATACGTGTACGCGCTCACGGTGGCCGGCTTCGTGAGAATTCCCACGGCATTGCCTGGAACGAACGCCTTGGTGCAGTCGAGCGGCGGGTCGTTGGTCTTCGAATCGTCGTCGCTGCTCGCAGCATCGGCGGTGGTGGTCGCGGCCGAGTCCTTCGTGGTGGCCGACGTCTCGTGCGACTTGGAGCACGCGAGCGCAGCGCTGAGTGCGCAAAGCGCACCGATCAATCCCAGCTTCTTTCGGAACATGAGTATCTCCAGCTATCGGTGATTCGATTTGCGGTGGACACGGCTCGAGCCGCGGTGCGAGCGCTGGTGGAGGCTTGCGACCTCATGCGCCAGACACGTCTTTCTGGGAGCCCGAAAATCGCTCTGCGGCGCAGACGCGAAAAAGCTCCGGGCGAAAGACTGGCAGCGATGAACTCGCCTATCTTCGCGCGGAGCCGTTTCTCAGCCGTTTCTCAGCCGTTTCTCAGCCGTTAGCTGGACGTACCCTGTACCGACTTTCGTACTGGGGCGGGTGGGGTCGAACCACCGATCTCCGGATTAACAGTCCGGCGCTTTGCCAGCTCAGCTACGCCCCAAAAGGATGCGCAAGTTAGGAATTAACAGCCACATACGCAACTTTGACGTGACCGCTCCGTGCATGATCGCCCCTACCCTTCCGCCGATTCGATGACAATTCCACTCCGCTCTTCCGCGCTCACCGCCGCCCTCTGCCTCGCCTTTGCCGCATGCGCCGGAAGTACACATCCGGGCGCATCGTCGTCCGATGGCTCGTACGACGTCGTTATCAGCAACGGCAGGATCGTCGACGGAACCGGTAATTCGTGGTTCTACGGCGACGTCGGGCTTCGCGGCGACCGGATCGCAATCGTCGCTCCCGCCGGAACGCTCGCCGGCGCCCACGCAGGAAAGCGCATCGATGCCAAGGGACTCGTTGTGGCCCCCGGATTCATCGACATCCAGGGACAATCCAACAAACAACTCCTCACCGGCGATGGCCGCGTCATCAGCAAAGTCACCCAAGGCGTCACCACCGAGATCCTCGGCGAAGGCGACACGCCCGCACCGGTGAGCGACAAGATCCTCGCGACGCTCGATCCGAGTGACTCGAGCACTGTCCGCTTCGCGAAGCAGTTCATGGGCGACCACGGCTTCGGCGCGTGGCTCGACGCGATGGAGAAGCACGGCAACTCGATCAACGTCGGCTCCTTCCTCGGCGCCGGTACCATTCGCGCCTACGCGAACGGCAAGACGCAGGGCGCGCCAACGGAGGCACAGCTCGACACGATGCGCCGCGTCACGCGCGACGCGATGAAGGACGGCGCATTCGGTGTCGCGAGTGCTCTCATCTATCCGCCAGGCAACTACGCCGGCACGCATGAGCTCAGCGAGATCGCCAAGGCGATGGCGCCCTATCGCGGCGTCTACATCTCGCACGTCCGTTCGGAGGGCGACAGCCTGCTCGAGGCCATCGACGAAGCGCTCGCGATCGGGAACGCGGGTGGCGTTCCCGTCGAGATCTACCACCTCAAGGCAGCAGGACATCGCTCGTGGGCGAAGGCGGGCGAGATGGTGTCGAAGATCGACTCGGCGCGCGCAGCGGGACAGGATGTCGGCGCGACGATGTATCCGTACACGGCGTCGGGGAACGATCTCTCGTCATGCGTACCACCGTGGGCCGCGGAAAACGGGGAGCTCCTCGACAATCTGAAGAATCCGGAGACGCGAGCGCGCATTATAAGTGAGGCGATGGACTCGACGCCGCATCATCCCGTGTACTGTCAGGAGTCCGGCCCGGGTCCGATCATGGTCGTGGAACTGCTGTCGACGCCGTCGCTCGCAAAGTACGAGGGGTGGCGCCTCGACAAGATCGCAGATGACATGCACAAGTCGTGGGGCGAGGCGATGGCGGACGTCGTGCTCGCCTCGGGCGGGCGCGCGGGCAAGGTGACGTTCAGCATGACCGACGAGAATGTCGCGATGCAGCTCAGGCGTCCGTGGGTCGTGATCGGGACGGACGCCGGAGGCTTCGATCCGGCGGATGCGAAGGGGCTGACGCATCCTCGCGCGTACGGGAGCTATCCGAGACTGCTCGGCAAGTACGTGCGCGAAGAGCACGTATTGACGCTCGAAGATGCCATACGAAAATTCTCGTCGGGCGTCGCGGAGCGATTGTCGATACCCGATCGCGGATTGTTGCGTGCGGGAATGTACGCGGATGTCGTCGTGTTCGATCCTGCCACGATCATCGACAAGGCGACCTACGAGAAGCCGCACCAGCTGTCCGTGGGGATTCGCGAGGTCTTCGTGAACGGAGTGGAGGTGTTGAAGGATGGCGTGCACACGGGCGCGAAGCCGGGGCGTGCGTTGCGAGGTGTGGGTGCGACGCAGCGCTGATCCGGCTCCGGCAACGCGTGAACGACAATCGGCAGCATCGCGGTGGTACGCGATGCTGCCGATTGTCATCCGGCATGCAACCGCGACATCACCGCCCCGCGGCAGCTCCGCCCGGACGCGGCGCGGTGAACTCGCCCGGCTTCACGCGCTCCTCGCCAGGAGGCGCGCCCGGGATCGCGGAGCCCGTTTCCGGCTCGGGGTTCTGCGCGCGGAAGAAGAGCGCCGCCAGCGCACCACCGGCGAGCGGACCCACGAGATAGAGCCACAGGTTGGCGAGCGAGCCGTGAGACACGAAGGCGTCGATCAGCATCGGGCCCGCGCCGACCGCCGGATTGAACGCGCCGCCGGAGATGCCACCACCGGCGAACGCCGCAACGACGATCGTGAAGCCGATCGCCAATCCATAGAAGGAGTTCTTTTCCGTCTGGCGCGCGGTCGCCGAGTTGAGAACGACGAGCGCGAGCGCGAAGGTGAAGATCGCTTCGACGGCAAGGGCGCGTCCCCACGTGACGTCGGCGCCCGGCGCGGCAGCGAAGGTCTTGCCGGTGAGATAGAGAACCGTAAGCGCCGCGAGAAGGGCGCCGATGAACTGCGCGATCCAGTATGGAACCACGTCGCCCGCCGGGAGCTTGCCCCGCATCCACACCGCAAGCGTCACAGCGGGATTGTAGTGCGCGCCCGAGACGTGTCCGCCCATGTAGACCATGATCATTAGTGAGCAGCCGATCGCTAATGGCGCGAACGGCGTTTGTGTGAGCGACGTGAGTCCAACGGTCAGCACGAGAAAGTACGTGCCGATGACCTCCGTGGCGTACGCCATTTTCATCGTTCGATGGGGTAACTGGTGAGCCCGCGAGTGCCGAGTAGGGTGAATTAACGACATTGGGTGAGGGGCTGCAATGCTTCGAAGATTCGCCCGGTTACCCCTCACGGGATCCGTTTGGACGCGGGATGCGTTCGTGATTGCAGCGAATGGCCGGGACTCGTAACATGTGACACGGGTGTCGCTTATCCTTGTATCGATGGTGCGGCGACCGTGCCGGGGCCCGCTCCATGCATCAACTTTCCACCCACGCCAATGCGCCGGCGTGCATTTCCGACCCTTCTTTATAGTGGAGCTACGATCATGACAGACAACAAGCACGAAGCTGGCAAGAAAGACGATACGAAGAGCGACAGTGAGAAGATGCTGCAGGAAGAGCTCCGCCGTGAAGCGGGGGAAGGGAAGGGATCGGTCGGTGATGCGGCGAAGAACAGCAATCTCTCCGGCTCATCGACGTGGGAGACGCTGCCGGACGGAAAGGACGAGAATAGGAAGGACAAGAAGTGACACGCGGTCCATCGAACGAATCGGTCGACAGCTCGGCCGATGATCGGAAGCGGATCGGTGAGGAGATCGCGTCGCGGCTTCGTCACCAGGGTGTAGAGCTCACCGGGAAGGAGTCCTCGGTGGAGCTTGCGGATCTGGAAGATGCCGTCGAGAACTTCGAGCGTGCGATCGAGCGCGCCGGCGGGGATCTCATGGTCGACGAGCCCGTCGCCAGTGGCAAGCCGATCGCCCCGGACGACGCGAGCTTCGTGCTTCCCGTGCGAAAGGGAGCGGAGCCGGTGGCTGCGTACATCAAGCGAATCCAGCAGGCTGCGACGCAGGCCGGGCAAAAGGGCGCTGCGTCGTAGCTCGGAACATCTCCCCTCCGACGTGGACAATTGCCTCATCATAGCGCCCACCTGATCGCACTGATCGCTCGAGAGCATCGGTGACCCTGCGAACCATTCCCGAGAGCACCATCGCGGCGCTCGGCGAGCTCCTCGTGAGCATGGTTCGCGACGAGCCATCGGCCAACGAGGAGGGTCTCGTGCGCGCGGCGAACGAGGTGCGTCGCGCCGTGCGCAATCTGTGCGAGGATGCGCACCTCAATCGCGTGCGTGTCGAGCAACTCGTGATCGCCATCAAGCAGGGATGGTCCGATCTGCACAATGCTCATCCCCGCGCGCGCTCGGCCGGCCCCGATGAGCTGCTCAATCAGGTGATCACGCTCTGCATCGACGAGTACTACGGTCGGTAGCGGGACCACGTGCAGCGGCGCAGCGCAGTAGAAGAATCTCATGTGCGGCGCGCACGTGAGATAACTTCCCTCGAGCATTGCCGGTAACGATCACGCTGGTTTAGCGTGCACGACGAGCATAGCTCGTGCGACTCCGGTAATGGGACAATGAGACGTCAAAGGTGAGCAGTTCGCCAGTCCGATGGCGGCGACGCAGGTCAGCAGTCGAGTGGGACTCGAAGCTGCGCTCGATATCGATTTACCCCGCATGATCCGCTGCAACTTCGGTCTCACCGACCACGACAGTGGTTCCGTGCCTCAAGTTGCACACGAGAGGCAGCACGACGTTCCTCTTATAGGGCGCGCCGATGCGCCCCCCAGGCGGTTGGCGCCAGATGCACGACGTCGCGGCGACGACGCCGAGCGGACGTTCCGCGCGAGCCAAGAGCACGTGTTGGACGCTATCCCCGCGATCGAGTCGATTTGGGGAGTTTCCGCGTCGCGACTCTATGACGACGGAAGTCTGTGGTGGGAGGCGATCGATCGTGCGGATCAGCGTTGTGTGCGATCGGCGTGAAAGGCGTGCAGAAGCCATTCCTGCCCTACGATTTCGCCGAGAAGGTGCGCGAGGTGCTCGAGCGCAGCTAGGGCGCCGCGCTAATCCCGCGCGACGTCCGGCGCGCTGATGCCAGCCATCGCGGTCTCGCGTGTACGTCCCATCTCGCGATAGACGTACTGCACCGGCGGCGGATCGCCGTCGAGCATGGCGTCGATGATCGCGCGGTCGGATGTCAGCGTGCACACGGGGTCGGCTCGCGTCGCATCGCCGGTGAGGGCGAACGCCTGGCAGCGGCACCCTCCGAAGTCGATGTGCTTGCGCGGACAGCTGCGGCACGGCTCCTTCATCCACTCGTCGCCGCGGAACGCGAGGAAGGCGCTCGACTCCTCCCAGATCCAGCGCACGCTGTGCTCGCGCACGTTGTCGAAGGAGAGCGTGGTGATCTGCGAGGCGGCGTGGCAGGGCATCGTGCGTCCGTCCGGCGCGACGACGAGATAGAAATTTCCCCATCCGCCCTGACACGGCTTCGGAAACTCGCTGTAGTAGTCGGGGAGCACGTAGATGATCTGCATCTTTCCCTTGTACTTCTCCACCGCCGCATCGACGATGGCTTCCGAGCGCTCGATCTGCGCGCGTGTCGGCATCAACGATTCGCGGTTGAGCACCGCCCAGCCGTAGTACTGCGTATTGGCGAGCTCGATGCGATCCGCGCCGAGCGAGGCCGCCATGTCGATGATCTCGGCAAGGTGGTCGAGATTCGCGCGATGGAGCACGACGTTGAAGCTGAAGGCGAAGTCGAGCTCCTTGATCCACTGCGCGGCCTGATGCTTCGCGTCCCAGCTGCGCGTGCCCGCGATCTTCTCCGCGATCTCCTTTTCGGAATCCTGAAAGGAGATCTGCACATGCTCGAGTCCTGCTTCCTTGAGCCGCACGGCGCGCTCGCGCGTAAGGCCGACGGCGGAGGTGACGAGCGTCTGGTAGAAGCCGAGCGACTTCGCATGGGCGACGAGCTCTTCGAGATCGCGGCGGATGAGCGGCTCGCCGCCCGAGAGTCCGAGCTGCAGCGCGCCCAGCTCGCGCGCCTGTGTGAAGACGCGCTTCCAGTCGTCGGTCGAGAGCTCGGACTGCGCGCGCGCGAGGTCGATCGGATTGGAGCAGTACGGACAATGCAGGGGGCAGCGGTGCGTGAGCTCCGCGAGCAGCGTGGTAGGTCTACGATCCATCGCGCACCGTCAGTGGAAAAGAGAAGGGACCCGCCGAAGCGGGCCCCTTTGCTTCGCTGCACGCTGGTTAGCGGCGGGCGACGTACGCAGTCACTTCCATCGTGACTTCCACGACTTCGAATTCCGGCTTGGTCCAGGACATTGCGCGACTCCTGTTCACGGTAGGTGCATGCTCGCGACGAGCACACGGCGGGAGAGAAAGTTCACCCAAACGGGACTGCTTACTCGATCGCGACTACCGTAATTAAGGCACTGACCATGCCGCGAAAAAGCACCCTTCCGCCGCCGACGTAAGCCAATGTTTGATTTGTAGTTACGTGATTATCACCGGGACCAGCGCGACCCGGGAATCTCACCCAATCGACCGTCAGATCACCCACTGCCGGGTCATATGCCCCAGCGAGCTCAGCTACGTATTTGCGACATCAACTCACGGACGATGACGGCGAGTCATCCCGCACGAGCTCCCGCTCCGCCAGCTGCGACAGATACGACCGCACGTCCTCGAGTACGTCCGATCCGTATCGCTCCGCGAGCGTCGCCGCGATTTCCGCGATCGTCCGCTCGCCGTCGCACAGCGCGAGAATCTCCGCCGCCGTGTCGTTCAACAGCACCGCGCCCTCCGGATACTGAAGCACGCTCCGCTGCCGCGCCTCATCGAACTGCACGCGCGCGAACTTCCACAGCTTCGGACGCGACGTTCCCGTGAGCGTCATTGCGTCACTCTTCGCGGTACGCGTTGTAGATCGTATCGATCATCACCCAGAGCATCTCGATCTTGAACGCGAGCGCCTCGAACGCGCGCTGCTGCGTCTCGACCGTCGTGCAATACGTCGTCACGATCTCGAGCCCGTGATTGCTGTCGCGCGGCGCCTGCGTCAGCCGGCTGTTGAAGTAGTCGTATGCATCCGCGCGAATCCACGCGTAGTGCTTCGGCAGCGCCTCGAGCCTGCGCCGCATGATGTCCGGCGCAAAGAGCTCGGTGAGCGATGACGCCGCCGCCTCCACCCACGGCTTCGTCTTGCAGAAGGTCACGTACATCTCAGCCGCGAAGCGCACGCCGGGGAGCACGTGGCGCTCATCCTCCATCTGCTCGCGCGGAATGCCGAACGCGATCCCGAGCTGGATCCACTTCTCGATCCCGCCCTCGCCCACCTTCAGCCCATCGTGATCGATGATGCGCTGTATCCACTTGCGACGAACCTCCGGCACCGGACAGTTCGAGATGATCGCGCCATCCTTCCGCGGAATCGCTCGCTGGTACGCGAGCCGGTTCGCGACCCATCCCTGCATCTGCCGCTGCGTGAGCTTGCCGTCGTGCATGAGATGGTGAAACGGATGCTCCACGTAGTACGAGCCGTGGAATCCGCGGAGCGCAGCGACCAGCGCATCGGGCGCGAGCGGGCGCTCAAGTTTCGGAATCGGCGGCGCCGGCGGCGCAGCGGTCGTTGGCGCGGAAAGCAGCGAGCTGGACATGGTCAAAGCATACCGCGAAGTGGGGGAAATGCACGACACGCGCGCAAAACGCGCGCCTCAGAGTTCGAAGTGCATCCCGTCCATGCCCACGACCATCCCCGCTGCCTCTACCGCCGCACGCTCCTTCGACGACTCGACGAGCATCGGATTCGTGTTGTTGATGTGCGTGTAAACCTTTTGGCGACACGACAGTTGCGACAAAGATGCGAGGCTTCCCTCCAGCCCCGAAATCGGCACGTGCCCCATCGACAACGCCGCCCTGTCGGAGATGTCGAGCCGTGCGAGCTCGTCATCCCTCCAGAAGGTGCCGTCGAAGAGCAGGAGGTCCACGGCATTCAGGCGCGCGAGCAGCTTCGGCCCGAGCCCTCCGCATCCGGGAACGAACGCGCACGACTTCCCCGTGCGCGTATCAGTGATGAATGCCGCCACCGTGTGGCCGACTTCCTCGCGCCTCGCGAAGCGCGGCGGATCTCCGCGCACGGCCTTCATCTCGATCGTAAGCCCGCTCGCGTTCCCGTCGCGATAATCGAGCGGCACAGGATCGCCGAGATCGACCTCGACCGTCTGCACCTCCGCGAACGCCTCCGTCACCGGAAGGATTCGCGAATCCTCCGAGATCGTGTGCATCACCGCCGGTGTCGCAACGATCTGCAGCAGCCGCCCCTCGCGCAGCAACGTGATCCCGAGCGTGTGGTCGAGCTCCGCATCGGTGAGCACGATCCCCTCCACCGGCACGTGGCGCACCCCCTTCACCTGCGCGTGCGGCAGCTGCGCGATCTGCTCGCGTACATCGGGGGATGCGTTGCCGAGGAACCAGCGCGCGCCGTCGGCGCTGAAGGCGATCGACGATTGCGAGCGTGGGCGCGCCCGCGCCGGATCCTCGCGCGCGATGCGGCAGGTTGGGCACCAGCAATTCCACTGTGGAAATCCACCACCCGCAGCCGTTCCGAGCAAGATGACGTGCATCTGCTATTGAATTCCGAATTTCTTGAGGCGATAGCGCAGTGTGTCGCGGCTGACGCCGAGTCGCTGGGCCGCCTGCGTCTGATTTCCGTTCGCCTCGCGGAGCGCCTGCTCGATCATTGACTTCTCCCACTGCGCGAGATCCGTCCCGCGCGGCGGCAGCGCGCCGGGGAGTGGAAGCTGCGCCGCATCCGCCGCGCTCATGTCCTCGATCGACATCTCACCCGTCACGCGCATCGGCGCCTCGTCGAGCTTCGTCAGCGACAGCTGCTCCGCCTCGAGCACGCCGCCCTGGCTCCAGAGCACCGCGCGCTCCATCACGTGACTGAGCTCGCGCACGTTCCCCGGCCACGAGTACGCGAGCAGCGCGTCGCGTACGGCAGGGCTCATGCGCTTCACATCCTTCCCGTACTTCGTGCTGTAGCGCCGCACGAAGTCATCGGCCAGCAGGAGCACGTCGCCGCCGCGCTCGCGCAACGGCGGAAGGCGAAGGAGGATCACGGCGAGACGGAAGTAGAGATCGCGGCGGAAGGTCCCCGCCTGCGCCTCGCGCTCGAGATCACGGTTCGTCGCGGCCAGGATGCGCACATCGATCTTCCGGTCGCGTATTCCGCCCACACGACGCACCATGCGCTCCTCGATGGCGCGCAGGAGCTTCCCCTGGAGCGAAAGCTCCGTGTCCCCGATCTCATCGAGGAAGATGAAGCCACGCTCGGCCGCTTCGAACAGACCGATCTTCGACTGCTTGGCATCGGTGAACGCACCGCGCTCGTGGCCGAACAGCTCAGCCTCCATGAGGCTCGCGGGAAGCGCTGTGCAGTTCACCTCGATGAACGGTTTCGACGCGCGCGGCCCCGACGCGTGAATCGTGTGCGCGATGAGTCCCTTGCCGGTTCCCGTCTCGCCGGTGATGAGCACCGGCGGCGTGTCATCGAGTGCGGCGATCTGGCGCGCCTGCTCCATAACCGCGCGAATGCCAGCCGACTCGCCGATCATTCCGTGAAAGGGGACTTTGCGGGCTTCGCGTCCGCGGTAGTACGACAGCTCCTGTTTGAGCAGCGATGTCTCGCGCGCGCGGTCGGCGAGCAGCTTCAGCTCTTCGAGATCGACTGGCTTCTTCAGATAGTCGAAGGCGCCGAGCTTCACGGCTTCGACAGCGCCCTCGATGCTTCCGTACGCCGTCATGATGATGACCGGAATCGATGAGTCGAAGTCGCGGATCCGCTCGAGCAGCTCGATCCCGCCCATGCCGGGGAGGCGCACGTCGGCGAAGACGACGTCCGGGCGGAAGCTCTCGAGCAGCTGCAGCGCCGTCTCCGCATCGCCGGCGACTTCCGCCTCGTAGCCCGACTCGGTGAGGAAGGTCTTGATCGAGCGCGCGAGCGTGCGCTCGTCGTCGACGATGAGAACGGTCGGGCCGCTCACGAGCGCTTCGCGGTTGCGAGTGCGGCGTCGCTTGCCGCTGCAGCGGTGAGCGCGTCGATGTCGATGCCTGGGAGGCGGATACGCACCGTCGTTCCCGTGCCGGCGGTGCTGTCGATCTCGATCGCGCCGCCGTTCTGCTCGACGTAGCGTTTGGCGATCGCGAGTCCGAGCCCGGTGCCCTCGGGACGCGTCGTGAAGAACGGCTCGAATACCGAGGCGAGCACCCGCGCGGGAATTCCGACGCCGCCGTCGATGATCTCGAGGAGCACCGTCTCATCGCCAGCCGCCGCACGACTCGCGTGCGCAGAGATGCGGAGTGTGCCGCCCTCGGGCATCGCGTCGAGTGCGTTCGACACGATCTCGACGAGCGCCTGCTCGAGCTGCATCGGATCGACGCGCACGTCGGGGAGATCGGCGGCGATGTCGAGCGTGAGGGTCACGCTCTTCTCGCGCAGCAGCTCGCCGAAGGGGGGCAGCAAATCCTCGATCAGTCGCGCCACGCTTTCCCGCAGGGGATGGTACGGCGCCGGCTTGGAAAAGCTGAGCAGATGGCTCACGCGACGGTCGAGTCGATCGACCTCATCGATGATGACGCCGAGATGCTCGCGCGAAGAGGCTGATTCCGGGTGGCGCAGCGCAACCTGCGCCGCGGCGCGCAGGCTGGCGAGCGGATTACGAATCCCATGTGCGACGGCCGCGGCCATCTCGCCGATCGAGGCGAGCTTCTCGGACTGGACGAGCTGCGCCTGCGTCGTCTCCAGCTGTGAGACCTTGCGCTGTAGCTCGGTGTTGAGGCGCGTGCTGCGCGCCTGCGACTCATGGAGGCTCGCCGTCATCTGCGCGAAGGAGCGCGCGAGGTCGCCGATCTCATCGGGGGAGCTCACATCGATCGGGAGCTCGATCTCGCCTGCGCCTACGCGCGCCATGGCCACGCGCAGCTGGCTGATCGGGCGCGCGAGCCCGCGCGAGATGAGCCACGAGCCGAGAAGCCCCGCGCCGACCGCGACGATGAGGATCGCCACGAGCGCATCGCGCTCACGGGTGACGATCTCCTCGAGACGCGTGTACGCACCGCGCACGCTCGACTCGCGCGCCTGACGATAGATATCGCGATTGAGCAGGGTAAGCTCGGGAAGAAGCCTGTCGCGCAGATCGCGCTGCGCGAGACGGTACGAGGCTTCGCGCTGCCCCGAATCGTAGAGCACGAACACGCTGTCCGCGACGACCTCGATGTTTCGCTGAATCTCCTCGGTGCTATTCGCGAGCGCGGCCTCGTTGGGACGAAGCTCCGACCTCCAGCGCTGATGCCAGTACTTGATGACCTCGCCCGTCGCGCGAAACTCCCCACGCGCATGCGGGTCGAGCCCGCTCAGATAGCGCCAGACGATCTCGCTCTGGTTGAACATCGCTGTCTCGAGCTCGGAGTACGTGCGCGTGCGTGCCATGTTCTGACCGAGCATCTGGAGCGCGTCGCGCTCGAGCACGTTCGTGCGGATCGCCTCGACCCCGATGAGCAGCGCGGGGAGGACCATGAGCGAGAAGCCGAACAGCATCTTGCGCTGAAAGGTCATCAGGGCGGGGGCGCGCGGAACGACGCGAGAGAGAAGCGAGCGGGCGTGGGCGGAAATGCCCGGGATTCAAGCTATCACGCAGGCGTCCCATGGGGGAGCACGCCGGTCAGTAGGTCAACGTGCCGTCGACCACCTTCGCGACCGACGTGTACGGATGCTCCTTTGCCTCACCCGCGCCGATGATATGAAGCACGGTCCATCCGCTCGCCTTGAAGCAATCGGAGATCATCGAGCGGTGGCACCGCCACCACACAGCCTCCGCGCACATGACTGCGACGCGCTCCGCGCGCGCGAGCATCGCGAGCTGCTCCGCCGCCGCCTCGAACTCCGGCGTGTCCATGTAGTCGGCGTAACCACGGAAGGCGTCGTTGCGCCAGGCAACGTGCGGGGAGTCGGGGCGCGGCTTCCGCCGCCCGCCGAGCGCGAGTATCGGCGTGTATGCGATTCCGCGCTCGTCGAGTGATGCGGCGAGCGCCTCGGGGTTGAAGTGCGGGTGCGCGCGTGAGCCGGGGAAGCGGCGCACGTCGGCGATCCGCGTGATCTCGTGCCCGCGCAGCAGCTCGAGAAACTCCTCCATCGGATGTGTGGAGTGGCCGATGGTCCAGAGCGTCGCAGGTGGCTGGAGTGCCATTCGCTGATGATAACGCCTCGCCTCGTCGCGCGTTGCCACTCGGCAGCCGAAGCGGCAGCTTAGGGAGTGAACACACCCGCCGAGTCACTGACGCGACGCGAGCCGCTCGCTCTCGCCGCGAGGGATATCGTGCAGCGCTACGGCGCCGTCACTGCGCTCGATGGCGTGAGCCTCGATGTGGCAGCGGGGACGAGCGTCGCGCTGGTCGGTGAGAGCGGATCGGGGAAGACGACGCTGCTGCGATGCTTCAATCGCCTGGTCGAGCCGACGAGTGGCACGATTTCCGTTGGCGCGCGGACCGTGCGCGAAATGCCGAGCGTGGCGCTGCGGCGGATGATCGGCTATGTGCCGCAGAACAGCGGGCTGATGCCGCACTGGCGGATTCTACGGAACGTCGCGCTGGTGCCCACGCTGCTCGGCGTAGCCAATGCGACCGATGTGGCAACGGAGACGCTGGCGCTGGTCGGGCTCCCCGCCGAGACATTTGGCGCGCGCTTTCCGCACGAGCTGTCGGGTGGACAGCGGCAGCGCGCGTCCTTGGCGCGCGCGCTGGCCGCGCGTCCGGGCGTCGTGCTCATGGACGAGCCCTTTGGCGCGCTCGACGCGATCACGCGCTCGGATTTGCAGGCGGCGTTCGATACCCTGCGACGCGAGCTGTCGTTCACGATGCTGATGGTGACGCACGACCTCGCGGAGGCGGCGCGGCTCGCGGACGAGCTGGTGGTGATGCGCAACGGACGCATTGAGCAGCGCGGGACGATCGATACACTCGCCTCCGCGCCGGCGACGCCCTACGTGGCGACGCTGCTGGAGCGCGCGCTGGCGGCGTCGGCGCCGCTCCGGGGAATTGCGTGAGAGGTACAGTGGTGAGCACCATCGCGCGGGCGATCGCGCTCGCGATCGGTGTCGTGGCGGCCGGCCTCCTCGCGCCGATGACTGTGCGCGCGCAGACCGCGCCTCGCGCGGCGCGCACCGCGCCCATCATCGTCGCCTCCAAGCCCTTTGGCGAGTCGTACCTGCTCGCCGAGCTGTTCGCGCAGCTACTCGAGGCGCACGGGATGACCGTGGATCGCCGCATGGGGCTCGGCCAAACACAAATCGCGATCGAGGCGCTTCGTTCCGGCGCGATCGATGTCTATCCCGAGTACACCGGCACCGGATTGCTCGCCGTGCTGCACGACACGCTCCCCGATTCGCTCGCGAGCGACGCGCGCCTCGTCTTTGCACACGTCGCGCGCGAGTTCGCGTCGCGCTACGGGATGCGCTGGCTTCCGCCGCTCGGATTCCAGAACGCGTACGCGATCGCGGTGCGACGGAACACTGCGGCGCAGTATCACCTCCGGACCATCAGCGACCTCGCCCGGGAGAGCGCGCATCTCACCGCTGGATTCACGGCGGACTTCATCGGGCGTCCGGACGGACTCGCGGGACTCGCGCGTGTGTACGGCGTGCGCCCGCGCGCCGTGCGGCCGCTCGCGCCCGCGGTGAAATATCAGGCGCTCGCGAGCGGCGCGGTCGACGTCATCGACGGTTATTCGACCGACGGACTGCTCGCGAAATACGATCTCGTGACGCTCATCGACGACAAGCACTTCTTCCCGCCCTACGAGGCGGCCGCACTCATCGGCTCGCGGCTCGCGCACGATCGCCCCGACGCGGTGTCCGCGCTCACGCTGCTGAGCGGACTGCTCGATGAGACGCGGATGCGCGCGCTCAACCGGCGCATCGAGGTCGATGGCGAGGATGTGAAGCGCGTCGCGGCGGACGCCCTGCGCGACGTGGGGCTCACCGCCGGGGAGGGCCATCCAGACAGCGCAGCCGGAAAAGGCGAATATCTTAGTACTAAGATATCGCTGATGCCCTACCTGTGGCAGCGCCGCGGCGCGATCTGGACGCTGGTGCTGCAGCATCTCCTCCTCGTCGCCCTCGCCCTCGGCGCCGCGATTCTGGTCGCCCTCCCGCTCGCGCTTGCCCTCGAGCGCACGCGGCGGCTGGCCGAGCCGGTGGTCGGTGCGTTGGGTGTGCTCGAGACGATTCCGAGCATTGCGCTGCTCGCCTTCATGATCCCGCTCTTCGGCATCGGGATAAAGCCGGCACTCGTGGCGCTCTGGATCTACGCGCTCTACCCGATCGTGCGGAGCGCCTACAGCGGCGTGCGCGACGCTGACCCGTCCGCGGTCGAGGCGGCGGAGGCGCTGGGGATGACGCCGTGGCAGCGGCTGCTCTCGGTGCGGTTGCCGCTCGCGGCGCCGGTTATCATGTCGGGGATTCGTACCGCCGCGGTGATCACCGTCGGCGCGGCAACGCTCGCGGCCTTCATCGGCGCCGGCGGACTCGGCGAGCCCATCGTTGCGGGGCTCGCGCTCGCCGACACGAACATGATCCTCTCGGGGGCGCTTCCCGCGGCGGCGCTCGCCCTGCTAGTCGACGGTGCGCTCGCGCTGGTGGAACGCGCGGTCGCGCCGGCGCATCTGCGTCACACCGCTTCGAGGTAGGCCACCCAGAACTGGCGCTTCGAATTCGTCCAGAGCTTCCGCATCCTGAAGCCGGCGGTTTCGATGAGCTCCTCGAGTCGGGCGCGGTCGTACTTGTACGAGCTCTCGGTCCAGATCGACTCGCCCTCGTCGAAATGGATGACATCGCCGGCGACCTTCACCATCTGCTCGGTCATGCTCACGAGATGCATCTCGACGCGGCTCGCGCGCGGGTTGAAGAACGCGCGATGCGCGAAGCTGCCGAGATCGAAATGCCCGCCTGCATCGTGGTTGATGCGCGTGAGGATGTTCTTGTTGAATGCCGCAGTCACACCCGCTGTGTCATCGTAGGCTGCGTTGAGCACCGCCGCGCTCTTGCGGCGGTCGACGCCGAGGATCAGGGCGCCGTCCTTGCCGACCACGCGACGTACGCGGCCGAGAAAGGCCGCGGCTTCCATCGGATGAAAGTTGCCGATCGTGGAGCCGGGAAAGAACGCGACCCTGCGCGAGCGCACGGGCAGATCGGGAACCGCGTGCGGCAACGTGTAATCCGCGTGGAGCGGACGCACCGCGACATCCGGATATTCCGCGGCGAGCTCGCGCGCGACGCGATCGAGCTGTTCGCGCGAGATGTCGATCGGCACGTAGGCCGCGGGCGACTCGAGGGCGTCGAGCAGCAGGCGGATCTTCACGCCGGCGCCGCTCCCGTATTCGAGCAGCGCGACGCGCGGTCCCGCGAGCTTCGCGATCTCGCCCGCGCGCGCATTTAAAATCTCGAGCTCCGCGCGGGTGAGATAGTACTCGGGGAGCTCGCAGATCTGCTCGAATAGCTCCGCGCCCACGGCATCGTAAAACAGCTTGGGCGGCAGCGTCTTCGGCTCTGCGTGGAGCCCGAGCAGAACCTCGTCGCGCACGCTGCGCGCATTGGCGCGCGCGACGATGCGCGGAACGCCGTGCCGCGATGCGGGCATCGTCATCGAACGGTCCTCACGCGTGGTCGGCAAGGCGAATCCCCATGAACTGCCACCGTGCATCCGATGGGAAGAAGTTTCGATACGTGATCCGTGCATGCGACTGCGGCGTGGCGCATGATGCACCTCGCAGCACCCACTGGTCGGCCATCCACTTGCCGTTGTACTCGCCGATCGCGCCCGTATCCGCCTCGAAGCCCGGGTAGCCAACGTACGCGCTCTGCGTCCACTGCCACACGTCGCCATAGAGCTGCGTGAGCTCGCCCGACGCGAGGGCTGCGTCGCTCGCGGGCGCGGGATGGAAGTGCTCGCTCTCGACGAATGTTCCTTCCAGCGGCGCGCCGCGCGCGGCGACTTCCCACTCCGCTTCGGTGGGCAGACGACGCTTCGCCCATCGCGCGAACGCGTCCGCCTCGTAGTAGCTCACGTGACACACGGGCTCGTCGTGCGCGACTGGCTTCGTGCCCGCGAGCGTGAACTCGGTCCAGCCGTCGTCGGCGCGCTCCCAGTAGAAGGGCGCCCCCCATCCGCCGTCCTGCACCATCGCGAGCCCGGGCGAGAGCCAGAGCTCGGAGCGCCTGTAGCCGCCGTCGTTGATAAAGTCGAGATAGTCGCCGTTCGTGACGAGGCGCGACGCGAGCCTGAAGTCCTCGAGGAACTCGCGATGCGCGGGGAGCTCGTTGTCGAAGGAGAAGCCATCACCCTGATGTCCGATGCGGTGCACGCCGCCCTCGAACGACTTCCATGCGGACTCCGGGAGCGCACGCGCGGGAAGCACGGACCGCTCGCGATACACCGGGCGAAGAGGATTCATCCAGAAGACGTGCTTGATGTCCGTGACGAGCAGCTCCTGATGTTGCTGCTCGTGGTGGAGACCCAGCACGACCAGTGGATACGCGGGGTGCGCAAGATCCTCGTTGATCTCGCGAAGGAGCTTCCGCATCGCCTCGCTGACGTGCGCGCGATACTCGAACACTTCGCGCACGGTTGGACGCGTCACGAGACCACGCATCGCGCGGCAGTGTCGCTCGCCGGCCTGGACGTAATAGGAGTTGAAGAGGTAGGCGTAGCGCGGATTCGGCGAGCGATAGCCGGGCGCATGCGGTCCGAGAATGAATGTCTCGAAGAACCAGCTGGTGTGCGCGAGATGCCATTTAGTGGGACTCACATCGGCCATGCTGCTGACGACGTAGTCCTCGGTGTCGAGCGGTTCGCACAGGTGCTCCGTCTGCGCGCGTACCGTATCGAAGCGCTCGGCGAGCGTTGCCGGATGCGGTGTACGTCGCGAGGTTGCGACGCGTGTGTTGTCGGGCTGGGCAGTGAGAAGCGATGAGTCCATTTGGAAGCCTTGAGGCAGAAGCGGACATTCGGGGATGCTCCGGCGGCACGCACGATACTAACTATGGCAAAAATAGTGCATTTGGTTCCGATGCCGCTTTGAGGCGGTTAACCCGCGCGGGAGGACTATGAACGAGCAATTCGACCTCGTCGTGCTCGGCACCGGCACCGCCGGCTCCGGGCCCGCGAATGGCTGTGCCGCGGCTGGATGGCGCGTGGCCGTAGTGGACGATCAACCGTATGGAGGCACCTGCGGCAATCGCGGCTGCGATCCGAAGAAGGTCCTTGTCGGGGCCGCGGATGTGATCTCGTGGCATCGGCGCATGGAAGGGTACGGCGTCTCCGGCGACGCATCGATCGACTGGCCGGCGCTGATGCAGTTCAAGCGGAGCTTCACTGATCCGCTGCCCGCCAGTCGTGAGGGCGCATTCCGGAAGGCGGGGATCGAGACGCTGCACGGCGAGGCGCGCTTCGTGGCGGAGGATCGCATCGTCGTTGGCGATCGCGAGCTCACCGCGCGCCATGTCGTCATTGCGACTGGCGCGTCACCGCGGCAGCTGGGGATTACCGGAGAATCGCACGTCATCGACAGCACGGCTTTCATGGAGCTCGCGGCACTTCCGCGCCGCATCGTGTTCATCGGCGCGGGCTACATCTCGCTCGAGTTCGCGCATCTCGCGCGGCGCGCGGGGTCGGAGGTCGTCATCGTGGGGCGCGGTACGCCGCTTCTGTTGTTCGATCGTGCGGTGGTCGATCGGTTGATCGCGCACACACGGGCGATCGGCATCGATGTGCGTCTCGATCATACGGTGAACGCGATCGATCGTGCGTCGGCCTCATCTCCATTTCGCGTGCACGTGGGGCATGGGGCAAACACGCAGGTGATCGAAACCGATCTCGTGGTGCACGGCGCGGGGCGCGTGCCGAACACCGCGCGTATCGGCGCGGCGGCGGGGCACATCGAGCTCGAGCGGCACGGCGCGGTGCGCGTCAATGAGTTCCTGCAGAGCGTGTCGAACCCCCGTGTCTATGCTGCGGGCGATGTGGTGAGCCCGCCCGGATCGATCCCGCTCACTCCGGTGGCCGGGCACGAAGGCTCCATCGTCTCCGCGAATCTGCTCGGCGGGAACAGCGCGCGTCCGGACCTTCGTGCCGTCGCGAGCGTCGTCTTCACGCTTCCCGCGCTCGCGGGTGTCGGGCTCACGGAGAAGGCGGCGCGTGACAATGGCATGCGCGTTCGTGTCGAGACGGGCGACACCGCGGAGTGGTTCGTCAGCCGGCGCGTGCGCGAGCCCGTCGGGATGTTCAAGACGATCATCGACGAGGAGACCGACCGTATCGTCGGCGCGTATCTGCTAGGCGTGCACGCCGAGGAGGTGATCAACCTCTTCGCAATGGCGATGCGCTTCGACATCCCATCGGCGGAGCTGAAGAAGATGATCTACGCCTATCCCACGGCAGCGTCGAACATCCCGTACATGCTCTGAACGCTCGCTACTTCACGCGCGCATCATTGGCGCGCTCGAGCGACGGGCGATCCCAGCCGCCGAGCGATGCAGCGGCTTCATAGGTGCTCTGAAAGAAGTCGAGTGCATCGACGTCCGGGTGCGCGGAGCTGCGCACCGCTTCGTACGGCAGCACCCACTCATGCATCGCGTCGTGGTAACGGCCGGCGGCCGGACGGATCTTCGCCGTTGGGCACCCGACCGGCTCCGGATACGCATAGGCATAGAATACCGCCTCTTCGATCGGGCTTCCCATTGCGCCGGGCCACCACCCCGCACTGATGCACGCGTGCGAATACGCTTCGCGCGTTGCCCAGTCGGCGAGCCCGGGAACTCCTCCCGGATGCACTGGTGCGCGCAGTCCGTTGAAGCGCGTGCACGCGAGGTCGAAGCTCCCCCAGAAGAAGTGCACGGGGCTCGACTTGCCGATGAAGCGTCCGCGGAAGATGCCGAGCACGCGTGAGGCCTGCGAGAGCGCGCGCCAGAAGTCGTGCGCGGCGGCGGCGGCGTACGTCTTGTGCGTCTCGTCCTGGGCGAACGGGATCGGAGTCGCGAGCTCGACGGGCACGGGCCAGATGCGCACGTCGATCCCGAGCGAGCGCAGCCCCTCCATGTAGCTCCCGAAGAAATCAGCGACGGAGCGCGGGGCCAGCGCCATGTTCCACGCGCGTCCATCATCGTGCTGAACGACGAGCGCGTGATCGATGAAGTCGAATTCGACGGAGAATCCGGATTCGCCGTACGGAATCCACGATGTGGTGAGCCCGCGCGCGGAAATGTAGAGCGGAACCTGCCACCAGTGATTGACCATCGGCGCGAGCGCGAGGCGCGTTTTGCCCACGATCTGCGTCCACATGTGCAGCGTGTCGCGAGTGTCGCTCCAGTCGGCGAGGGAAAGCGATGGCCACGCGGCGTTCGCGCTCACGCGGACGGCTCCGCTGCGGGCTCCATGAACAGCTCGTCGACGTAGCACCAGCTCCAGTCTTCACCGGGTTGAAAGCTCTTCATGATCGCGTGCTTCGTCTGGTGGAAGTGCTTCGTCGCGTGCTTGCCCTGTGACTGATCACAGCAGCCGACGTGCCCGCACTCCTGTCAGAGTCGCAGGTGAACCCACTGCATCCCGAGCTTGAGGCACTCTTCGCAGCCCTTCGGCATCTTCGGGGAGACGTCGCGCACCTGATCGAGATGGCTGCAGTCGCCGGCGGGTTGGGTCATGGTCGCTCCTCGAGGTGGTCGGCGAAAGCTACAACGCTCTCCGCGACGTTCCGCAGCGAGGGACGTGTGGAATCAGGGACTCAGAAGTTCGAGCATGTCGTCGTGGCTCACGTCTCCGAAGTACTGGCGAAGATCGATGCCGGCGAGCGCAGCGACGAGCGCATCCCGCTCGTGCGCGAGCCCCACTAACGTCGCTTCCAGCTCGCGCACCTCCGTGCGCCCCATGAAGTCGCCGAAGAACCGCACACCGGTGATGACGCCACCGTGGACATCGAGGCGCATGTCGATCTCTCCCGCCGGAAACCGCCGTGCACGCTGCAGCGTGCTCGGCGGATTCTCGCCGTAGTTCCAGCTCCGGCTCCCGTATCTGCGCTCGACCAGCTCGTGCGCGGCGTGCCAGTCCGCGGCGTTGAGGACGAGCGAGGGAATGACCGCCCGGTCGCGCGTGCCGAAGAGGCGCTCGAGGATCCGGTCGCGCAACTCGCTTACGGTGATCGGTTCGCGAAGGAACTCGCTGATGTTGGCAACGCGGCTGCGAATGGACTTCACCCCCTTCGATTCGACCTTCCCCGGCTTCGGCTTCAGCGCCGCGGTGACATCGTCGAGATTCGAATCGAGCAGGAGTGTGCCATGGCTGAACATCTTCCCCGCGGTTGCGAACTGCGCGTTCCCCGAGATCTTGCGGCCATCGGCGAGGATGTCGTTGCGTCCACCGATCTCCGCCGGGACGCCGAGCTCGCGCAGCACCTCGACCACGGGCTTGTTGAAAAGATCGTAACGATTGAAGCGCGCGATCACATCGCGTGTCATGAAGCTGAAGTTCAGGTTGCCGAGGTCGTGGTAGACGGCGCCGCCGCCGGAAACGCGCCGCACGACGCGAATGCCGCGTGCGTCGACCACCTCCGAGTTGATCTCCTCGATGGTGTTCTGATTCCGCCCGATGATGATCGCGGGAGCATTGACGTAGAAGAGGAGCAGGTCATCGTCCGCCATCCTGTTGCGGAGGATGTGCTCCTCGAGCGCCAGGTTCAGGCGCGCGTCCGTGATGCCGGCATTATCGACGAAGAGCATGAGGAAAGATGCACGAGAATCACAGGATTGCGCTTGCATCGCGCACTCTAGAACGGCGCATCGTAACTTCAGATTTGGAGAGCTTTCGCAATCGAGGTGGCGTACCTCCCAGCCAACACCGGATCCAATGTCAATCCCGCATTCAGACAACCGCATTGCGCTGGTCACCTACTCCGGAGTTCCGGCGATCACCGCCGACGACTGTCTGCTGCGCGATGCGCTCGTCGCGCGCGGAGCGGAGGTCGAGGCGAAGCCGTGGGACGCGAAGGTGGACTGGTCGAGCTATCATCGCATCGTGCTTCGCTCCTGCTGGAACTTTCATCATCTACCTCAGGAATTCCGCAGCTGGGTCGACGATGTGAAGGAGCATCAGGGTGGGTCGCTCATGAACGGCCCCGCGCTCGTCCAGTGGAGCGTGGACAAGCACTACCTCAGGGATCTCGAGACGCGCGGCGTCGCCATCGTTCCGACGATCTGGGTGAGCCGCGACGACGATGGGGAGGTGCCCGAGCTCGATGCGCTGATCGCCGAGCAGGGGTGGGAGGCAGGGGCGGTGGTGAAGCCTGCGATTTCCGCGACCGCGCATGAGACTTTTCGCATTGCTCCGCACGATGGCGAAGCGCATCAGGCACGCTTCGCGGCGCTTCGAGAGTCGACGCCGAGTGGGCTTCTGGTGCAGCCGTTTCTGCCGGAGATCGAGGACGGAGAGTGGTCGCTCGTCTTCCTCGGCGGGGAATTCAGCCATGCCGTGAAGAAGCGCGCGGTCGCGGGCGATTTTCGCGTGCAGTACAACTTTGGGGGAACGGTCGAGCGCCTCGATCCCGACCCCGTGCTGATCAGCGATGCGGGTGCCGCGCTCCGTGCGACTGCCGAGGCCACGGAAACGGGGGTCGACGAGATTCTTTACGCGAGGGTTGATGGAGTTGTACGCAACGGGCGACTCCTCCTCATGGAGCTCGAGCTGATCGAGCCGGTACTCTTTTTCGCGCAGGCGCCGGGCGCCGCCGCGCGCATGGCGGAGCTCATCGAGTCGGGGTAGCCGTCTCATCGTTTGAAATGCTGCTGCCGCGCGTGGGGCGATCGAACACCAGCCCGGCTAATGTCAGAAAATGGTCGGCGGTCATCGAATCGACTGGTGCTGGCGGCTATCGTATCGGGAAGCGATGGTACCACGCGAGGCCCACAGTGCGGGAGCCGTTGATGATTCTCGAGTCCATGGTCCTGTTGCCCTCGCGTGCGCGGGGAGTACGCGGTGCTCTCTCGCTGCTGGCGATCCTTGCAGGCGGTGCCGTACCGGCACGGGCTCAAGTGGATTCGACGTGGCGGGACCACGATCGGGCGCTGCAGGCGGCGCGAGCCGCGCACGACACCGCATCGTATCGCGCGCAGCTAAGCGCCGTTTATCACGCACTCGGGTCGACGCCGCGCATTGCAACCCGCTTCGCGGCGCTCGCGCTCGAGGCGCACGACAGCGCCGGCGCGAAGCGATGGCTGGGCGCGATCGCAGTAATGGGTGCGGCGCTCGACACGGGGATGCTCACCCAATACGCGGCGCTGCGAGGTCCGGCAGCCGCGGCGGAGATCGTGACGTCGCGCGATCATGGCGTCCGCGATATCGGCGGGCCGAAGCTCGTCTCGCATCTGCCCGATCCCGACATGATTTCCGAGGACATCGCTTTCGATGCCGCACGGTCCCGGTTTTTGGTGAGCTCCGTTCGTCGCGGAAGTATCTTTGCGATGAGCGCCAATGCCGGTGCCGCTGCAAACCCCGTGTTCACTCCGGATCGGAGCTGGGGAATCCTCGCGCTCGGCATGGACTCTGCACGCGGCGCATTGTGGGCGACGACGGCCGCCCTCTCGATGGGTGCACGCTACTTGGCTGCCGACTCCGGTCGCTCGGCGGTGCTGAAGCTCGATCTACGAACGGGTACGCTGCGTGGGCGTTACGAAGCACCCGACAGCGGGGCGCATGCGCTGGGCGATCTCACGATCGGATCCACGGGCGAGGTGTACGTCTCGGATGGACTCGGCTCCGGCGTGTATGCGCTCGACGCGGGGCACGCGTCGCTGCGCGTGCTCGTGCCGCGCGGCG
>JBDSHG010000060.1:0-19043 GCA_039918615.1 Gemmatimonadaceae bacterium | reverse complement strand
TCTGCGTCATCATGAACCAGTCGCGGTTGTCGTCGTGCCCCGTGTACTTGTTGTAGATCCACGGCATCTCGCCGCCCTCCCACTTCGTGCCGAGCTGCGAGCGGTACCACTCGACGACCATCTCCTCGCCGTCCGGATTCACCGACGGGATGAGGATCACCACCGCGTTCTTGAGCTCCGCCTGGAGCGTGTCGTTGGTCGCGAGCCGGTACGCCAGCTCCATCGCCATCTGCGAGCTCGCGATCTCGTCCGAATGGATGTTGCACTGGATCACGAGCACCGCCGGCTGATGCGCATACAGCGCCGCCTCGTCCGTCACCGACAGGATTCGCGGATCCGCGAGTTTCCGCTGCGCCGCGAACATCGCGTCGCGGTTGCGGACATTCTCCGGCGTCGAGATGATCGCCGCGATCAGCGGCTTCCCCATCGTCGTCTGCCCGAGCGTCTCGATGCTCACCGCGGGCGTCGCGGCCGCGAGCTTCCCGAAGTAGCCGACGATCGCATTCCAGTCGGCCAGCTTCCGGTCCGCGCCCACCTGGTAGCCGAGTACGGACTGCGGCGTGGGCACAGCGGTCCCCTGCGCAAGAACGCTCGCGGCGGGAATGAATCCCGACGCGAGCGTTGAGGTAACGACGAGGGCGATCAGCGAGCAGCTATGGGCTCGCGTGCTGGACAACGGCATTTGCGACTCTCCTCATGATTGTAGATCGAACCCGATTGTCTACTTCAACAGCCCGACCGCTCGTCCCACTTTCTTGAACGTCGTCACGGCGTAGTCGAGGTCTGCCTTCGTGTGCGATGCCGAGAGCTGGCACCGGATGCGCGCGTGCCCCTGTGGCACCACGGGAAATCCGAAGCCGGTCACGAACACGCCCTCGCGCAGCATCCGCTCGCTCATGTCGAGCGCGAGCGATGTCTCGCCGACGATGATCGGAACGATCGGCGTGTCGCCGGCAAGCGGCGCGAACCCCGCCTCCGTGATCGCCGCGCGGAAATACTTCGCGTTCTCGCGCAATGCCCGGACGCGCTCCGGATGCGCCTC
The DNA here is from genome assembly GCA_039918615.1 of Gemmatimonadaceae bacterium. Taxonomy (GTDB): domain Bacteria; phylum Gemmatimonadota; class Gemmatimonadetes; order Gemmatimonadales; family Gemmatimonadaceae; genus FEN-1250. The sequence goes on along the minus strand of JBDSHG010000060.1, from coordinate 18,001 downwards.
GATGAACTCGACCGCAGCCAGCGCGCTTGCAGCCACCGTGGGCGGCAGCGCATTCGAGAACAGCTGCGGACGCGAGCGCTGCGTCAGATAGTCGGTAAGCGACGCGGGCCCTGCCGTGAATCCTCCCGCAGCGCCGCCGAGCGCCTTGCCGAGCGTCGAGGTAATCACATCGACCTGACCCAACACACCATAATGCTCCGCCGTCCCGCGCCCCTTCGTACCGAGCACGCCGGTCGCATGCGAGTCGTCCACCACTACGATCGCATCGTACGTCCGCGCGAGCTCCAGGATCTCCGGGAGCTTCGCGATGTCGCCCTCCATCGAAAAGATCCCATCCGTCCAGATGATCCGCCGGCGCGCGCCCTTTGCCGCCGCGAGCTTCTCCTTGAGATCATCCATGTCGGAGTGCTTGTACACGGCCGTCATGCACTTCGTGATCGCTTTTGCGAGCCTGATCGAGTCGATGATCGACGCATGATTGAGCGCGTCCGAGATGACGAAGTCGCCCTCCTGCACGACCGTCGCCGTGAACCCCTCGTTCGCGTTCCACGCCGACACGTACGACAGCGACGACTCTGTGCCGCTGAAGCGCGCAAGCGCCGTCTCGAGCTCCCGATGGACGGTGAAGGTACCGCAGATGAAGCGCACGCTCCCGGTCCCCGCGCCGAACTTGTCGAGCCCCTTTCGCCCGGCCTCGACGACGCTCGGCTCCGCGCACAGGCCGAGATAGTTGTTCGACGAGAGGATCAGCACCTCGCCGCGCCCTTCCATCGTCACATGCGCTGCCTGCGGCGAGTCGAGATAGTTGAGCGTCTTGTATACCTTGTCGCGCTTCAGCTCGTCGAGCTGCCCCTTCAGCTCCTTCGAAAAGTTCTCGTTCATCTGTTCACGCGATGTCGAAGATGACTTTGCCCGCCGCGCCGGACTTGATCGCGGCGATCGCCTCGTCCGCCTGCTCAAGCGGGAATCTGTGTGTAATGACAGGCGTCGGGTCGAACACCCCCGATCGCAGAAAGCGCGTCATCTGATGCCACGTGTCGTACATCCGGCGTCCCGTCACGCCATAGACGGTCACGCCCTTGAACACGAGCTCCGTCGCGAAGTCGAAGGTGATCGGCTTCGCGGGAACGCCGAGCATCTGCACACGACCCGCCGGCCGCACCAGCGCGAACGCCTGATGGATCGCGCTCGGCACCCCCGACATCTCGAGCACCACGTCAACGCCGAAGTCCGTCACCTTCTTCACCAGCGCCTCGACCTCGTTCGGATGCACGACGTCCGTCGCACCCATCTGCCGCGCGAGCTCGAGCCGGGTGTCGTTTATATCGGAGCAGATCACTCGCGAGGCGCCCGCCGCGCGGCAGATCCCCGCCGCGAAGATCCCGATCGGCCCGCACCCGGTGATCAGCACCGTCGCCCCCGGAATGTCCGCCGTCAACGCGGTGTGAAACGCATTCCCCATCGGATCGTGGATGCCGCCCACATCGTACGAGATGTTGTCGTCGAGATGCCAGACGTTCGTCGCCGGCATCGCGATGTACTCCGCGAAGCAGCCGTCACGATCGACGCCGATCACCTTCGTGTACGGGCAGGCATGCGCATTCCCCGTGCGGCACAGCATGCATCGTCCGTCCACGATGTGCCCCTCGGCCGTCACCCGGTCACCCACCTTCACGTCGCTCACCATCGAACCGACCTGCGCGACGTCGCCCGCGAACTCGTGTCCGACGGTGAAGGGCGGTACGCAACGTCCGCTCGCCCATGCATCCCAGTCGTATATGTGGACGTCCGTTCCGCAGACGCCTGCGCGCCGAACCTTGATCAGGACCTCGTCGTCACGGATCGTCGGCATCGGAACGTCGCGGAGCACGAACCCGGGTCCCGCCGTCTCTTTCACCAGCGCTTTCACGGACGCTCCTCAATTGCGGTTGCAATGCGATACCACCATCTCGAACGCCGTCGGAAAGGTCGCACGGGAGCCTACCAAACGGTAGCGGGCCCAGAGCGCCTGCCCATGCGGCTCTCCCACGTAAATGCTATCACCCCGCCATGAGCCCACGTCGAAAGATCATTGCGCAGCTGGCCACGAGCGCCGACGGCTTCATTGCGCGTCCAGACGGTGACTTCGAGTGGCTGAATGGCTTTCAAGGCACGGGCGACTACGGCATGAAGTCGTTCTACGCGTCCATCGACACGGTTCCATGGGGACGCAAGACATACGAGAATGCGGTCGCCTACCATCTGAAACACGGCATCGACCGCGACGTCTTCGATACCAGCCTCACCATCTACGTATTCGCGCGACGGCCGGCGGAGCGGACGGCGACCGGTGCGACGTTCGTTTCGGAGCCCGTGAAAACATTCGCCGCTCGCCTCCGCAGCGCTCCGGGCACGCACATAGGGATGATGGGCGGCAGCGAGCTGATTGCATCCTTCCTCGACGCCGGCGAGCTCGATGAGCTCGATCTCCACGTCTTCCCGATCTTCATCGGCGAAGGCATCCCGCTCGTCGCCCCGCGCCACAGAGAGCTCCTCCTCCGCACCCTATCCGCAAAAAAGTTCTCCGACGGCGTAGTCCGCATGCGCTACGAAATCCCGAGGGGCGAGCTGTAGTATCCGTTTGTTGTCCGTGCTTCTTTCCGTTTTGAACTGCGCCGGCATACAGACACTAACGATGTTGATACGGACGAAAACGGAAATACGACCGACAAAAACGGATACTGCGAAGGCAGTTCTTAAAACGTCGTCGCGATCTGCCCGCCGTCCACCGGGATCGCCACACCGGTCACGAAGCTCGCGCGCTGCGAAGCGAGAAACGCCACCACCGCCGCCAACTCGGCCGGATCGCCCGCGCGGCCCAGCGGGATGAGCTTGCGTCGGTCGCGCAGCTTCTCCGCAATCGTGCTGTGCTCGCGCTGCGACGCGATCGCCGCCAGCGACATCGCGCGGTCGGTGTCGAAGTGGCCGGTCAGAATCGTGTTCACCAGCACGTTGTCGTGCGCGCACTCCGTCGCCAGCGTCTTCGCGAAGCCCGCGAGCCCCGCGCGCGCGGTGTTCGACAGGATCAGCGACGCGATCGGCTGCTTCGCCGCCGTCGACGTCAGAAAGATCACGCGCCCCCACTGCTGCTTCCGCATCGCCGGCACCACGAGCTGCGCGAGCCGGATCGACGACAACAGATTGAGCTCGATCGCCGTCACGTATTGCTTGTACGTCGTCGTCTCGAAGTTCGTCGACGGCGGTCCGCCCGCATTCGCCACCAGAATATCGATCGGCCCCAGCGTCGCCCTCGCCTCGGCGATCGCCGCCGCCGTCGCATCGCTGTCGGTCACGTCCGCGACCAGCGGGAGAATCCGCCGCTTCGATTCGGCCGCGATCTCCGATGCGACGCGCTCGAGCTCCTCCTTCCGGCGCGCGATCAGCGCGACCGATACCCCCTCGGCCGCCAGCGCGCGCGCGCATGCGCGCCCGAGCCCACTCGATGCGCCGGTGACGAGCGCGACCTTTCCGTCGATTCCGAGATCCATTCAGTCGTCTCCGGCAACGAGCGAGCGTTCGTTGATATCGTGCTCCACCGCCTTGTCACTTCTCGGATCCTCGCCAACTCGCTCGCCGTCCTTCGTCACCGGCTCGAGATGCACCGCGCACACCTTGAACTCGGGGATTTTCGCGTAGGGATCGAGCACGGGATTCGTCAACAGATTGGCCGCCGCCTCGCGATAGTGCATCGGCACGAAGATCTGCTTTCGCGCGACACGCCCGGAGATGCGAACCGCGATCTCCATCGAGGAGCGCCGCGACGTAACGCGCACGGGATCGCCATCCTTGATCCCGAGCTCCTCCGCGTCGAGCGGATTGAGCTCGAAGGTCGGCGTCGGCTCGCGCGCGTCGAGCCCCGTCGCGCGGCGAGACATCGTGCCGGTGTGCCAGTGGTACATCTGGCGCCCCGTATTCATGAAGAAGGGATACTCGGCGTCCGGCAGCTCGGCCGACGGCAGGAACTCGACGCCCACGAGAGTCGCCTTGCCATCCGGCGTCGGGAAGTGGTTCGCGAAGAGGAAGTCTGTGCCCGGATGATGCGCATCGTCCACCGGATACTGCAGCCCGCCGCCGTTCAGACGCGCATGCGACACGCCGCGCCACGACGGCGTCACGCGCGCGATCTCATCCAGGACCTCGGACGAATCCGTGAAAGGTGTCGGCAGCCCGAGTCGATTCGAGAGATCGATGAGGATCTCGAGATCGCCTCGCGCATTCCCGGGCGGATCGATCGCCTTGTTCATGATCTGGATCCGGCGCTCCGTATTCACCACCGTTCCCGTCTTCTCGGCGAACGATGATCCGGGCAGCACCACATCCGCATAGCGCGCCGTCTCGGTGAGGAAGAGATCCTGCACGGCGACGAAGTCGAGATTGTGGAACCACTCCTCGGCGTGCGAGATGTCAGGGTCGGAGATGATGGGATTCTCTCCCATCACGTACAGTCCGTGCACCGGGCTTCCTGCCTTCACGATCTCCGTGACTCGCAACCCGGCCACGAGCGAGAGCTTCTCCTCAGGCACGTGCCACTCGTCCGCGTACACCTTGCGGACCTTCGGATCCTCCACCGGCAGATAGTCCGTGTAATACATCGGGATCGCGCCCACGTCACTCGCGCCCTGCACGTTGTTTTGCCCGCGGATCGGCATCATGGGCGCGCCCCAGCGTCCGATCATCCCGGTAACGAGAAGGAGATTGAGCAGCGTCGTGACGATGTCCGTACCCGTGTGGTGCTGCGTGAGCCCCATCGCCCACATCGTCGCGCACTTGCCGCCCTTTGCATACATCTCGGCCGCTTCTCGAATCAGAGTCGCCGGCACGCCAGTAATGACCTCCGCCCTCTCCGGCGTGTACGGCACCACGGACTCGCGCAGCACATCGATGCCGTGTGTGCGTCCGGCGATGAACTCCTTGTCCTCGAGCCCGAGCGCGAAGATGTGATTCACCATCGAGTTGAGCAGCACGACGTCCGTGCCCGGGAGCATCTGCAGATGGATGTCCGCACGCTGCGCGAGCTCGATGCGCCGCGGGTCAGCGACGATGAGCTTCGCGCCGCGCTTCTGCGCCCGCTTGATCGCCGCGCCGAACACCGGGTGCGATTCGGTGGTATTCGCGCCGAGGATGAAGATGACGTTACTCTCCGTCTCGACCTCGCGCATCGAGCCGGACGCCGCGCTCGTGCTCATCGCGCGCTGCATCGCGCTCACCGACGACGAGTGGCAGAGCCGCGTACAGTGATCGATGTTATTCGTGCCGATTGCCCCGCGCAGCAATCGCTGGAGGAGATAATTCTCCTCGTTCGTGCACTTGGCGGACGAGAACACCGCTATGCTGTCCGGCCCCCGCTCATCGCGCAGCTTGAGCATCTGCGACGCCGTGAGATCCATCGCCTCCTCCCACGTCGCCTCGCGGAATGGCTCGTACCAGCTCGCCGGCGTCGAGACGCGGTCGCGCGCGTCGCCGAGCGGAGTGTCGAGGAGCGGGAGCTTCTGCAGCGTGTTGAACTTCGGGCGCCGCTTCTGCGTCTGCCCCTCCTCGGAGACGAGCATCCACGGCCCGTTGCGCCGCCCCCACTTCGCCGTCTGCTCCGCGCTCGGCTCCCACTTCCACTCGCCGGAACGCTTGACCCACCCAATGCGGATCATCGGTGTCTTCAGCCGATCCCGGTGCATCGCGAAGTCGAAGCCGAAGCGCCCCTTCACGCACGTAGAGCCGATGTTCGGTGTCGTCTCCTCGATCCACGGGCTGTTCACCCGCTGAATGTCGTTGCCGCGCACCTCGAGATCGATTTGGCATCCGACGCCGCAGTACGGACACACGCTGCGAACCTCGCGCACGGGCTCGCGCAGCGACTCCGCCCGCATCTTCGCGAGCGGGATGATGTCGTGGATCGCGCCCGTGGGGCACACGCGCACGCACTCGCCGCACCATGTGCATCCGGCGTGATCCGGGTTGCCGTCCGCGCCGACGATGATCTCCGCATGCTCGCCGCGGAATGCCGTCTCGAGCACACCCACCACCTGGATGTCCTCGCACGCGCGCACGCAGCGCGTGCACAGAATGCAGGTGGACATGTCGTGCTGGATGAGCGGATCGCCTTCGCGCTCATCGCCGGTGCGCAGGCCGAGCGAGGAGCGCTTTTCCGTCGGGACTCCGTAGCGGCGCACGTACTGCTCGAACTCGTTGCGCGCGCCGTCGGCCGGGATTTCTTCCACCGGATAGCGCTCGAGCAGCATACCGAGCACCGCCTTGCGACTCTGCACCGCTGCGGGCGACTCGGTGGTGACCTTCTGTCCGTCTGCGGCCTGCGCCGAGCACGAGGCGACGAGCTTCGGCGTCCCCTCGATGGACACGAGACAGATGCGGCAGTTCCCGACGATGGGCAGCTTGGGATACCAGCACAGCGTCGGCACCGCGATGCCCATCGAGCGGGCAGCCTCGAGAATCGTGGTGCCCTCCGGCACCGTCACTTCACGTCCGTCGATCGTAAGCGTAGGCATGGGAATCAGTCGCTCGAAGGATCAAGCTCGGCGGGCGCAGCCGTGACGTCACGTCACGGCGGAAGAAGCCTTCCCTATAATAATGGAGTGGCGACCGTCCGGCGATGCGTGCGCCAGCCTCGCATCGACCCACGCTACGTCGCCGAGAAATTCATGCGCGGCATCTCCCGATGCGCGCACGTGTGCGCGTCCGCACCACAACGTGCGCTCGCGGTCCCGCATTTAAATATCAATTCGCAACGAACGAAAAATTATTCAACGTCTGCGGTATTGCCTGCGTTTTTTTACATTCCTATATTCGCGTCTGACGACAGGCGCCCCGCGCCGAGGAGATGAGTGGCTCATTCGAGACGTGAATTTCTCCAGCTGTCCTCTGCCGCGGCGCTCAGCCTCGCGGCGTACCGCCTCCCCCCGAAATACCGCCTCGCCTCTCCCACATCCCCGCCGCTCAGCGATCCCGGCTTCAAGGAGCTCGCGATGCGCGCGCTCGATGCCGCCAAGTCCGCCGGTGCAGAGTACGCAGATGTGCGCATCAGCCAGAATCGTAATCAGGCGATTCAGACGCGCGAGCATCGCGTGCAGTCGCTCAACGACTCCGAAACCTTCGGCTTCGGTGTGCGCGTCCTCGTGAAGGGTGCGTGGGGCTTCGCCGCGAGCCGCGATCTTTCCCCCGACGAAATGGTACGCGTCGCACGGCAGGCCGTTGCGCAGGCGCAGGCGAACCGCGCGGCGCTCGAGCGCCCGGTGGTGCTCGCGCCCGTCACGCCGACTGCGAACGGCACCTGGCGCGGTCCCGCCGAGATCGATCCATTCGACGTCCCGATCGAAGAGAAGGTCGCGCTGCTGCTCGACGCCAACGCCGCGGCACTCAAGGTCGCCGGCGCGAAGTTCGTGAACTCCGGGATGTTCTTTCTGCGCGAGGAGAAGACACTCGCCACGAGCGACGGCACCTACGTCGTCCAGACGATCTTCCGCTCGCAGCCGCAGATGACGGTCACCGCCGTCGCGCCGGACTTCTCCGACTTCCAGTCACGCCAGTCGAACGACATTCAGCCGATGGGGCGCGGGTACGAGCACGTGCGCGACGCGAAGCTCGTCGACAACGCGACACGCTGGGCCACCGAGGCCGCTCAGAAGCTCGGCGCCAAGCCGGTCGACGTCGGCCGCTACGATCTCGTCCTCCATCCCACGCATCTCTGGCTCACGATCCACGAGTCGATCGCGCACCCCACGGAGCTCGATCGCGCGATGGGCTACGAAGCCAACTACGCCGGCACGAGCTTCGTCGCACCGCCGGAGAAGATGCTCGGCAAGCTCCGGTATGGTCCCGAGCTCATGAACATCCAGGGCGATCGCACGCAGCCCGGCTCGCTCTCCGCCTGTGGATGGGATGATGAAGGCGTCGTCCCCGACACATTCCTCATCATCAAGAAGGGGATCGTCAACGACTACCAGACCACCCGTGAGCAGGCGCCTTGGCTCGACTGGTGGTACAAGAAGCAGGGGAAGCCGACGCGCTCGCACGGCTGCTCGTACTCCCAGAGCTGGGAAGACATCCAGTTTCAGCGAATGCCGAACGTCTCGCTGCTCCCGGGCGAGAAGGAGCAATCGTTCGAGGATCTCATCGCCGCGACCGACAAGGGAATCGCCATCATCGGCGAAGGGTCGTTCTCGATCGACCAGCAGCGCTACAACGCGCAGTTCGGCGGGCAGCTCTTCTATGAGATCAAGGGCGGCAAGATCGTCGGGATGCTCAAGGACGTCGCGTACCAGATGCGCACACCCGACTTCTGGAACTCGCTGGACATGATCGGCGGCCAGAAGAGCTATCAGATGGGCGGCGCCTTCAACGATGGAAAGGGACAGCCGAGTCAGTCGAATGCGGTGAGCCATGGCTGCGTGCCGAGCCGCTTCCGTCAAATCAACGTGATCAACACGGGGAGGAAGGCATGAGCCCCCGCTCATTGTTCGATCCGGCCGGCTTCCTCACGAAGGAGGATGCCCAGGCGCTCACGAAGCGCGTGCTCGCGATGGCGAAGGCGGATGAGACGCGTGTGACCGTCGTCGGCAGCACCCGCGGCAACACGCGCTATGCAGTCAATCAGGTGTCGAGCGGCGGCGACAATACCAACGTCACCGTGCAGATCAGAAGTGTCTTCGGCTCGAAGAGCGCGAGCACGACCACGAACAAGCTCGACGACGCGTCGCTGAAGTCGGCGGTCGACATGTCGGAGCGGCTCGCGAAGCTCGCGCCCGACGATCCCGAAGCCATGCCGGAGCTCGGCCCGCAGACGTACGACGAGTCGCCGGGGTGGAGTCAGATCACGGCGAATCTCGAGCCCGCGGGGCGTGCAGCGGCGGTGCGCGCCGTCACGGAGCCGGCGCGCGCCGCGAAGCTTGCCGCGACCGGATACATCGAGTCGGATGCGCAGGCGCATGCGATCGTGAACAACAAGGGACTGTTCGCCTTCGGACGGCAGACCGGAGCCTCGATGACCACCACCGTTCGCGCGACGGATGGCAGCTCGAGCGGATGGGCTGGTGCATCGCACACGGATTGGTCGAAGATCGATCCCGAGGCATTGGGCGCGCGCGCGATCGAGAAGGCCCGCGCATCGATGAATCCCGTGGCGATCGAGCCGGGACGCTACACGGTGGTGCTCGAGCCGACCGCGGTGGGAAATCTGGTGCAGCTGCTGGCGTTCGCACTGAACGCGCGCGGGGCGGATGAGGGACGCAGCTTTTTCACGAAACAGGGCGGCGGAAACAAAATCGGACTCAAGGTCGTAGATGAGCGCGTGACGATCGTATCGGATCCACTGGACCCCGATGCGGCGGCACTCCCGTTCACTCCGGAAGGAGCGCCGGCGAAGAAGACGACGTGGATCGAGAATGGCGTCGTGCGCAACCTCGCGTACGATCGCTATTGGGCGCAGAAGCAGGGGAAGGCACCAACACCCCTGATCGGATCGATGAAGATGTCGGGCGGCACGTCCAGCATGGAGGAGTTGATTGCGTCGACGCAGCGCGGGATTCTCGTCACCAGATTCTGGTACATCCGCCCGGTCGATCCACGCACCATCCTCTTCACAGGACTCACGCGCGATGGCACTTTCCTCATCGAAGACGGTAAGATCACGAAGGCCGTCAAGAATCTGCGCTACAACGAATCCCCCGTTTTCATGCTGAACAATCTGGACGCCATGGGTCCGTCGGTGCGCGTGAGCGCGAGTGAAGACGGAAGCCCGGGATTCGCGATCGTCGTGCCACCGATCAAGGCGCACGATTTCAACTTCACCAGCCTGAGCGACGCCGTCTGATGACCGATCGAAGAGATTTCCTCAAGAAGAGCGCGCAGGTCGCGGCCGTAGTCGCCGCTGCCAACGCGTGGAAGGCGACAGGAGGCGTTTCGAATGCGTTCGCCGCCGTCTCGACTCGACCGCTCGAAGAGATTCCCGACTCGACGATCAAGGAGCTGATGAGCGCCGCGCTTACCACCGCGAAGTCCGGCGGGGCCGGATACGCGGACGTTCGCATCGGACGCCAGCGGCAGAACTTCGTTTTCACACGCGAGCAGCAGATCCAGAACGTCATCGATACGGATTCCATGGGATGCGGCGTTCGTGCTCTCGTCGATGGCACGTGGGGCTTCGCCGCCACGCGCCTCCTCACGAAGGACGGCGTTTCGGCCGCCGCGAAGGAAGCAGTGGCGATCGCCAAGGCGAATCGCAGCGCGCGCGACAGGCCCGTCGTGCTCACCCCCGCGCCGTCCTTCCCCAACGGCACGTGGAAGAGCGCCTACACGAAGGATCCGTGGGATATCTCCGTCGAGGAGAAGGCGGCGCTCCTGCTCAAGGCGAACGCCGAAGCGCTCAAGGTGAAGGGGGTCAAGTTCATCTTCAGCGGCCTGTTCTTCGTCAAGGAAGAGCGCAGCTACGCGAACACGGATGGCACCGTCACCACGCAGACCGCTGTTCGCTCCTGGCCGCTGATGCAGATCACCGCCATCAACTCGGACCAGAGCGACTTCCAGAATCGCGGGAACATCGCCGCGCCGATGGGGCGGGGATGGGAGTACGTGCTCGAGCGCGACCTCGCGGGACACGCAGAGCAGTGGGGCGAAGAGGCGGTCGCGAAGCTCACCGCAAAGCCCGTCGAAGTCGGCCGCTACGATCTCGTGCTTCACCCGTCGCACCTCTGGCTCACGATCCACGAGTCGATCGCGCATCCCACGGAGCTCGACCGCGCGATGGGTTACGAAGCCAACTACGCCGGCACGAGCTTCGTCGCACCCCCCGAAAAGTTCCTCGGCCAATTCAGGTACGGCCCCGAGATCATGAATATCCAGGGCGATCGCAGCCAGGAAGGCTGCCTCAGCACCGTCGGCTGGGATGACGAAGGCGTGAAGCCCGAGCCCTTTCTCATCATCAAGAAGGGAATCGTCAACGACTATCAGACCACACGCGAGCAGGCCTCGTGGCTCGACTGGTGGTACAAGAAGCAGGGGCGCGAGACGCGCTCGCACGGATGCTCGTACGCGCAGAACTGGGACAACGTCCAGTTCCAGCGCATGCCCAACGTGTCGCTGCTCCCCGGCGAGAAGGAGCAGTCGTACGAGGATCTGATAGCCGCGACCGACAGGGGCATCGCGATCATTGGCGACGGCTCGTTCTCGATCGATCAACAGCGCTACAACGCGCAGTTCGGCGGCCAGGTCTTCCACGAGATCAAGGGCGGCAAGATCGTCGGACCGCTCAAGGATGTCGCTTACCAGATGCGCACCCCCGACTTCTGGAACGCGATGGACATGATCGGCGGCAAGAAGAGCTACGAGATCGGCGGAAGCTTCTTCGACGGAAAGGGACAGCCCGGGCAGTCCAACGCCGTCAGTCACGGCGCCGTCCCCGCACGCTTCCGAAACATCAACGTCATCAATACCGGGAGAAAGGCATGAGCCGCCCACATCGCCTTTTGTCGCCGGAAACGGCGCCGGACTCGGGAATCGCTTCGGCCGACGACGCACAGGCCCTCTTCGCGCGGGTGCAGAAGCTGTCGAAGGCGGAAACCATCGAGATGCAGATCAACAGCAACCACACGGGCAACACGCGCTTTGCGGCGAATCAGATGTCGACGTCCGGAAACGTCACCGACATGCAGCTCGTGGTGCAGAGCTCCTTCGGAGCGAAGCACGCGGTGGTCGTCACCAACGATCTCACCGACGAGTCGCTCGCGCGCGCGGTGGCGGAGTCGGAAGCGCTGGCGAAGCTCGCGCCGGATGATCCGGAAGCGATGCCTGCGCTCGGGATGCAGACGTACGTTTCGGTGAACGCGCACTTCGATTCCACGGCGAAGCTGACGCCGGCAGACCGCGCGAAGGCGGCGCTCACGGCACTCTCGCCGGCACGTGCCGCTGGCGATTTGCAGGCCGCCGGGTTCATTATTACCGGTGAGACGTCGGTTGCGATCGGAAACAACAAGGGAATGTTCGCGTATCACCGTGCGACGAGCGCGAATTATCAGCTCACCGTGCGAACGGCGGATGGCACCGGATCAGGGTGGGCCGCCGCCGATCACCCGGATTGGACGCAGCTGGATTTCAAGGCAGTGAGTGATCGCGCGATCGAAAAAGCGAAGCTGTCGCGCACTCCGGTAGCGATCGAGCCGGGACGCTACACGGTCATTCTCGAGCCGCAGGCAGTGGGTGATCTGGTGCAGTTGATCGGAAATTATTCCGATGCACGCTCTGCAGATGAGGGTCGCAGCCCGTTCGTGAAGACCGGCGGTGGTAACAAAGTCGGGGAGAAGATCGTCGATGAGCGAGTGACGATCATTGCCGATCCGCAGGATCCGCAGCTGATGTCGCAGCCGTTCGATGGTGATGGGCTCGCATTGAATCGGCAGGTCTTCATTGAGAATGGTGTGCTCAAGCAGTTATTCTACACACGATTCTGGGCGAAGAAGCAAGGCAAGATGGCGACCGGTCAGCCGGCTTCGATCAAGATGATGGGCGGTTCGACATCGATCGAAGACATGATCAAGAGCACCGAGCGCGGCGTGTTGGTGACGAGACTCTGGTACTTGAGAGAAGTCGATCCGCGTACGATCCTCTATACGGGACTCACGCGCGATGGTACGTTCCTGATTGAGAACGGCAAGGTAACAAAGGCGGTTCGCAACTTTCGCTTCAATGATTCACCGTTGTTCATGCTGAATAACCTCGAGATGCTCGGACCATCAGTACGACTCGCCGGTACGGAGCAGGGTGGCGATATCGCGATGCCGACCATCAAGGTGAAGGACTTCAACTTCACGAGCCTCTCGGAGGCCGTGTAGAGATACGACGGATTTATTTCGACGTCGTATCGCCCCACCGATCCACCGGGGGATCGGACGGGCTGTTTTCACTCCGGTTCAATGGAGAATGAATCATGGCTACCAAGAAAAAGAAGTCCGCGACGAAGAAGTCTGGCCGCAAGACCGCCACGAAGAAGAAGGCGACGAAGAAGGCGGCCAAGAAGCGCAAGTAGTGCTTCGACGTTGTGCATAGCAGGAAAGAAAGGCCGGCGGATTCTCGCCGGCCTTTTCTTCATCCGTGAACATCGATCGCGGAATGCAATGGCGCGGATGCAAAACGCGCCGGCAGAAGCTCTGCCGGCGCGTTGTTTTCTTTTGGAACCCTCAGCCGCGATCAGGCAGCGCGCGGGGCACGTACGGGTTCGATCTCCGCCTCGAGCACCGGCGCCGCACCCCAGATGTACGCAAACACAGCGGGCGTCGGCTCGTCGCGATTGCCGCGCGAGATCACGATCCCAATGGGTTCGGTCGATTCGGACAGACTGGCGTTCGGCATGGGCACGGTCCTCAGATGGTGCAGGCGGAGAAAAAGCCCCCGTAACGGTCGGGGGCCGCCTACCACTAAGGCATCGTCCATGCCTCCTGTTCCTGGCCGCCGCCCATCGTGTAACCGATTGATTTTAAACTGGTTGGCGGATGTGCGGATTCTCACGCATCGGACGCAGACTCGAAGTGACACGTCCGGCGGACGGTCATCCGTGTCAAAACGCTACGCGACTGCCTTCCGAGCAAGGAAGGTCTCGTTGCTCGACGACCCCTCCACCGTGATCTGCCATCCATAGTAGGAAGCCTCGAGCTCCTCGAGCGGAACCAGCCTCACGCCGTCCGAGCTCGTCTCCACCACGTGGACACCGCCCTCCTTCGTTGCCGCCTGGAGGATCGAAAGCGCCTTCTGCCGCTGCGCCGGTGTCAGCTCCATTAGCGCCGCCGCCGCGCACACCACCGCGCTGATCGGGAAGTCCGGCTCCCATTCCGCGAGATCGCTCACCACCCCGCGAATCCGTCCCGTGAGCCCGACACCCGCGGCCGCATCGATCACGCGCTCGATGACGTCCTCGGTGGGATCGAGCGTCGTCACGTCGCAGCCGTTCGCCGCGAGATAGAGCGAGCGTCCCTCCTCGAGCGCCCCCGCCACGAGCACATGTCCCTCGTGCGCCGCCGCAGCCGTGCGCGCGATCGCGCAGTCCGCGCGCATCCCCCACCGCTCCGGCTTCTTGAACTCCGCGAGCGCCTTCACCCGCCGCTTCCGCCACGTCGCGAAGGTCGCGAGACGCAGCCGTGCGCGAATGATGCGGTCCACCTCTTCACACAGCAGCAGCTCCGTCAACGCGAGCTGTTGCTGCGCTTCGAGCGACGCCACAGCCTCATCCCCGATGCCCAGGATGATGCGGCGCGGCACCGATTCCTTGTAGTTCTCGATTTCCCGCTCGACGAACAGCTCGTACTCGTGCTGTAGTGAGCGTGGACGGTGGGCCATGAGTCAGCTGGGTGAAGTCAGGAGTAAGCTAGATGACTCGCGATGCGTTGCAACCCCATCACGCAGGCTCGACGTGTACCAGCACTTCGGCGACGCCGAGCTCCTTCGCGATTTTTTCTTCGACGGTGTCGGCGATGCGATGCGCTTCCTCCACCGTCGTCGACCCATTCACCCCAATGGTCACCTCGGCGAACAGCACATCCGATGAGATCGCGCGCGAGCGAACGGTGCGCACATCGACCACGTGCGGAATCGCGCCGACGAGGCGCCGCAGCACCCCCGCATCCACTCCGCGCTCGTCGACGAGCACCGGCACCGTATGGCGCACGATCTGGTAGCCGTTCCAGGCGATGAGCAGCGCCACGCCGATCGCGAGCAGCGCATCGACCGCGCCATATCCTCGGCGCGCGAGCACGAGCGATGCGAACGCGGCCGCCGTGACGTAGATGTCGCTGCGCGTGTGGGCCGCGTCGGCGAGCAGGAAGTCGCTGTTGAGCTGACGGGCGCGACGCCGCTCGTACCACACCACTCCGACGTTCACGAACATCGTCGCCGCGATCAGCGACAGCTCGGTGAGCGACGGGTAGACCGGATGCTCGCTGATGAGGAGATGCCGCACTCCTTCGCGCAGCAGCTCGAAGCACGAGATCGAGAGGAAGCCGACGATCGCGAGCGCGCCAAGCGTCTCGAACTTCTGGTGGCCGTAGGGATGATCTTCGTCCGGCTCCTGCGATGCGACGCGGACGAGCGCGATCCCGACGATGTTGTTGAACACGTCGAGTGCGGACTCGAGCGATGCGCCGAGGACGGAGAGCGAGTTCGTCCGCAGGCCGACGACGACCTTGACGGTTGCCACGACCGCGTTCAGCACGAGAATCAGGATCAGCGTGTTGCGGACGGCGGGCTCGCGGTGTGTGCGCACGGCAGAAGGATGAACCGCCCGTCGTCGAACGGGCAATGCCGCCACGTGACAGCTGGCGCATCGCGAGCATACGTTTCCGTCATGCCCGAGCTACCGGAAGTCGAAGCCGCGCGGAAGGAGCTCGCGAAGGTCGCCGAGGGGAAGACGATCGCGCGGCTGCGGCTGTTGCACCCATCGCTCGCAAAGCGTATCACGGCTGGGCGCCTGCGTGGGCTCAAGGGACATCGCATCGAGAAGGTGGAGCGGCGCGGCAAGCACCAGCTGGTGCATCTCGACGATGGCCGCACGATCGCCATTCATTTTCGGATGAACGGCGACTGGGACATCGGAAAGGTGAGCGATGAGGAGCCGCGGTTCACGCGCGCGCAGCTCGAGCTCGCGGATGGAACGCGCGTGTCACTGACGGACATGCGCGCGCTGTCGACGGTGGAGCTGTTCGACAAGGGTGAAGGCGAGCCGGAGCTCGGGCCCGAGCCCACGGACCCAGCGTTCAACGCAGACTCGCTCGGCGTTTCGCTCAAGCGCAGGAGCGGCGCGATCAAGCCGGCGCTGCTCGATCAGAAGATGGTGGCGGGGATCGGAAATATTTATGCGGCCGAGGCGTTGTGGGTGGCGAAGATCAGCCCGAAGGCGAAGGCGGCGTCGCTGAGTGCGCACCGGCGCGACAAGCTGGTGGCGGCGATCCGCGAGGTGCTCTCGGATGCACCGGCGGGCCGATACTGGGCGAAGCACGACGGCTCGAGGTGGAACGTGTACGACCGCGAGGGTGAGAAGTGCCCGCGCTGCGGTGCGACGATCAAGCGCATCGTGCAGGCGGGACGGTCGACGTATTACTGCCCGGTGGATCAGAAGAGCTGAGCGCTACTCCCGAGAGGAAAGAGCAAGGGCAAACGAGTTGATGAGACGACACGAACGGATGGAACGCACACAAACTGACAACTGCGAGCTGAGAAGCTTGTTCCGTTTGTGTCCGTCAAATCCGTTGGTGTCCGTACCTCAGGTGTTAGTGCGTGTGCGCTCGCGCGGACCTCGCGGCAGCAGCTAGTCCAACGCCTCGAGCAGCGCGCCCTTGATGTAGCCGCTCTCCGGGATCGTGAGCACCTCCGGATGATCGAGTGGCTGGCCGCAGAATTCGCGGAGCGCGATTCGGCGGTTGCTGTCGGCGGCGGCGTCGCGGAGCATGTCGCGGAAGAGTGACGCGGAGAGATGGAAGCTGCAGCTCGCCGTGAAGAGCATCCCGCCGGGGGAGAGCAGCTGCATGGCGCGGAGGTTGATCTCCTTGTAGCCGCGGATCGCGGAGTCGAGCGAGTGGCGCGTCTTCGCGAAGGCCGGCGGATCGAGGACGATCGTGTCGTAGTGCGCGCCCGCGTGCACCTCGGCGCGAAGGAACTCGAAGGCGTCGGTCTGGATCGTCTGGATGTTCGTGAAGCCGTTGCGCGATGCGTTCTCGCGCGCGCGCGCGAGCGCGGGGCCGGACGAGTCGAGGGCGGTGACGTTGGTGGCGTTGCGCGCGAGGTGGAGCGCGAAGGAGCCGTGGTACGCGAAGCAGTCGAGCGCGCGACCGCGCGCGACGGAGCCAGCGAGGACGCGATTCTCGCGCTGGTCGAGAAAGGCGCCGGTTTTCTGCCCGTCCCACGGCGCGGCGAGGTAGCGGATGCCGTGCTCGCGCACCTCGATCTCGCGCGGGACATCGCCGTGAAGAATCTCGGTGGCGCGTCCGAGTCCTTCCTTGGTGCGGACGGCAGTGTCGTTGCGCGCGAGGATTCCGTCGGGGGAGAGCAGGTCGACCAACGCATCGACGATCGGCGCGCGGAACGCTTCGAGCCCTGCGCTCAGCAGCTGGACGACGAGCCATCGATCGTAGCGGTCGACGATGAGCGAGGGGAGCCCGTCGGCTTCGCCGTGTACGACGCGATAGGCGTTGGTGTGCGGCTCGAGCGATGCGCGACGCGCGCGTGCGCGGGCGAGACGGTCATGCCACCATGCGGCATCGAGCGAGGCGGATGCATCACGATCGAGCAGGCGAAGGGCGATCTCGGATTTTGGGCTGTAGAGGGCGACGCCGAGCTTTCGGGAGCCGCGGTCGGTGACGACGATGGCGCCGGCGGGGACATCGGGCGGATCGATGAGATCGCTGCGATAGATCCAGGGGTGCCCGGCGTCCCATCGCTCGGCGCCGCGAGCGGAGACGGTGGCGCGCGGTGCGGTGTGTGGGTCGTGCGCGACGGTAGTGGGGCGGAGCATGGTGCGAGTCATGGCGGGAAAGCTAACGGGGACGAGGAGCGGTTCCCCTTGAAGCGGAGCGGGGTCCGTTTTAAGATTCTCGTCCCTCCGGGGTCATGTCACGCGAGCGAAAGGATTTACACTCGTTGACAGCGAGCTTGAAGGGTATTAAAATGTGAGGCTATCCCGCGAACTTTTCCGCGATGCGGAATTGGTTGGCGGCGCTATTTGAAAAATGATCATGGATGAGTAGATCGTGGGATATGAATTCTCATCGAGCTCGGCGAGTGCGGCGCGGATGACGTCTGCGTCGTAGGCGACGAGATCGATAGTGATTGCAAGGTATCAAGTTGTAGGAATGCTCTGCTTGCTACGAACTATGTAGTCAAGCGAGCGAAGGCATGTGGAGGATGCCTGGGCACACGGAGGCGAGGAAGGCCGCGGTAAGCTGCGATAAGCCAGGGGGAGCGGCACACACGCACTGAT
>JBDSHG010000059.1:0-19262 GCA_039918615.1 Gemmatimonadaceae bacterium | reverse complement strand
CGTCCGGCCGGCACCTCGCGCTTTTCGCGTCGGCGCTTCCTCCGAGCAGCAACGTCGGCGTGCTGCGGCCGCTCTCCTTCATGCGCTATGCATGCAGCGCCGGCTGGCGTGTCGATGCCTTTTGCAGCGAGCCTCCTCCCACGCAGCGGCAGCACGGCGACGAGCTGATGGCGCGCGTGCCGCGCGAGGCGACGCTCCACGTGGTGCCTGTATCGTCGCGCGAGCCATCGTACCGGTTTTTCCCACGCGTGGATGGCGACTTCCGTAATGCGCTCGCATACGCCCGTCAGGCAATCGAGAGCCTGGTGGGCGATCCGCCCGACATCGTGATGGCATCTGCTCCGCGTTTCTTCACCTTCGTCGCCGCGCTCTTCGTCGCCCGCCGCTTCGGCGTGCCTCTCGTACTCGATTATCGCGACGAGTGGACGGAGTGTCCCTTCGACTTCGTACAGAAGGATGGCAGCGATTTGACATGGGAGCGGCGCTGCCTGCGCCACGCCGACGCGGTTCTCTTCACCACGGAATCACACCGCCAGCATCAGCTTGCGACGTTTCCAGAGCTCGCTTCCGAAAGGGCCCATCTCGTCTCAAACGGCTGGGATCCGGACGAGTTCGTGGAGTCGCCGGGAGCGCACGAAGCTGTGGAGCACCGAACGCTCTCACTCGCGTACACCGGAAGTCTCGCCGGGCAAACTCCGCCTCACGAATTTCTCGTGAGTCTCGAGCAGTTGCTCACCGAGGAGCCGGGGTGGATTGAGCGAATACACGTGCAGCTGATCGGCCGCCGCGGGCCGCGGGCCGAGGAAGCGATCCGCGCCTTCCGCTTCCCCGAAGTGCTCGAGATCATCGATCACGTCGGGAAGCGTGAGGCCATACGCCGCATGCAGGAGAGCGATGCGCTGCTCGTCATCTCCCGGACAGGGCTGGAACGATATCGCCCAGCCAAGCTATTCGAATACCTTGCGGCGCGCAGGCCGGTGCTGGTGTACGGCGAGCGCGGGGAGGCGTCACAGTTGGTGGAGCAGCTCGGGGCCGGCATCCTGTGTCCGCCGGGATCTGCGGCCGCGTTGCGCGACGCGCTGCTCAAACTGTCGGGCTGGGACATGTCGACGACCGATGCCACCATCGGTCAATGGCTTCGGGAGCACGAGCGCCCGGCGCTCGCGGCTCGAGCGTTCGCGATCATCGAGCCGCTCGCGACTCCAGTTACGTAACGCGCTCGGGAAAGATCTTCGTTGCGATTGCGAGCGAGAGGGCTCGTGCGCGCGTCCTTACCGGCACGGAGGCCGCACCGATGAGGCGCGACATCTGCAGGTCCGGGCGAGCACTCTGCACCTGAAGCATCGCTTCGCGGCCGAGCACGTTCGGCATCGATGCTCCCCGATACCGTTCGAGCGCCGTCTGGACTTCTTCCCGTGTTCGCGCCTGCCACGCTCCCTCGAGCGGCCACGAGTAAATGGCATACATGCCGCGCAGCATCCCCTCGATCAGCATGCGCGGCAAGCCGTCGTGCTCCGTGATCCGAAGAATGCATCCGGCTCTCGCATACAGCGCCCGCATGTCGTCGACCCAGCCGAGGCTCTCGACATTCGGATGCGACGCAAGGGCGTGCGTGTGATCCGCGACGACGATGAAGTGAAGATCGGGATTCGCCTTCACCACATGCTCGATGATCTCGAACCCGAAAAATTCCTTGCGCTTGCCGGGGAGATACGTGAGAATTGGTCGCACCTCATCGACGGGTGCCGCCACCTCTGACGTCGCGAGCACGGGGTCGAGCGGCGAGGGCACGAGCTCCGCGCTGATACCGACACTCGCGAGCTCGCTCACGAGATGCGGGGCGACGGCGATGTTCGTCGACACGATGCTGTCGAGTCGGAGCGCCGTTCGTCGCACGTCTTCGCGCTCGAGCACGTTGAGCACATCGCTTCCCACCCACCAGCGTATGATCGGCACGTCGAGCGCAACGGCCATCGCAAGCTGGCTGAGAAAATACGTCGGAATCTCGTGGTACCGAACGATGACGATGGCCTCCGCGGAGCGAAGCACTCGGAGCCACTCCCGCCTCGTCAAGTCCTTTACGACGACGATGATCACGGTCTGGCCCAGCCCTCGCAGTGCCTTTGCGAGAGTCCACGACGGCGCGGACGTCGCCGCGCCTTCCTCAATGAGCACGGTGTACTTCTCGCTCGCAAACGCCGCGTCCGATGCCACGGCCTGCGCTCGAGCCCGCTCCTGATAGTTCGTCAATGCTATCCCTGCAGTAACGCGATGAGAGCCTGAATGCACGAGCGCGCGACCGAGTTGGGACTCCCAGCGCCGCCGAGCACGGGGAGAAATGCACAATCCATACTCGCGGGCCCTGCACGCAGCCATTGTGTGGTAAAGGAACGCAAGTGCGACTCGAGCGCCGCTTCAGCCTCGCGGCAGCACGAGTCTGGCGAACTTCCGGTCGGCTTCGTGAACCTTCGCTGTCGCTCCGTAATCGCGAATCCAGTCGCGCACGAGCTCCCGTTCCGCATCCCGAATGAGATCATCGAGGAGAATGACGCAGCCGGGCGCGAGCTTGCTCTTCAGCACGGGCATCATCCCGCACCGTCCGCCACGTGTGGACGCCGGTGGTCCGTCGCAGACGACGAGACGCACGTCGCTCGGCAACAGCGCGAGCGGTGCATCGTACCAGTCGTAGTCACCGAAATCTCGCAGTGGCGCGTAGTGGACCGTCGGCCCATCTATTCCGTACTCACGCAACGAAGCGTTGACGCAGTCGCGCCATTCCGGTGTGTGCTCCAGCGCGTCGACGCGCACACCAGTGCGCGTCGACACTGCGCCCATGAGCACAGTCGTGAGTCCCGAGCCGCACTCGATGATCGGCCCCTTCGTTCGCTCGGCCGAGCGCACCACTTCGGCCAGGTAGCGCTCCTGCGCCGCCCACTTCTCGTTTCCCCAACCGTAGATCGCATCCGTCCACAGCGTCGAATAGACTGACGGCGCGGGGGACTTCCGAAGTCGAGCGATCACCGAGCGAAGCGAGTCGGCACGCTCGTGCGCCCCGCGTCGCAGCTGACGCGCGCGGAACTCGTGCGCAATCCATGTCATCGTGAGCCACTCGATCTGGTGAGCGCGCGCACCGTCTCCATCGCCGAGGAGATGCCGCGGCGGAGCGGGCCGCCGACGTATGCCGTCACGGCATCGGTGTCGATGGGAATCGTTCCGAATCCCGCTTTGTACGCACGCAATCCTTCTTCGTGCGCCCGTGCACCACCGAGGTAGAACATCTCGATTCCCTCTGCCTGTAGCGCAACGGCGGTCTCGTAGCGCAGGAAGTGCGAGGCGCCGATGGCCATCCCCTCCGTCGAATTTCCGGAGGACTCCGAATACGCGCCCTTCGATGACAACAACACCAGCAGCGACGATGCCACGTGATCGCCGAGCATGGCCTGATACAGCTGCGCGGCGCCTGCCGCCAGCAGCGCCGCCGAGGTGCTGCGCTCGAACTCGAGTGAAACATCCTCGCCGCGCAGCTTTCGCCGGTCCATCGAGTTCACGTGAAGCGCGACGTGGGCATCGATCGCCGCATCCGTGGACTCGCGTCTCATCACGAGCCCGTTCTTCCGCCCCTTCTTGATTCGATCGCGATGACTCTTCGAGACTTTCCCCCATAGATCCGTTCCGGCGAGCGACATCGCATATTCGGTGCGACGCACGCGGGCCGTCTCCCCGCGCATCGTCGGGATGACGGATGCCGGCGTGGCGAATGTGGAGATGTCGAGATCGGTGATGCCGTGCTTTCGGCAAAAGCCATCGAGCCCGGTCCAGAATGGCGAGCTCGTGTCGACCGGAGGCGACGAGGGCACGATGAGTGATCGCCGAATGCGGCCGCGCTCGATGAAGCAGAGCGCCGCGCATTCGACCGTCGAGTCGGTGCCGAGGCCGAGGAGCCAGCTCTCGCGCCCGAGTGCCCGCTGGGCGTGCAGATACGCGCTGACGAGAAGCGGGTTGTCCGGATCGGTAGCCGATGCGAGGCCCATCCACCGGTCGTCCGGCTCGCGAGCGAAAAGCGTACTGGTCATGCCGACGAATCACACATCGCGGCAGTCCGCGCCGAGGACGCGGCATGCTGCGTCACTGCTCTATTCAGAGGGAAGAGAGGGGTAGTACTCATCTCATGTCGGCAGGCGAAGGACTAGTGCGAATTGAACGGAGCTGGCTCCGATCGTCGCACGATCGTTCCAGGATTGCGAGCTAGCCTTCCACTACTGCCAGCATTGTGCCTCGCGCGCACGAGCGCAGCGCGTCGATTCATGGCACTGCAATTGTGATCTGGAGCACTCGCGAACATCAAATATAGCGGCCAGCCGACTGCGCGTCGCACGAAAGGTTCGCACTTTGGCGCCCCTGTCCCACCACTCCCGTCTACGGTTTGTGACGCCATCGAGGGATGATCCCCGCACTGGCGCTCGATCACACATCGGTCGACGTTGCGTGACATGAGCACGCACGCCCTCGACAGAACCCGCCTCCCCGAACGCAACCTCGACGTCCTCCGCGCCGTCGCCGTGCTCCTCGTGCTCGCCGACCACGTCTTCTCCGCCATCGGTCACGACAATCGCGGCTGGAACTGGAACTGGGCCCTCGGCCGACTCGGCGTGTTGCTCTTCTTCGTCCACACGTCGCTGGTCTTGATGTCGTCGCTCGAGCGCGGCGGATTCGCCAAGGGATGGGTGCCGCGCTTCTATCTGCGCCGCGCATTCCGCATCTATCCACTCGCCATCGTCGTCGTCCTCATCGCCGCGCTCTTTCGCCTGCCGTCTCACGTGACAGCGGATGGCAGCGACATGCTACGCGCCTTTCCGTCGCTCGGCACGCTCGGCTCGAATCTCCTCCTCGTACAGAACCTCACGGGCGCACGCGACATCCAGGGTGTGCTCTGGTCGCTTCCGCTCGAGGTGCAGATGTACGTACTCCTCCCACTCTGCTTCAGCCTCGCGCGTCGCGGCGCGGCGACGATGATCGCCCAGGTGCTGACATTCCTCGCGCTCGGCCTTCTGCTGCAAAGCCGGCTCGTCGAGACCGTGCCGGGACTCTGGCGCCTCTCGGTATTCACCTTCGGGCCCTGTTTCATTTCCGGCGTTCTCGCCTACCATCTGCTGCGCCGTGCTTCGGTGCCGAGAGCGCCATCGTGGACGTGGCCGCTCGCGATTCTCTTCATCGCGGCGTTCTTCGCGCTGCTGCGACCCACTTCCGAGCATCCGGATCTCGGTTGGTGGCCGTGCATCACGCTCGCATTCCTCATCCCGCTCGTCGCCGAGATGCGCGCGTCGTGGACAACGTCCGCCGCGCACGAGGTCGCCAAGTACAGCTACGGGATCTATCTCGCGCACGTCCCCATTCTTTGGCTCTGGCTGCGCGCGATCCCCGCCCTCCCGACTCCCGTGCGATGGCTCGGCGTCGCCGTCTCGCTGTTCGTCGTTCCCGTCGTGCTCTTCAGAACGATCGAGGATCCGATGATCCGCTACGGTCGCACGATCGCGCGCAGACTCTCGCTGGAAAACGCTCCCGAGCCGCCCGTCGCCTCCGAGGTTGGGGCGCCGTAGAAACACCGGTGAAGTCGATGTCGCCTTGACGCCCCGTTTCGCGATCCATTCTGTAGCGGCACGTCCCAGGATCTCCCGACACGTGTGCGCGCACGAACCGACGTCTTCGGGAGCTGCGCATGAAGACCCTTCTGGTGTTACCCGCAACTGCGCGTCTGTCAGTTGGCGATGACGTAGTTTCCCGGGCAACGACCGAGCGGGTCGCCGGCGCGTGGGTAGGCTTTCTGCTCAGCGGCACGAACGCCACCGATAGCACAGTGGCCTACAACTCCGAAAAAGGCGCGGAGACGATCGACGGCATATCCGCGCTGAACAGTCTCAAGACCGGCGACATCGTATTCACTGGTAGATCGACCGCCGACACCGTCGGCATTGCCATCGACCGCGACGCCGAGATCCTCAGTTACACCGGGAGCTACGGCACGCCGGCGAGGGCTGCAGGCTCCGAGGCCGCAAAGGCCATCTCCCGCACGCTCGAATTCCTACGGCAGTAGATCACCCTGCAGCTCGAATTCGATCGAGAGAACGACCGCCCTGATCGTCGATGGCACGTACACGTCGACCGACCTGACCCTTGTGCTGGAGCCCCGCCTACTCGTACGCGGACACCGGCGGGCAGCTGCAGATGAGATTCCGATCCCCAAACATGTTGTCCACGCGCGCAACCGTCGGCCACACCTTCCGCGCGCGCAGCCCCGGCGCCGGGAACGCGGCCTTCTCTCGCGAGTACGGCCGATCCCAGTCATCGGCCACGACCTGCGCGAGCGTGTGCGGCGAGCGCCGCAGGACGTTCTCCTCGCGCGACGCGACGCCGATCTCGACCTCGCGAATCTCCTCGCGAATCGCCAGTAGCGCATCGATGAATCGGTCGAGCTCCTCCTTCGACTCGCTCTCCGTCGGCTCGACCATCAGCGTCCCAGCCACCGGGAACGACACTGTCGGCGGATGGAAGCCGTAGTCGATGAGCCGCTTGGCGATGTCCTCGACGTCCACGCCCGCGCTCTGCTTGAACGGACGCGTATCGAGAATGCACTCGTGCGCGACCAGCCCGTTCGTCCCCGAGTACAATAGCTCGTACTCGCCACTCAGTCGTTTTGCGATGTAGTTCGCGGAGAGGATCGCGATCTTCGTCGCATACACGAGCCCTTCCGCCCCCATTAGCTGGATGTAGATCCACGAGATCGGCAGGATGCTCGCGCTCCCCCACGGTGCGGCACTCACCGTCCCCTCCGCGCGCGCGTGGCCGAGCGGCACGAGCGGATGATCCGGGAGAAATGGCGCGAGATGCGCGGCGACGCCAATCGGCCCCATCCCCGGTCCCCCGCCACCGTGCGGTATACAGAACGTCTTGTGCAGATTGAGATGACAGACGTCGGCGCCGAGGTCGCCGGGACTGCACAGTCCGACCTGCGCGTTCATGTTCGCGCCGTCCATGTAGACTTGTCCGCCGTACTCGTGTACGATGTCGCAGATCTCGCGAATGGAGCCCTCGAACACTCCATGCGTCGACGGATAGGTCACCATCAGCGCCGCGAGATGCTCCGCGTGCTCCTGCGCCTTCGCGCGCAGATCGCCGACATCGATGTTCCCGCGCGCATCGGAGGCGATGACCACCACGCGCATCCCCGCCATCACAGCGCTCGCGGGATTCGTCCCATGCGCGCTCGCCGGGATCAGGCACACATCGCGATGCTCCTCATCCCGCGAGCGATGGTACGCCGCGATGGTCAGCAGCCCCGCGAACTCACCCTGCGATCCCGCGTTGGGCTGCAGCGACACCGCCGCGAACCCCGTGATCTCGCACAGATCTGCCTCGAGTCTGTGAAAGAGCTCGAGGTAGCCCGTCGTCTGCGAGCGCGGCGCGAACGGATGAATCCCCGCCAGCTTCGGCCACGACACCGGCAGCATCTCCGTCGTCGCGTTGAGCTTCATCGTGCACGAGCCCAGCGGAATCATCGCGGCAGTGAGCGAGAGGTCCTTCGCCTCGAGCCCCCTCATGTAGCGCAGCATCTCGGTTTCCGAGCGATGCCGCGCAAACACGGGATGCGTCATGAACTCCGACTCGCGCTGGAGCTTCGCCGGGATGCTGCTGCGCGGTGTGATGCTGCGCTCGTCCACCAGTGCGGGGATCGTCTGCTGCGCAGCCGCGAAGCATGCCACCACCTCGCTCACATCGCGCTCGCGCACCGTCTCGTCGAGCGCCACCACGATGCGCTCGCGCCCCAGCGCGCGCAGGTTGATGCGCCGCGACGCCGCCTCGTCGAGAATCTGCCGCTGCCGCGCGGCGCCGACGATCACGCACACCGTGTCGAAGAAGTGATCGTACTCGAGCGTGCACCCGAGAGCCCGCAGCCCGCGCGCGAGCTGCACCGTGCGCCGATGCACGCGCGTCGCGATCGCCCGAATCCCCTCCGGCCCGTGATAGACCGCGTACATCGACGCCATCACCGCGAGCAGCACCTGCGCCGTGCACACGTTGCTCGTGGCCTTGTCTCGCCGGATGTGCTGCTCGCGCGTCTGCAGCGCCATGCGCAGCGCGGGATTCCCCGCAGCATCGCGCGACACGCCGATGATCCGGCCGGGCAGATGCCGCTTGAAGTCATCCTTCGTCGCGTAGAACGCCGCGTGGGGTCCGCCGTAGCCGAGCGGTACCCCGAAGCGCTGCGAATTCCCTACCGCCACATCCGCCCCCCACTCACCCGGCGGCTTCAGGAGTGCGAGCGCGAGCAGGTCGGTCGCCACGGTCACCATCGCCCCAGCCTCGTGCGCGCGCGCGCAAAGCCCCTCGTAGTCGCGCACCACACCATCCGTCGCCGGATACTGAACCAGACAGCCGGCGACGCCCTCACCAAACTCGAAATTCTCGGGATCGTCGACGCGCACCTCGATCCCGCGCGCCACCGCGCGCGTCGCCACCACCGCGATCGTCTGCGGATGACAGGCGCGATCGACGAGATAAATCGGCGCGCCCTCCCCCGCGCTCTTCACGACTGCAAGCGTCATCGCCATCGCCTCCGCCGCCGCCGTCCCCTCATCGAGCAGCGACGCGTTCGCGACCGCAAATCCGGTGAGGTCGCATACCATCGTCTGGAAGTTGAGCAGCGCCTCGAGTCGCCCCTGCGCAATCTCCGCCTGATACGGCGTGTACGCGGTGTACCAGCCCGGATTTTCGAGAATGTTCCGCTTGATCACCGCCGGCACGTCGCAGTTGCTGTAGCCGAGCCCGAGATACGAGCGAAAGACCTCGTTCTGGTCGGTGAGCTCGCGCATCGTCGCGATCACGGCGTTCTCGCCGCGCCCCGGCGGAAGCGCGAGTGGGCGGCGCATTCTCACCGAGTCCGGAACTACCGCGTCGATGAACGAGTCCAGCGACTGATAGCCGAGCACCTCGAGCATCGAGGCGACGTCCTCACCGCGAGGGCCGATGTGCCGCGCTGCGAATTCATTTGGGGCAGCCATGCAACTCGACTATTTAAAGGCCCGCGATGAGGTCGCGGTATCCTGCCGCATCCTTGAGCGACGAGAGCTCTCCCGCGTCGCTCATCTCGATCTCGATCAGCCATCCATCACCATACGGCGACGCCGTCACGAGCTCCGGCTCCTTCCCCACCCGCTCGTTGATCGCCACCACCTTCCCGGACACGGGAGCAAAGAGCTCGCTCACCGACTTCACGGCTTCGATCACCCCGAACGATACTCCTGCAGTGATGGTGCTCCCAACCTTCGGCAGCTCCACGAACACGATGTCGCCGATATGCTCGGCCGCGTAGCCGGTGATGCCGACCTTCGCCGTCTTGCCGCCCGTCGCGAGCCACTCGTGCTCGCTCGAATATTTCAGATTGTCGGGAATATCCACGTGGAATTCGTCGCTCCTCAGGTCGATCGTTTATAGAACGGCATCGCCACGACCTCGGCGCTCACGCGCTGATCTCGAATACCGACCTCGAGCGCGCCACCCACTGCTGTGCGATCGGTGGGGACGTAGGCCATCGCGATCGCGTACCCGAGCGTCGGCGACGTGCTTCCACTCGTGATCACGCCAGCCGCAGCGGTCGCAGCGGGAAGATAAACCGGGTACCCGATGCGTGCGATGCCGCGCCCGCCGAGCCTGAGCCCGACCAGTGCCTTCCGCGGATTGTCGCGTGCACGCTCGAGCGCGGCCCGCCCAACGAAGTCGCCCGGCTTGGAGAACGAGACGAGCCGACCGAGCCCGGCCTCGAAAGGTGTGGTGTCGCGACCCAGCTCCTGCCCGTAGAGCGGCATTCCGGCTTCGAGCCGCAACGTGTCGCGCGCGCCCAGTCCCGCCGGCACGAGTCCGCGCGCCGCGCCGGCCTCGAGTAGCGTGTCCCACACACGCAGCGCGTCGTCCCACGCAAGGAAGAGCTCGAAGCCATCCTCCCCCGTATAGCCCGTTCGCGCGAGGATCGCGGGAACGCCGCACGCCTGCGTCTCGGTGCCCGAATAGTACTTGATCGTCTTCAGCTCCACGCCCACGAACGGCTGGAGGATCTCCGCCGCGCGCGGACCCTGGATCGCGACGAGCGACGTGTGCAGCGATGCATCGTCGAGCTGCACCTCGAACTTCGCGAGTCGTTCCTTCAGCGACGCCGCGACCGTCTCCGCGTTCGACGCATTCGGAACTACCAAGTATCGCGTGTCACCCAACCGGTAGACGATGAGGTCGTCGATGATCCCGCCCTTCTCGTCGACGAGCATCGAATAATGCGCACGTCCGACGGCGAGCTTCCCCGGCGCCGTGATCAACGCGTAGTCGAGCGCGGCCGCCGCGTCGGGGCCCGTGATGAAGATCTCCCCCATGTGCGAGAGGTCGAACAGCCCCGCGGCATTGCGCACGGCGTTGTGCTCCTCGACCAACCCTCTGTACTGCACCGGCATGTCCCACCCTGCAAATGGAATCATCCGCGCGCCGAGCGCGCGGTGCCTTCCATCAAGTGCGGTCTTCATTCGGATGTAGCTCTCCCCTTTCGGCGTCTGCGTCCCGATGACGTCCCGGCTGAATTTGACGTGCCTCCAGCCGCTTTCAAATGCGCGCGGGACCGCGAAACGTCAACGCCGATCGATGTTCGGCACCATCCCGGAAACGACCATCGACGCCGGGCTCGCCCCTTACGGCGGCTTCGGTTTCGCACTCCGCTACGGCGCACACTCGTGCCGCCGTGCCGCCGCGGCCAGCACCGCCGCCGCGAGCACATGCGCCACCCGTGCCGAGCCGGCGTCAGTGAAGTGCACGAAGTCGACGAAGTTGTCCCCCGCTTCCGCCGCGAACATCGCGTGCACATCGGCGACGACGATCCCCGAATCGAGCGCCACGCGGATCGTCGATGCGCGCGCACTGTCGTCGAACTGGATGATCGTCGGGCCGTTCGCGCGCGGATAAAACCGCTCCCACGACTGCACGAGCTCCGCGCTGTCCGCGCGATGCTGCTCGAACGCCGTCGCGTGCGTCATCAGCACGGGCTCCGCACCCTCGGCCCGAACCACGCCGATGAGCGACCGCAGATCGCCTTCGTAAATCGCCAGCCGGCTTGTCGGCACGGATCGGAATACCCAATCCGCTGGATGCTTCTGCCGCTCCAACCTTGCATCGCGCTCGCGAAACCACCTGAGCAACGGCTGCGGCGCGAGCTGCTTCACCTCATCGCGCAATACGTCGAGCGAGCGCGGATGCAGTGTGCGGATCAACGAGCGCTCCGCACCCCTCTTTTGCCCCGTCGTGTCGGGAGCGGTCGCCATCGGAAGGCGATCCTCGAGATACTGCGCGGGCGACGGATAATACACGATGACGTCCGGTGCGAAGCGCACCAGCCTGGTGCGAATGTCCTGGCGCGCCGTCGGAAGGGACATCCCGGGAAGAGCGTCGTTCAGCACCTCGAAGCGCCGCGTCGACGATCCGGCGCACTCGCCATTCCTGAGCCGCGCATTCAGCGTGTCCTGCAGCTCGCGCGCGTATTCCTTGTTCGGCGACTCGTACAGCCCGAACGTCTCCGACGCACCGGCGACGATCACACGCACCGTGCCGTTGGCGCTGTGCACGGGCACGTCCGGTCCGCGAAAGCCGAGGCTGTCCATCGCCCACTTCTTGTACTGCGCATTCGGTCTGCCGTGCGCGCCATAGCGGTCGCGCATCATGAGCTCCTCTTCGCTCGTGATCGGCGACAGCAGCGGCATGCGATAGCGTACCCAATCGAGCACGCGCGTCGTGAGCTCGAAACTCAGCGCGCACACCACGAGCATCACGAACCCGCGCACGATGCGTCCCATCAGAACTGAAAGTACAAGAAGGGGGAGAATGGCGACCCAATGATGATCGCCAACGACGCCCCGAACGCCGCCGTCAGCGCGAACCGCCTCGGCGGCGTCGGCTCGAGATTCAGCTCGTACACGTTCGGCCCGATCATCGCCCACCACGCGACGACGCACAGCACGACTGCGGCGAGCAGCGGCTGTTCGACGAGCTCACCGGCAGTCGGTGCGAACATGCGGTCATAGATCGATATCGCCATCGACCACGTCGTCGCTCGAAAGAGTACCCACCCGATCAGCACGAACAGAAACATCCCGAGCTGGCGAATGCCGGCATTCAACTCGTCCCACGCGCGGCCGAAGGCGCGGTGCAGCGCGAGCAGGGCTCCGTGATACGCTCCCCAGATCACGAACGTCCACGATGCCCCGTGCCACAGCCCACCGATCAGCATCGTGACCATCAGGTTGCGATACGTCTGCACCGTGCCGTTCCGGTTTCCGCCGAGCGGGATGTAGAGATAGTCGCGCAGGCAGGTGGAGAGCGAGATGTGCCACCGGCTCCAGAACTCGGACGGATCCTTCGACTTGTACGGCGAATTGAAATTCTGCGGAATGCGCAGCCCGAACAGAAGTCCGAGTCCCACCGCCATCGTGCTGTAACCCGAGAAGTCGAAGTACAGCTGGAACGAGTAGCCGAGCATCGCCATCCAGGTCCCCGCAGTGGACAGCACGTCGTAGTGCGCGAGCGCGGAATCCACGAACGCCGCGATGCTGTCAGCGACGATCACCTTCTCGACGAGCCCGACGATGAAGAAGGCAATGCCGCGATGGAGCCAGCGCGTGCGGCTGGACTCGCCGAGCGCCTCGAGATCCGCCTCGAGCGTGCGGAAGCGCACGATCGGGCCGGCGATGAGTTGCGAGAATAGCGACACGTACGCGGCGAACTCGGGGAAGCTGCGCGTCGGCGTGATCGCGCGACGATAGCTGTCGACGATGTAGCTGATCGTGTGGAAGGTGTAGAACGAAATCCCGATCGGTAGCACGATGTCCAGATGCGGAAGCACCACATCGCGCCCAAACAGATGCATCGTCGCGGCGGCGGTCTCGAGCCCGAAGTTCGCATACTTGAAGAAGCCGAGCAACGCGAGATCCGTGGTGACCGGAATCACGAGGCAGAGCTTGCGACGCTTCGGATCGTCCCAGCGGAGGAAGCCGAGGCCGGCAAAGTAGCTCACGAGCGTCGAAAACAGCATCAGCAGCGTGAACCACGGATTCCAGTACCCGTAGAATACGTACCCTGTGATCGCGAGCCAGATGTGCCGCGAGCGGGTAGTCCGCAGACTCCAGAACACCGTGTAGGCGATCGGGAGGAAGGCGAACAGGAAGATGATACTGTTGAAAAGCATGCGGAAGAGAAAGGTCGGCGCCGCG
The DNA here is from genome assembly GCA_039918615.1 of Gemmatimonadaceae bacterium. GTDB lineage: Bacteria > Gemmatimonadota > Gemmatimonadetes > Gemmatimonadales > Gemmatimonadaceae > FEN-1250. The sequence goes on along the minus strand of JBDSHG010000059.1, from coordinate 5,970 downwards.
TGGCGCGCATTCAATGGAACGTTTTGTAGCCTGGCGTCAGGCGGCTACTGTTTCCTCTGCAATAATCGCCCGCGCGCGGGCGAGCGCCAGGTCGATGTTCGCAACGAGATTCGCTGGCCCGATTTCCGCCAGCGCCCCCGCGTCCGTGAGCGCGGCGAGCGGTTGCGTGTGCAATCCCGAGAGCACCACCGACGTTCCCTCCTTTCGCGAACGACGCACGACGTCGAGCAGCGCGTGCATGCCGCTCGAGTCCATCGCGGGCACGTTGCGCATGCGCAGGACGAGCACCTGTGGGTGACCGGCCACCTGCGACACCGCATCCTTGAACGATTGCGCAGCGCCGAAGAAGAACGGTCCGTTGATCTCGTATACCTCCACTCCCGCGGGCACCGCGGCCGCGTCGAGCAGCTCCTCCGCGCCGCCGTCCGCCTCGAGGCCAAACTGTAGCTCTCGCGTGATGATACTGACGTTCGTGAGCGAGGCCATGCGCCGAATGAAGAGAAAGGCCGCGAGCACCATCCCGACCGAGATCGCAACCGTGAGATCCACGAGCACGGTGAGCAGGAACGTCGTCAGCAGCACCGCGACATCCGACTTCGGCGACCGCAGCTCGGCGATGAACGATCGCCACTCGCTCATGTGGTACGCGACGACCACGAGGATTGCCGCCAGCGTCGCCATCGGGATGTACGCCGCCCACCTCCCCGCCGCGACCGTGATCACCAGGAGCGTCAGCGCGTGCACGAGCCCTGCGACCGGCGTACGCCCACCGTTTTTGACGTTCGTCGCCGTTCGCGCGATCGCACCGGTCGCCGGTATGCCACCGAAGAGCGGCGACGCGATATTCGCGATCCCCTGTGCGACGAGCTCCATATTCGAGCGATGCCGACCACCGATCATCCCGTCGGCTACGACCGCGGAGAGCAGCGACTCCACGGCTGCGAGCAGCGCGATGGTGAACGCAGGGCCGACGAGCGACGTTACCTGCTCGAACGTGAGATGCGGGAAGTGCGGGTGCGGTACCGACGCAGCGATATCGCCGAAGCGCGAGCCGATCGTTTCGACGGGGAGATGCAGAACAGCTGCACCGACCGTCGTCGCGATGAGCGCAACGAAGGGTCCGGGAATGCGCCGGCTCACGTGCGGCCACACGAGGATGATCGCGAGCGCGGCCATCGATACCGCCAACGCTGCAGGCGAGGCCGTGGCGATCGCCGACGCGTACGCGCCCCACTTCGCGAGAAAGGGCGCCGGCACGGCCCCCATCTGCAGGCCGAGGAAGTCCTTCACCTCGCCCGAGAAGATGATCACCGCGATCGCGCTCGTGAACCCGATCACGAGTGGATGCGGGATGAACTTGATCGCACTTCCAAACCGCGCGAGCCCCATGACGACGAGAATCACCCCCGCCATCAGCGTGGCGACCGTGAGGCCATCGATGCCGTACTTCTGCACGATCGCGTACACGATGACGACGAACGCGCCGGTCGGTCCGCCGATCTGCACGCGCGAGCCGCCGAGCGCGGAGATGATCACCCCTGCGACGATCGCGGTCCAGAGGCCGCGGTCGGGCGTCACGCCGCTCGCGATCGCGAAGGCGATTGCGAGCGGGAGCGCGACGACGCCCACGATCACGCCGGCGATCGCATCGGAGGCGAACTGTGTACGGTCGTACGATCGGAGTGTCGTGAAGAGCTTCGGAACCAACGCCTCGCGCGCACTCGCGGGCGGCGGCGTCCTGTCATCAACCATGGGCATCCTCATTGGGGACGCCGAAGTCTACCTGCGCCGGAACATTCCCGGTCGGCTTCCGTCGCGAACGTGCGGTGTCGGCGGCGGCGCGCGGCGCGCCGTGCCCACTCCGCTGAACCCGAACGCCGGCGAGATCGGCAGCTCTCCGCCATGCGTGTTGAAGGAGAGCGCGAAGCTCGCGTCGCCCGATGCGGCGGTCAGCGTACGCGCCGGCGCCGAGAGATCGCCGCTGGCCAGCTGCGCCGGCGAGAACATCGCGACAGCGGGCGATTCCGTCGCCGCCCACAGGTTGCCGCTGTTGTCGAAGGCGATCCCGTCGAACGAATAGGAAGGCCCGGGCTGCGCAAATTCCGGATCGCCGTGCGACGACGCGCCGAGCTGCGCCGATGTGTAGCTCACGAGCCATCCGGCCTCCGTTCCCTCCCAGAGATTCCCCGCGCGATCGAATGCGAGCCCGGATCCATGATCGAGATATGGCGACGCAAGACTGTCCGTCGGCACGATCGTACTGCCGTTCGCGGCGCCACCGATCGCGCTCGCCGAGATCTCGTACGTGACCGGCTCGTCGAAGCCCGCGACCCACAGACTGGCATTGTGATCGAAGGCGAGACCGAGTGGGCCATTCGGTGTCGTGATCGTGAGCATCGGCGTCGGATCGGTGAGCGCGCCGCTCCACGACTTCACATCGCTCGCCGCGTACTCGAGCACGTTATTTCCGTTGTAGTAACCCACCCAGAGATTCCCGCTCGCGTCGAACGCAATTCCCCACGGCTCGTTCGCCGTCGCGATCGCCACCGTTGGTGTCGACGCGCCGCTCGCGAGCTGCGCCGGCGTGAACTCGAGGATCTGCTGATTGATGTAGTCTGTCGCCCACATGTTGCCGGCCGAGTCGAAGGCAATGCCGGAGATGGTCATCGAGTCGCTGCTAGCACCGATCGTGTCGGTCGCCGTAGCAGTCGCTCCCTGCGCCAGCTGTGGCGACATGAAGCCCTCGGCCAGATTCGTGGACCCCCACTTCCCCACCCACATCGCGCCGGACCCTCCGCGGATCGCGTATGTCGCGCTGATGGAATGCATCGTCGCGACCTCGACCATCACGGGGCTCCCCGTGACGACGCCGGTGAGCACGAAGCTCACGAGCGAGTCTGATGACGCGACGTTTTCCGCACGCGCGTCGTACTCTCCGGGCACGAGACCGCGCAACGTGTCCGTCATGCTCACGTACGATGTGTTCACGGGCCCGTGCACCGCGACGGCGCCCGCGTGCGCGAAGGGCGTGTTCACGACCACCTCGAGCGCGGCATTTCCGGGATCCGTGCCGACCTCGCGATTACCGCACGCCAGGAGCGTGAGCGCGGTTGACAACGCGATGGTGGTGCGCGCAAAAGAGCGGAGCTCCATGTAGACCTCGACCTCGGGGTTGTACGACACGGAGCACCATGACGGCGCTCACTCGATAGCACTGATAAACAGACGATCGGCGGCGCCCGAAGCCACCGCCACGCCCGTCATCCGTGTTAACATCCGTCGATGCCGCAATCCCCGGCTCGCAAGCCTAAAAAGCGCGCTCCAACCCTCCCGATCGACCGTGTCCGCGCGATCTGCCTCGCCCTCCCGGAAGCCCACGAGGTGGAGGCGTGGAGCGAGCCGACCTTTCGCGTGAAGAACAAGATCTTCGCGATGTACGCCGATTCCGATAACCACCACGGCGCGGGCCGCCCGTGCATCTGGCTCAAGTCGACGCACCTCATTCAGGACATGCTCATCCACGAGGATGCCGACCGCTACTTCGCGCCGCCCTATGTCGGTCCGAAGGGATGGCTCGGCATTCGCATCGACCGCCGTCCGAGCTGGCCCACGATCACGGATCTCATCCGCGACGCGTATCTGCTCACCGCACCAAAACGCATTGCCGCGAAGCTGGGATAGGATTAAGTCACCTGCACATTCAACGACTAAGAGCGCTGATAGGACACCTCGATGCACGAAGGTCGCCCCGAGAGGCGGCCTTGGTTTTTTCTCGCTGTGAGGAGCGTAAGCCTTATCCCTGCTTCACTGCCTGGAGCTCGATCGAGACCTTCACCTCGTGCCCGACCACGACGCCGCCCGTCTCGAGTGCCTGATTGTACGTGAGGCCAAAATCGCGCCGGTCGAACTTCGTTTTCGCGCTGAAGCCGATGCGCTCGCCGCCCCACGGGTCCTTACCCTGTCCTTCGCTCGTCGCGTCGAGCGTGATCGACTTCGTCACGCCGCGGATCGTCAGGTCGCCCGTGATCTTGAACTCCGAGCTGTCACCCTCGATGCGCGTGCTCTTGAAGGTGAACTCGGGAAAGTTCGCCGCGTCCAGAAAGTCCGCGCTGCGATGGTGATCGTCGCGCTGCCCGGTGCGCGTGTCGATTGTGCCGGCCTTGATGACGGCACTCACCGACGATGCCGACGGATTGCCGGCGACGATCACGAGCTGCCCCTCGACGTCGGCGAAGCGTCCCTTCACCGTGCTGATCATGAGGTGCTTGACCGCGAACTCGACGTGCGAGTGGCTCGCGTCGATGTTCCAAATGCTGCTGGCGCTGGGCGCCTGTGTGGTCGGCGAGCTTGTCGATCACGTACGTCAGGCTCCCGCTGAGCAGCAGGACGCGCTCACTCACCTCGCCTGCGCCGAGATCGCCTTTATGGTAGAGCACCTCGAGCACGGCGAACTCCGTGAGAGAGAGCTCACCGCGCTCGACGTCGAGCTTCGCGAGCTCTCCGACGGCCTGATGCGCGCGGCTCAGCACCACCCAGAGCTTGAGCGCCGCGGCCTGCTCCGATTCGGCAATTCCGGTTTTTCGGCTCGTCTGGCACACAAGCTACGAATTGTGTCCCCGGTCGGCCAATCCGTCCCGTTCGCGCTCGAGCCCGTTGGCTGGGATCGTGCATAGCCGCATACCATGACCGCCCGACCACCCGTCGACGAAATCGAGAAGCTCCGTGATCTCGATCCCTCCTCTGCGCCAGACGCCGCACGCACTGCGGACGGCTCCATCCAGTCGCCCAACTTGGGCTCCATCGAGGGCGCGATGGAAGGCCAGCCCGCCGTCCGCTCGCTCGCGGCCATTCTGCTCGCGGTCATCGCGGTGTTCTACACACTGTACTTCGCGCGCGCCTTTTTCCTGCCGGTTGCATTCGGGCTGCTCCTCAACCTCCTGCTCAGCCCCTTCGTCCGCACCCTCAAGCGCGCGCACATTCCATACCCCGTGGGCGCCGCGATCGTCGTGCTCTCGATCGTCGCGGCAGTCGGCGTCGGCGGATATTTCCTCGCGGATCCCGCGCAGGCGTGGCTCACGAAGGCGCCGCAGACCGTAGCCGCAGCGAACATCAAGATCCGCAAGCTTCGCCGCCCGATGGAGCAGGTGAGCAAGTCCGCCGACCAAATGGCGCGCGCCGCCACGACGGGCTCCAGCACATCCTCGCGGCCGCAAGAGGTCACACTCGCCGGCCCCACGGTCATGGATCGCTTCGTCGCGGGCTCGGCCGCCTTTCTCGCCGGCACGCTCGAGACGCTGGTGCTCCTCTACTTCCTGCTCGCCTCCGGCGATCTCTTTCTGCAGAAGTTGACGAAGATGCTCCCGGAGTTTCGCGACAAGAAGAAGGCCGTCGCGATCGCGCGTGAAACGGAGACATCGATCTCGATGTATCTCACGACCGTCGCGCTCATCAATGTGCTCGAAGGCGGTCTCATCACGTTGATCATGTGGGCGCTCGGAATGCCGAACCCGGTGCTCTGGGGCGTGCTCGTGCTCTTCCTCGAGTTCGTCCCGTATCTCGGCGCACTCGTGATGGTAGGCGTGCTGACCCTCGCGGCGCTCTCCACCTTCGACAGTGTGGGCCACATCATCGCCGTGCCCGCGAGCTACCTCGTCGTGAATCTGCTCCAGGCGTACCTGCTCACGCCGATGCTCCTCGGCAAGCGACTGACGCTCAATCCGGTCGCGATTCTGATCGGACTGATTCTGATGTGGGAGATATGGGGCGTCGCCGGCGCGTTCATCGCCGTGCCGCTCCTCGCCACCTTCAAGATCCTCTGCGACCACATCGAGACGCTCGCCCCGGTGGGCGAGTTCCTCGGCGACTGACCGCTAGAGCCGGCTCTTCTTCACGAGGATCGCCGCCTCGACGTTGCGCAGCATCACGCTGGTCACTGCTGCGCCCAGCGTTCCATCGGCGTTGAGCGGCAGC
>JBDSHG010000058.1:0-23374 GCA_039918615.1 Gemmatimonadaceae bacterium | reverse complement strand
TGGCAACGGGACCGCACACCATCACCCTCACCGCAACCGACTCCAAGGGCGCGAAGGGGACGGCGACGGTAAACATCACCATCGGCTTTAGCCAGACCATCGGTACCGGCGGCGGGTCGCTGTGCGTCGACGCGTGCCATCTCTCGCTCTTCATTCCCGACGGCGCGCTTCACTCCTCGACGACGTTCTTCGTGTGGTCGGTGCCGGCTCCAGCGGCGCCGGCGGGACTGGTCGGCATGGCGGAGGTCATTTCGCCAGTCGTCACCTTTGGAACGAACGCGGAGCTCGGACTCGGCTACGATCCCACGACGCTTCCCTCGGGCATCTCCGAGAGCTCGCTGCGAGTTCTTCAGTACGTCGGCGGCAGCTGGCAGCCGACGATCAACAGCAGCGTGAACACGACGAGCCACATCGTGTACGGTCAGGTCACGAGCACGGGGATCTTCGCGATCGTCGGCACCCCGTGATGGTGTGACTCGCATCGCGCGATGGGCGCGATGCGAGAGCGGGTGAACGACGAACGGGCCGGAGAATCGCAGGATTCTCCGGCCCGTTCTTTTTTCGTGCGATCTGCCAGGGCGATGGTCGGTTGACGCCGCTGCGAGCGCGCGAAGATGATCATGCCGCTTGCAGCGCAGCGCGCCGAGATTCCAGAACGCTCGGCACCTATTCGGAGAGTAGAACCAACCGCGGAATGTCGACCAGAAACAGCGTCCCCTGCCCTGCAATACCGGCGGATTCGACGGTAATCCGACCGCCATGCGCTTCGACTATTTCCTTCGCGATTAGCAGCCCGAGACCGGTGCCACCCGTCGTGCGCGTAGCTTGTCCTGTCAGCCGATGATATTTCGCGAAGAGCGTAGGAATAAGGGTCGGATCTATGCCCGCTCCGGTATCGCGAACTCCAAAGCGTGCTCGCTCGTCGTCGTAAGCCAGGGACAAGGTGATTGTGCCATTGTCAGGAGTATACTTCACCGCGTTCGACAGCAGATTCTCCAGCGCCTGCTCCAGCTTGTCGCTGTCGGCGTCCACGAGGAGAGGCTCGACCGGGAGGTCGATCTCCACGGTTTGATGCTTGACTCCTGCCTGTAGCTCAACGTTCGCAGCAGCCCGGCGCGCCAAGGCAACGAGATCCGTTGCCGTGCGTTCCAGTCGCAGATAGCCGGCATCGATTTTCGCAAAATCGAGATAGTCCGTGATCAGCCGCATCAACTTCTCTCCTGCATTCCCGGCGATCTCGATGAACTGGCGCTGTTTCGTCGACAGCGGCCCGGCTTTTCCCTCGAGAAGGATTTTGGTTGCGACGCGAACGTTGCCAGCGGGGTTGCGCAGGTCGTGCGTCACCATCGAGTAGAAGTCGGCTTTGGCCTGCTGTAGAGATTCGATCTCCTCCAAGGCACTCTGAAGCTCGGAAACGCGCTCTGCGAGTGAGCGCTGACTCGCTCTGAGCGCGTTGGCGATCTGATTGCGCCGGCGCTGATTCAGGCACGCCTTCGAGTGATATCTCACGCGAGCCATCAACTCCAACCGATCGGGCAGCTTTACGAGGTAGTCGCTTGCTCCATACGCGAATGCATCGCGTTTGACGGCGGCATCCTCCTTCGTGGACAGGACGACGATCGGAGTTTCGGCTGTAGTCGGGTTTGCGCGCAGACGTCTGAGAATTTCGAGACCGTCGACGCCAGGCATGACGAGATCGAGCAGGATTACCGTGGGCGCAATGAGGGTCGCTACCTCGACCGCCTGCAGCGGATCTTCGCAGTAGTGAAAGGCGATGTCTTCAGCCTCTGCGAGCAGGCGTCGCACCGCTTCACCGACGAACTGCTGATCGTCGATGAGCAGCACCATTCCCGATCCGGAAAGCGGCGCAGTGCGTTCTGAGAGAGGTTGAGCTTGCGTCATCATCGTCTCGTGGTCAATGCACGCGCGTCCCACCATGCGCGGCCGGGTCGCGGGGTTAGCTGACTCAGGAAAGGTCCGATCTTGTCGAGCGGCAGTATGTCGCTGGCGGCCCCGAGCTCCGCCGCTGCGCGTGGCATTCCGAAGACCGCCGATGTCTCCTCATCCTGAGCGATGGTACGCGCCCCAGCAGCTTTCATCTCCAGCAAACCGGCTGCTCCATCGCGCCCCATTCCGGACAGCACGACGCCGTACGATGTACCTCGCCAGTTGACCGCGATGCTCGAGAACAGGACATCGGCCGAGGGACGGTAAGCCGCATTTGCCGGCTCGTTCTGGTACGCAAGCGCGCCATTCGAATCAACAACCAGATGCGCGTTTCCGGCGGCGAGATATACGCAACCTGCCTTCGGCGTCGTCCCCGCGCGCGCGACTCGCACGACGAGCGCACACTGGCTGTCGAACCATTCCGCCATCGAGTCGACGAACTCCGCGTCAACGTGCTGAACCACGAGCACGGCTGCTCCTAGTTCGGGTCGCAAATCCCGTAACACCTGCGCGACCGCCGGAGGACCTCCTGCGGAAGCACCGATGGCGATGATCACTGAGGTCGGCAATCCTTCGGTGGGGATCGCTTGCGATAGAGGGGCTCTGTACGAAACTCCGAGCTGTCCGATCAGGCGAATCTTCGCGAGCAGCGCAGAAGCGGAGCTCTCTCTCATCTTCGGCTCGAGCGTCGGCGTCATGACGACGTCGAGCGCGCCGGCGCCCATCGCTGCGAACACCCTGCTGGTGTTGCGGGTCACGTCAGCGGTCACGACGAGAATCGCGCATGGAGTCGACCGCATGATCTGTCTCGTGGCCTCCACACCATCCATTACCGGCATGAGGAGATCCATGAGAATCACGTCCGGCCGTACGACTGCGCATCGCCGTACCGACTCGGCGCCATCGCGTGCGACCCATGCGATGCTGTAGGAAGGGACCGTCATCAGCACTCGCCTGAGCGCCTCGACTGCCAGCGGATCATCGTTGACGATCGCTATTCTCATGCAGCACCGCCGATAAAGTCCTCGATGGCGCGCAACATCGTTTCGTCGTAGAAGCTTCCCTTGGTGAGATAATAGTCTGCGCCCGCGTCCAATCCGCGGCGCCTGTCCTCATCGCGATCCTTGTAGGACACGATCATCACCGGTGTCGCCCGCAGGTCGGCGTCCCCCTTGATCAGCGTCACGAGTTCGATACCATCCATGCGAGGCATATCCACGTCGGTCACGACGAGATCGTACCGACCGCCGCGCATCGCATTCCAGCCGTCCATGCCGTCGACCGCCACATCGACGATATAGCCCAGCCCTTCGATCATCTTGCGCTCGAGCTCACGAACGGTGAGCGAATCGTCGACGACGAGAACCCGCTTGCGCGCAACCAGCGGCGCAAGGGGCGCGGGCCGCATGGGATCCAGGCGGCCGCCGGCGACGAGCGACGTGGCGCTACGCATGAGATCATCGACATCGAGGACGAGCACAGGAGAGCCATCGGGGAGAAGGGCCGCGCCCCCTATATCCTGCACCTTGCTCAACCGGCCGTCGAGCCCGCGGAGGACAAGCTCCTGTTCGCCCAGGAAACGGTCGACCACCAACCCGAACGCCAGCTCGTGCTCCCCGATTACGACCACGCTCATGTCGCTGCCTGGAGACTGGGAGGGCAACTCGAGCAGCTGATGCGCCCAGATGAGCCCGATATGACGATCATCGAGCGTAAAATGCAGACGTCCCTCGATCGAGGAGGTGTCGGCATCGGCTACCCGAGTGATCCGATGCACACGCGAGAGCGGAAATGCGTAGGGCTCGCCGCCGATCGACACGACGAGCGCCCGAATGACGGAGAGGGTGAGCGGAAGCTGAAGCTCGAATCGCGTGCCTCCAGAAGGCGGACGCACCAGGCGAACATCGCCACCTATCTCGCGAATGCTCGTTTGCACCGCATCGAGGCCGACGCCGCGGCCGGAAATCGGAGTGACCGAATCGCGCATCGTGAAGCCGGGGAGAAACAGAAAGTGAAGGAGCTCACCCTCGCTCATCGCATCGATCACATTCGCATCTGCCAGTCCGCGTGCGATGACGCGAGCACGGATTCCCGGCAAATCGACGCCGCGCCCGTCGTCCTCCACGCTGACAAGCAGACGTCCTCCGCCATGCCGCGCTTCCACTCGGATCGTGCCGCGAGACGGTTTGCCGACAGCCAGACGCTCCATCGTCGGTTCGATCCCATGATCGACTGCATTGCGCAGCAAATGTCCGAGCGGCGCCTCGAGGCGTCGCAGTACCTCACGATCGACCGGAGTTGCATCGCCCGCCGTGATCAAGTCGACCTCTCTTCCAAGTTCGCGTGCAGTGTCGCGCACGAGCCGCGGAAGGCCGACGATGCCGTCGGCAAAGGGAAGCATGCGCGCGTCGAGAACGCCATCGTAGAGCTGCGACACCGCGTTCGTCACGCGCTGGCTCACGGAATCGAGAGCGAACGCGCGTTCGTGTCGCCTCCCCATCGCGGTAGCGACAGCACCCTGCAACGCAGCGAGTGCAGGGGGTGCATCTCCCGCGCGAAGGTGAGCGAACGCTGCGCGCACGCCATGAAACGCGCGCTCCACGTCCTGATCTGCCCATCGATCCCGGCCATCATCTTCGACATGCGCTGCGAGAGCGCGTGAGGCGACGAGCGCTTCGCTCGCGAGCGTCAGCAGGCGATCGCCGTCGGCCCGCGTCTCTTCGCGTCGCGCTACGCGCGGCGCGGAAAGAGCGGTGGAAGCATCCTGCCTCCTCGGCGAAGCGACCGACGTTCCGTTGCGCACGATGGACTGAAGCGCCGACAGCATCTCGCGATGCGCGTGCGCAAGGTCCGGCGACAAGGCGGCCTCGGGGTCGGCGCGTGCGCTGGCGGTCAAGGCATCGACGGCCGCCAGCAAGACATCTATGTCGTTCGCGCGGATGTCGAGGCGGCCCTCCTGGGCTGCAACGAAGCACTCTTCCAGCTCATGGGCAATTTCCGCGACGCCAGTGTGCCCTACGATCCGTGCGGCGCCCTTCAACGAGTGCGCCGCGCGCATGATCTCTTCCAGCGCGACCGGCGAGGGCCGCGCCTCCAGCTCCACCAACCCATCACTGAGCTTCCGAAGCTGCGTCTCCGCCTCGGTCGCGAACAGTTGCAGGAGCGAACGGTCCCTGATGCTCACGAGAGCAAGAGCGAAAGCGAGGCAACCATCGACGCTCCATCGAGGACTCCGACCACACGATCTCCGACGGCCAGCATCGCAACCGCGTACGACCGTATCGCCTGGGCGAGAGTCGAGGGCACCGGACGGAGTGTCGCGGGGGCATAGCTGTGGAAACCCAGCACCTCATCGGCGGTGAAGGCGAGCCGGCCGCGGTCATCAGCTACGACCACCACTCGCGGTACGGCGTGCACGCGCCGATCGGCATGCGTCGCGCTATCGTCGGAGATGCCAAGCAGGCCGGCGAGCGACACATGAACGACGATGTCGCCGCGGACGCTCACCAATCCGACCGCCGCGTGCCCCCGACGGTGCGGGAGCGCATGTGTCGGCCGCTGTGCGATGACTTCATCGAGCATTCCGGCCGGAACGGCCAGCCACTCCGAGCCGAGGCGGAACACGAAGCAAGAGCTCCGCGCGATATCGTCGAGTTCGCGGCGAGCTGCGTAATACGCCGTTGCACTTGCGATCGCGTCGTTCGCGGACGCGCCACAGTCTCCGCTTTCGACTGCAGCGATCTCGGTGTCGGCATGCTCGCGCACCGTCATGTCGCAGCCGGAACGCGAGTGTCGAAGGAGCGTCGGGCACGCGAGAGTAGTCTCTCAGCGAGCACCGTCTCGCCGCGCTGCTGGAGGAGCAACGAGAGATGGAGCAGTGCGTCCTCATCGGCTGGATTCAGGAAGAGTGCACGACGGTAGCAGGCTTCTGCGCTGTGGAGATCAGAGAGCGCAGCGTGCAGGATACCCATCAACGACAGAAGCCCAGCGGACACATCGCCATCGCGAATGATGCGCTCCCCCGCGGTGAGTGCGTCAGCGAAACGCCCCTCGTTCGACAGTCGGAGAACCTCACCCTGCGCCGAGGGTTGTGGCAGAGAAGCGCGCGCGACGAATGCTGTCGCGCGGGCCACGGCGTTAGCGCGCCGTGGCGGTTCCTTCTGTGATGATTGCCGATACCGGGATTCCGGCGTGTGCGAGACGCGCGCTCGGGGTCGCACACCAGCTGGCGCGGCCAGCGGCATGTCGGTCGAGACGGGCGAAAGGCTCCGCCGAAAAAGGAATGTCCGCTCCTGCCCAGGCAGCGGCTCGTACCCGGCACGACGCAGGGCGAACGCATCCGCAGCACCTACTGCGAGCACCCCATCCGGAGCGAGGAACGGAGCGAGGTTCCGCAACGCGCGCGACTGCGACTCAGCATCGAAATAGATGAAAAGATTCCGACAGAAGATGGCGTCATACTGCTGACGCGGCGGCCGAAAGCTCTCGGCTACGAGATTGCCATGCTGCGCCCGCACGAGGGCACGGACGGAGGAGTCGATTTCCCACCCCCGTGAGCTTTTCTCGAAGAATCCCTTCCAACCGCCGGCTTCCCCGCGGAAAGAGCCATCGCGGAACTCTCCCAGCGTGGCGCGCCTCACAGCTTCGTGACTTACGTCCATTGCGTCGATGGCGATCGCGTCGGACCGCACGCCGGCCATGAGCATGGCAATCGCGATGGAATACGGCTCCTCGCCGGTGGAGCAAGGTACGCTTAGTACCCGAAAGGAGTCGGCGTTCGTACTCGTCGCCGCCAGGGCGCGAGCGGTGACGGCCGCAATCGCGTCGAACTCACGAAAGAAATACGTCTCGGGAACGATGACCTCTTCTACGAGATCCTGAAGCTCGCGAGCGTCCTCGAGCAGCCGACTCGCGTACGTCGTCATTGACTGCAACCCGCGTTTCTCCATGCGACGCAGCACTGCGCGGCTAACGAGGGAGCTGCCGACCGTTGCCGGATCCAGTCCTATCTCAGCGCGAAGAGTTTCCTCGATGGCTGACAGCTCCGGTGAGGATCCGTTCGGCTCGCTCATACGGTGTGCTCGGAGCGACGCAGCGCGTCGCGAAGGTCATCGTCGAGAAGTGCGGAAATGGAAACGAGCTGCAGAACTCCATCAGCAGTCGTCATGACAGGCCCAAGAGCCGGCGCGCCGTCATTGGCCACACTCGCAATCTGAAAGCGATTTGGGTCGTGGTACGAGGCCTGAATCACCTCGGGTACGAGTAGTCCGAGAAGAATTGAATCCGCCTCGGCATCGCTGCTCTCGTAAGCAGCGATGACTATTCGGGTCATCATGCGCGCGGGTGTGGGAGTCCCGAGTGCGATCAAGCCGAGATCGATTACCGGAATCGGATCTCCGCGATAGGTCATGATGCCGGCGCATCCCGCCGGCGCGCCGGGGAGCTCCTTGATTCGGACGAGAGGAAGGACCTCGACGACGTCGCCGGCATCGATCGCGTAGCGATCCACGCCCAGGCGAATCTCCAGGTACAACGTCGACGCGAGCATCATCATGTAGCTGGTGAGAATCGCTCGACACCGCTCTGCAGTCCGCGCGATGCCTCGTGGAGCTGATCGATGGCCATGCTCGATTGACGGAGGGAGTCCGCCGTCTGCTGCGACGCCATGCTCAATTGGGCGAGCGCTTCGCTGATCTGCGCCGCACTGATCGATTGGGATTGTACGCCTTCGTTCACAGATTCGAAGCTTGGGGGCAGCAATTGAACCTGCCCAATGATCTCGGTCAACTGCGCAGTCACCTCGGAGATCGACTCACGCCCGCGCCGCACTTCATCGGCGAATTTGTCGATACCCATCACGCCCGCCGACACCGCGCTCTGCATTTCCTTGACGATCTGCTCGATATCCGAGGTGGCAATCGCTGTCTGGTCAGCGAGCCGCCGAATCTCTCGCGCGACGACCGCAAAGCCACGTCCGTGCTCGCCTGCCTTTTCGGCCTCGATGGCGGCGTTGAGCGAGAGCAGGTTCGTCTGATCGGCAACCTTGCTGATGGTCGTTACCACCATGCCGATATTCGTGGCCTTCTCGCTGAGCAGCGCCAACCGGGAATTGATGAGATCGGACGCCGCTCCAATCCGGCCCATCGTGGATTCCATCCGCAGAAGTCCGCCGTGCCCACCCTGCGCGAGTGCCGAGGTCTGATCCGACACCTCCGAGAGATCCGCCATCGTGCGCGCGAGCTCCTTCGAAGTCAGCGAGATGCGGGATGCGGTCGCACCAACTTCGGCTGTCGTTGCGGCTATCTCTGTGACTGTCGCCTGCTGCTGTTTCGAGGTGGCCGAAATTTCGGTGACCGAGCTGTTCACCTGCACGCCGGATTTCTGCACCTGTCCAATGAGGCGCGACACATCAGTCACGAGCAATGCCGAAAACATTGCGGCGATGAATATCGCGAGCAGGAGCGCCGGACCAAGCGCCCAGTAGCTTCGATTGGTCGTCTCAGCGATCGTCGTCGTGGCGGCCGCGCCTTGCTTTCGATTCAACTCGAAAAGAGAATCGCTGAGGCGGATGTAATCCTGGAGCGGTGGCCGGAGATGTGAACGCAACTCGACGTCAGTCAGCACACCGTCAGTCGAAGCGTCCCGATAGGCCGCCACGAACTTTTCGCGAGACGCGCGCATGGCGTCGAAGAGCTGCCTGTCGCTTTCTTCTACGATCGTAGCACGATAGGCCTCATCGACCTCCGCTGCAGTCCTGAGGAGCTGTTCGATGCTATCCACGGCGATCCGACGCTCCTGCACGGTCGAGGCCGCGGCGTGGCTCGTGATCGCAAGTTGAAGCTCTCTCGCGAGCGCCTGCGATCTCGCAGAGATGAGAACTCCCGGAAAGACGTCTTTTTCGATCTGCGTCGCCTGCCGCCTGATCGCTCGCAGACCTACGAAACTCAGTCCGCTGAGCGCGATCATGATGGCGATCACGGCGGCAAAGCCGCCGATGATTCGCGAACGAACTGACCAGGATTTCATCTTTGGATGGCGACTGTTGGGGAGAGCAAAGCTTCTGCATTAGAAAGACGCTGTTCCAATGAGAGCCGTAAAGTTTCTTACACCCTTCTAATGGCAACGTCGGAGCTCGCTCTTCGTCGCACTTCTATTTCTTGCCGCGACGTATGCTCACGCCGCCAGTGTAAAGCGCGAGACTCCGCTCTGCAGACCGCGCGCGGCAGTGTTGAGCTGTTCGATGGCGCTATTGGACTGACGCAGCGAATCGGCCGTCTGCTGTGAGGCCACGCTCAGCTGCGCCAGCGCCTCGCTGATCTGCGCCGCGCTGATCGATTGCGATTGCACACCCTGGGTTACGGCATCGAAGCTCGGTGGAAGTGTCTGGACCTGGCCTATGATCTCGGCAAGTTGCGTAGTGACATCGGTGATGGCTTCGCGACCGCGACGCACTTCATCCGCGAACTTGTCGATACCCATGACTCCCGCCGAGACCGCAGACTGCATTTCCTTGACGATCTGCTCGATATCGAACGTCGCAAGCGCGGTCTGATCGGCGAGCCGGCGAATCTCGCGCGCAACGACCGCAAACCCGCGCCCGTGCTCGCCCGCCTTCTCTGCCTCGATCGCCGCATTGAGTGAAAGCAGGTTTGTCTGGTCGGCGACCTTGTTGATCGTCGTCACCACCATGCTGATGTTCGCCGCTTTCTCGCTCAAGAGTGCCAGTCTGGAATTGATGAGATCGGACGCCGCGCCGATCTGACCCATCGTCGATTCCATGCGTTGCAGTCCGCCCTGTCCACCTTCCGCGAGAGTGGAGGTCTCATCTGCGACCGCTGCGAGCTCGGTCATCGTCCTCACCAGCTCCTTCGACGTCTCGGAAATGCGAGACGCGGTAGCCCCAACCTCCGCCGTCGTCGCAGCGATCTCGGTCGCCGTCGCTTGCTGCTGCTTCGACGTCGCCGCGATTTCCGTTGCGGAGCTGTTCACCTGGACTCCCGACTCCTGCACCTGACCGATCAGTCCCGTGAGGTCATCCGCCATTTGGTTGATTCCCTCGCTCAGCAGACCCAACTCATCGCGTCTGACGATCTGCACTCGCTGCCGAAAGTCACCCGCGCTCATCACCGAAGTCACGGACATCAATCGCGCGAGGGCGCTCTGAATCAATCGCACGAGCATCCACGAGCAGAGCACCGCAACTATAGTGGCGACGATGAGGGAGGGACCCAGCGTCCACAGCGATCTGTCGGCCGAGGCTGTGATCTGGACCGACGCATCCACGCCCTGGCTGCGGTTCAACTCGAAGAGCGAATCGCTGAGCTTTACATACTCCTCGAGCGTCGGGCGCAGCGTCGCGGAGAGCTCGGTGTCGGTGATCTGGTTGTCCGCGACGGCCGCCTGATAGGCAGCAGCAAATCGATCGCGCGCGTCGTGCATCGCGCCAAACAGCTTCCGATCGCTTTCGTCGATGATCGTCCTGCGATAGTCCTCATCGTTCTGCGAGGCGACACGCAGGAGATTCTCGATACGATCAGTCGATTGTTGTTTGAGGCGCGCATTACCCGCACTCGCGTGAGCGGTGACGGCGAGGAGCAACTCTCGCGCAAGCGATTGCGATTTTGCCGAAATTACGACGCCGGGAAGTACGTCGTTTTCAATTCGAATTGCCTCCCCGCGAATTGTTCGTAGCCCCAAATAGCTGACGGCGCCAATCGCTCCCATGATGGCGATCACGGCCGCGAAAGCGCCGATGATGCGGGTCCGAACCGACCAATTGTTCATTGTTGAGCGGAAAGAGATGGAAATGCGGAGTATCCACCTCTTGGGACGCAGGGTCAGTGCGCCCGGTAATGATTGTTACGTGGATCTAATGAGACGCCACTCGCGGCGCGCGGATGTCTCGGCCGCGCACCGCAGAGTGGATCACGCGTGCGCGCGCGACGTCGCGAGCCAGCGTCGCTGGATTCCCTTCCACTGCAAAGCCTGATAGATCGCGGCCAGCCCAACCAGCACATACACGATCCGGCTCAGCGGCGACATCACGCCAAAGATCGTGGCGACGAGATCAAAGTTCGCAGCGCCGACGAGCCCCCAATTGAGACCGCCGACGACGAGCAGCACCGCGGCAACTACATCGAGATTCTTCATGGTTCGTATTCCTCGGAAAGCTTGAGCGGCAACGAAAGCCCGCGAATGTGGTTGATCTACTCACGAAGATACCTAAGCAAGGAGAATGCCGCTGTCGAAAGGTTGTCGACGTATTTGCCTTGACAGTTCTTAGACAGAGTGTAGATTCAACGCATGACGGCCACGACCACCCTCCCAGAGTCCGACCTCCGACATCCGATCGCCGTGGTCGCCGAGCGTACTGGGCTTTCGCAGGATGTGCTCAGGGTCTGGGAGCGACGATACGGCGTCGTCACGCCGCTTCGCGATCCCGCCGGACTGCGGCTCTACACCGATGAGGACGTACACCGTCTCATACGCATACAGGCCGCGATGCGCGGTGGGCGAAGCATCAGTCGCGTCGCGAAGCTCTCGACCAACGCGCTCGAGCTGCTGATCACCGAGGACGATCTCGCGCGGAAGGCTCGCGTCCCCATCCCGAGCTCGGCGTATGATCCGGGAGATGTCGTTGGTGCGTCACTCTCGCTCGCGCGCATGCTCGACGCGTCCGCGCTCGACGAGGCGCTGCGCCGCGCTGCAGTCGTGATGGGGATGCCCGCATTTCTCGAGACCGTTGCTGCGCCACTGCTCCGCCGCGTGGGTGACGAGTGGCACGCGGGCCGTCTCTCGCCCGCGCACGAGCCTCTCGTCACATCGTCGCTCCACGATATCGTCATGGCGATGATGCGCGCGTTCACGAATCGCGCTGGCGCGCCGACGGTGCTCGTCGCCACGGTCGCCGGCGAGCGTCACGCCATCGGCGCGTCGCTCGTCGGCGCGGCCGCCGCGCTCGAAGGGTGGAACGTCCTCTACCTCGGTGGCAATCTCCCCGCTTCGGAGCTCGCGGCATCCGCGATCGCTGCAAATGCGGGCCTCGTCGCCGTGAGCATCGTCTATGTAGAGGACAGCGAGAGCGTCATCCGCGAGATGCGAGAGCTGCGCGAGCGCATCCCGGGCGACATCACGCTGCTCGCCGGCGGCGCGGGTGCGACGATGCTCTCGAGAGAGCTTTCTGCAATCGGCGTCCGCGTCGAATCGACCGTCTCCGGACTGCTCGCCGAGCTTCGCGCCGACCGGAATACGGAATGAAGCCCCTCGTGCTCGTGACCGGCGCCACCGGATACATCGGCGGCCGCCTGGTGCGCGAGCTGCACGAGCGCGGCGATCGGGTACGCTGCATGGTGCGGCGTCCCGACGACGCTCGCACCAGTGCGGAGCCCGACGTCGAGATCGTGCGCGGCGACGTCTGCGATGCGCCGTCGCTCGTTGACGCGCTCGCTGGCGTGCACACCGCCTACTATCTCATCCACGCGATGGCGTCGGGCGACGGCTTCGCCCGCGAGGAGAGCGAGGGAGCGCGCAACTTCGCGCGCGCGGCTGCCGCGGCCGGCGTGCAGCGCATCATTTACCTCGGCGGTCTCGGACGCAGCGCGAATCTCTCGGAGCATCTCGAAAGCCGCCAGGAAGTCGGGCGTCTCCTCTGCGAAAGCGGAGTGACGACGGTGGAGCTGCGCTCCTCGGTGATCATCGGCTCGGGGAGTCTCTCCTTCGAGCTCGTGCGCGCGCTCGTCGAGCGGCTGCCGATGATGCTCATTCCGCGTTGGGTCAGTCAGCGTACGCAGCCGATCGCGGTGGACGACGTGCTCGCCTATCTCGTTGGAGTCGCGAACATCCCGATCGCAAAGAATACGATCATCGAGATCGGCGGTTCGGAGCAGCTGTCGTATCTCGACATCATGCGCGAGTACGCGAAGCAGCGTGGGCTGAAGCGGTGGTTCGTGAGGGTGCCGGTGTTGACGCCGTGGCTCTCCAGCCGCTGGCTCGGGCTCATCACGCCCGTGTACGCGCGCGTCGGCGCGAAGCTCATCGACAGCGTGCGCAACGAGACCATCGTAAAGTCGCCGCTCGCCGCGCAGCTCTTTCCCGAGATTCATCCGCGCGGGATGAGCGCCGCGATCGCGCAGGCGATGCGCAACGAAGACCGCGAGTTCGCCGAGACGCGCTGGTCGGATGCGGCGTCCTCGCTCGGCAGCACACAGACGCACGCGGAGGCGGAAGGTGGATCGCGTCTGGTGGATTCGCGCGAGGCGAGCGTCGCGGAATCACCGGCGGCGGCGTTCCGATCGATCGAGCGCATCGGTGGCGCGACCGGCTGGTACTACGGCGATTGGCTCTGGCAGCTGCGCGGCGCGGCAGATCTGCTGGTGGGGGGCGCCGGGATGCGGCGCGGGCGCCGTCACCCGGACACACTGCGCACGGGCGACGCGCTCGACTTCTGGCGCGTCGAGGCGCTGGAGCGAGACCGGCTTCTGCGCCTTCGCGCCGAGATGAAAGTGCCGGGACGCGCGTGGCTGCAATTCGAGGTGACGCCGCACGGCGCCGGGAGCACGATCAGACAGACCGCGATCTTCGAGCCCCGCGGGCTCGCGGGGCTGCTCTACTGGTACGCGCTCATGCCCGTGCACGGATTGATCTTCGGCGGGATGCTGCGCGGCATCGCCAAGGCGAGCGAGACCCCCGACGTCAACCGGCGGGGGACAGCTGATATTGCTCCAGCTTCCCGTCGGGCAACTCGTACGTCCACACGCGTAGCGCAC
The DNA here is from genome assembly GCA_039918615.1 of Gemmatimonadaceae bacterium. Classification (GTDB taxonomy): domain Bacteria; phylum Gemmatimonadota; class Gemmatimonadetes; order Gemmatimonadales; family Gemmatimonadaceae; genus FEN-1250. The sequence continues at coordinate 9,662 of JBDSHG010000058.1, read as the reverse complement.
GACCGGCGAAAGTGACGCGATAGATTCGCTCGAGCATTCCCCCTCGCTCGTGTTGCCCCGTTTGCACGAACGCGGTCGGCGCGCCGAGCGGGCTGAGGGTTGCCTTGAAATCGGCGAGCGCCTGCGCGCTGAAGTACGCGCTGGCGTCGGCGGTGAGGAAGGAGCGATCGATCGTTCCGTGTTGCAGCCCCTCGAAGATCGCGCGAGCGCGCGCGGTGCGGCTCTGCGTGTCGGCGTCCTCGCTGGTGAACAGCGAGCGGCCGATGCCGTCTGCGATCAGCGATGAGGCGGGCGCGGCGTCCTGATTCGTGAGGACGATGACCGCAGCGCTATCATCCGGATAGACGATGTTCTCGGCCGTGAAGCCGCCGACCTCGCCGCTGTGCTCGATCGTGCGATGGCCGCCCGACATGTCGACATCCACGCCGAGCCCGTAGTTCGCGCTGACGCCGTTCTTCAGCAGAACGGTGGTCTGCATCGTGCGCCACGATTCCGGCTTCAGGAGCGACTGCCGGATCATAGCGATGTCCCACTTCGCGAGATCGCTCGCGGTCATCGCGAGCTCCCCCGCGCCGTACATCCATCCGGGCCCGGTCGATGTAGCGGGGCGCGGCGGTCCGAGCCCGTAGCGCATGTAGCCGACGGGCTGCACGGCGGTCGGACCCTTCGCATCGAAGTCGACCGCGCTCTTCATGCCGAGTGGGTCGAGAATGCGCGTACGCACGAACTCGAAGAAGGGTTTGCCACTCGCCTTCTCGACGATGAGTGCCGCGATCTCGAAGTTCGTGTTGCTGTACTGCCATCGCGTGCCCGGCTCGAAGTCGAGTGGCTGTTTCGCCCAGTGGTCGAGAATTCCCTGTGGCGTGATCGCCTTCTCCATCGCCGGCGGCACATAGTCCTGGGGCCAAAAGTCCTGGTAGCCGGAGGTGTGGGAGAGAAGTTGGCGGATCGTAACCTCGTTTCCACGCATGAGGCCTGGCACGTACTTCGAGACGGGATCATCGAGCGCGAGCTTCCCCTCCTGTTGAAGAAGGAGCACGCAGGCGGCGGTGAACTGTTTGCTGATCGATCCGATCCCGTACTGCATGTCGCGCGTCGCCGCCATGTGCGGGTCGAGCTTTGCAGCACCGTACGCCTGTGCGTACGCGAGCTGTCCGTGCATGACGACGGCGACGGATGCGCTTGGAACGCCGGTGCTCGCGAGCACCGCAGCGGCAATCGAGTCGACGCGCGCGGGGAGCAGGGAGGTGTCCTGCGCGCTCAAACAGAGCGGCGCGACGACGATGCTGCAGATGGTGACAGCGCTGAGCAGCGGACGGAGCGATGACATGGTGATTCGTGGACAGAGAGGCCGAATGCGTGCCGAATGCGAGCCGAAGACGTCTGACGAAAAGTTACGGCCGGCACACGCGTTACGCATGGCGGCCAACGATTTTTGTCGCTTGCTGCCGCGAAGGCGCACTCGTATCGTTGCCTCTGGTTGGAATTACCCACCGGAGGCACCGTGTTTCTCAGTCGCTGGTTCGGCATCGCGCTCACGCTCGTGTCCATTCCGCTTGCACACGGGCGCGCGCAGCAAGCGGCAGATACCTCGCGTTACGTGGTGCTGTTCTCCGGACGCCCCGCCGGCGAATATCGCGAGTGGTGGACGTCGAAGAACGAGCTGCACTCCGTCTACGAGTACAACGATCGCGGACGCGGGCCGCACGAGGAGGCGGAGCTGCACGTCGGCGCCTCGAGTGTGCCGTCGTCGCTCTCGATCATCGGCCACGGCTATTTGAAGGACAGCGTTGACGAAAGCTTCAACTGGAGCGGGAACACCGCCACCTGGAAGAACGCAAGCGAGCACGGTACTCGTCAGGATGCCGGCCGCGCATACTACGTAGCGGCGGCCGAGTCGCCGGTGGGATCGCAGCTGCTGATCAAGGCGGCGCTCGCGCAGGGCGGGCGGATACCGCTGCTGCCGAACGGGCTCGCGGGAGTGATGAAGTCCGGCGAGATGACGATCACGGTGCGCGGGAAGCCGGTGCACGTTGTACGGTACGACATCGGCGGACTTGGGTTCTCCCCCTTCCCGCTCTGGCTCGACGACAGCGGCGAGCACTTCGCATCGGTGTCGGCGTGGTCGAGCGTCGTGCCGGCGGGATGGGAGTCGGGAGTGCCGGCGATGATCGAGGCGCAAGACAAGGCACGCAGCGAGCGATATGCGCGTCTTGCGCGCGAGCTGTCACACAGGCCGGCCGGCGCGCTCGTGATTCGCCACGCACGGCTGTTCGTCGCCGAGACGCAGGCGGTGCGCAAGCGACAGACGGTCGTGATGACCGGCGATCGCATCACCGCGGTCGGATCGGATGGGAAGGTGAAGATCCCCGAGGGCGCGACGGTCATCGACGCGGCCGGCAAGATGCTGATCCCGGGGCTCTGGGACATGCACGTGCACATGCAGGCCGGCGACGATGGACTCATGCAGATCGCGGCCGGCGTAACGAACGCGCGCGACATGGGGAACGACACCGTTTCGGTGCTCGCGCTGCAGCGGCAGTTTGCCGCGGACTCGCTCTTTGGTCCGCGGCTGATGCTCGCGGGACTCATCGATGGCTCTGGTCCCTATCAGGTACCGACGGGGCTGCTCGCCGACGATGAAGCGACGGCGCGCGCGGATGTCGACTGGTACGCGGCGCACGGCTACGAGCAGATCAAGGTGTACAGCTCGATGAAGCCCGAGCTCGTGCCCGCCATCATCGCGGAGGCGCACGCGAAGGGGTTGCGTGTGAGCGGCCACGTGCCCGCCTTCATGACCGCATCGCAGGTCGTCACCCTCGGCTTCGACGAGGTGCAGCACGCGAACATGCTGCTGCTCAACTTCATGGATACGGTGAAGGACACGCGGACGATGGCGCGGTTCACCGCCGTAGGCGCCGCGGGGAAGGATCTCGATCTCGACTCGCCGCGCGTGCGCGAGCTCGTCGCGCTCTTTAAGTCGCACGGCACGGACATCGACCCCACGCTCACGACGTTCGAAGGAATGTTCACCGCGCGGCCGGGAAGGGTCGATCCGAACCAGGCGATGATCGCGGACCGGATGCCACCGCAGGTGCAGCGCGGCTTTTACGGCGGAGGGCTCCCGGTGCCGCCCGGAATGAACGAGCGCTATCGCGATTCCTTCGAGGAGATGAAGGGGATCGTGAAGGTGATGTACGACGCCGGCGTGCCGATCGTGGCGGGGACGGATAACGGGCCGGTGGGCTTCCAGCTCCTGCGCGAGCTCGAGCTCTACGCGCAGGCTGGAATCCCCGCGCCCAAGGTGCTCGAGATCGCGACGATCGGCGCAGCGCGCGTGATGCACCACGAGAAGGACCGCGGGTCGATCGCCGTGGGCAAGGTGGCGGACATGGTGCTCATCGATGGCGATCCGACCACGAACATCAGCGACGTACGAAAGTCGGTGATGGTCGTGAAGGATGGGATCCGCTTCGATCCGAAGGAGCTCTACGCGGCGGTGGGGGTGAAGCCGTACGTGAGCGCGGAGCTTCCCTAGCGAGCTACAGCTGGTGTCCGCTATTGCCCGAGATGAGTCGCTCGAGCCACAGGAGAATGACGGCGGCGAGAATCGCGACGAGGATCATGTAAACGAAGCCGCCGGAGCCCATCTCGCGGTGGGGCTCGCATACGCTCCGCTCTCCTATCGATATGGCACCGTGGGATCGCTCGCATCGGCGATCGTGATGCTTCCCGCACTGCCGATTCTCACGCTGCACGAGTTGTGGCACCGAACTCGCGCCGCACGCGGTGGTATGTCCCGCGTGTGGCGCGCTCCTGTTCGCAGAGTAGCTGAAGACGCTCGCGGCGAGAGCCGAGGCGGCGCGCGTGGCGGGGAACCTCGAGATCGCGCGCGAGCAGTGGCGCGAAGCGCTCCGCTATCTCCCACCGGACTCGCAGCAGCACACGACCATCGACGAGCGCATCGCGGATCTCACGACGCGCTACTCACCGCCAAGCAGCATCTCGCGACGGCCCGCCGCTCCGGGCGCTGGCGCGGCGTATCGGCGAGACGCGTTCGGCGTTACGCGCGCAGGGTGGACATGCCTCCGTCCACTCCCCAGACCTGGCCCGTGATCCACCGCGACTGGTCGCCGAGGAGGAACAGCGCCGTCGCGGCGACGTCGTCGGGCTGCCCGATCTGCCGGAGCGGGTGACGGTCCCGGCTCCCCTGCACTCGCTCCTCGCTTGCGAGGAGGCGCGCGGTGAGCGGCGTGTTCGTCAGCGAGGGCGCCACGGCATTGACGCGGATCCGTGGTGCCCATTCCGCCGCGAGGGAGCGAGTGAGTCCTTCCACGGCGCCCTTGGCCATCGAGATCGAGGCGTGAAAGGGCATGCCCTGACGCACCGCGACGGTGCTGAAGAGCACGACGCTGGGCTGCCGTCCCGCCTTGAGGGCGTTCGCTGTCGCCTGGAGCACGCGCACCGCACCGAGTGCGGAGACGCGGAAGTCGTTCAGGAAGTCCGTTTCCCGGAGGGCCGTGAAGGACTTGAGATTCAGGCTTCCCGGACAATACGCGACGCCGTCGAGGGCGGCCGGCAGGCTCAGCGACTCGAAATCGACCTCGAGCACATCGGCCTGCCGTTCGCTCAGGCCGGGCATGACGATGCCCGAGGCGCGTCGCGAAAGCCCAATTACCGCGTGGCCCGCCTCCAGGGCCAGCCGAGTGAGTGCGAGTCCGATACCGCTCGAATGCCCGACGACTAGGAACGTGCGCTTCACTCCGCCTGCTGCGACGGCGTCGTTACCGGCTCGCGACTTGCCAAAAGCTTTTTCTCCGCTCGATCATCGATGCCGGCGGCGAACACCAGAGCAAGGATAACGGTCGCCGCTGGAATGGTGACCACGACTCCGACGACGAACAGGCCAAGGCTATTCAAGCCGGTCACCGCTAATAAGGAGGGCGACGCATCCGAACGAGAGGATGGACGGCACCCACAACCCAACGAACAGTCCCTGTTCGTGGCTCCCCGTGAACCACAGCGTGACGGACAGGAGGAAGGAGGCGAAGGCGGCGGCGAGAATGGTCAGCCCGGCACGGCGGCGAAGGTTGCGGCGTGGCATCATGAGAGAAGATCGTAAGGGTCAGGTGGGTGTCGACGCGCGGCGATCGCGCACAGCGAATCAAGGCGCGGCAAGGCGGAAATGTTTCAGCGCGGTTCCAGCGCGCGGCAGCCAACAGGATGAACAGGTCCAGAAAGAGGAGAAGCACGGCTGGAATGGCCGACACCAAGGGGATCACGCACGCGCAGCCGCACGACGATCGCGCCGAGCATCATTCCCGCGAGCGAGCCGGCGGAGAGGAGCAGCAAAGGCCGAAAGCGGAGACCGGCGAGCAGTCCTGCCCCCGCCGCCATCTCCAGAGCGCCCGTGAGGGTCCGATACGGTGCGAGATGGTAACGCTCGAACTCGGCCACCATCGCGCGCGAGCCGAAACAGGCTCGCGCCGTACAGGAGGAAGGAGGTGCTCGACAAGGCGGCCGCAATCATGATGCTGGGTTGCATTTTTTCTCCTTGAGGCCAAAGATGTGGCAATGCTGAACGGTTCGCTCACCTCAAACGCGATGGTAACGCCGATGGGTTCTCTCATTATCATCCTCCAGATCGTGGCGGCGCTCGGCCTGCTGAACGTCTGGCTGCTCCGCGCCAACCGAAGCACAGGATATCGAGGTGCCGACGCGAGGAACATGCGCCAAGAGTTCGCCGCGTACGGCCTGCCCGCATGGATGGTCGTCGTCGTCGGTGTCCTCAAGGTGGGCGCAGCGCTCGCGCTTATCGCCGGAATCTGGTACCGTCTGCTGGTCATTCCTGCGGCGCTGCTCATCAGCGTGCTCATGCTCGGCGCGCTGGCGATGCACTTCAGGATTCACGACCCGCTACGGAAATCCGCGCCGGCCGCCGGCATGCTCGCCCTCGCGGTCCTCATCGTTCTGGGATCCGTGTACGGCTGAATGGTCAGCGGGGTTTGAACGCTTAGCCACTCTTCGACATCCTGCTCTCCACGAACCGCCGGCGAATGTCGAGCGGATTGATGACTGCTTTATAGTGGAGATACCGACATGCGACTCATGACTGCAATTGCTGTTTTTCTTACCGTTGCTGCGGGCGCGGCTTGCGCACAATCACCCACGGAAGCAACGCAACCCGAGCCCGAGTTCGGCCCAGCGCCAGCAGTCTTCCCGGCCGGCGCGCAGATGGCCGTGATGCAGGGCAATCCCTCGGGAACTGGGCTATTCACGATTCGCCTCAAAATGCCCAGTGGTTACAGGATTCCGCCGCACACGCATCCGACCGACGAGCACGTGACCGTGATCAGCGGAACGTTCCGCGTAGGCATGGGCGGTGTGTTCGACGCGAGCAAGACCACGATGCTCAAGTCGGGCGGCTTCGTCACGGCGCCCGCGAATGGCGCTCATTTCGCGGTCACCGAAGGACCGACCATCGTGCAGGTGCATGCGCTCGGGCCGTTCGCGATGACGTACGTCAATCCTGCCGACACACCGTCGGCGGCAAAGCATTAAACGAGGGCCCGGCGTGCGACACGTCGCACGCCGGCCGCGTGGTCTCAACGCACGGTCAAGCCGTCTTTCGCAAGCACGATCCCCGAGGCACTAGCCATTGACCCATAGTATTCGACGAACCTGTCTGTCTCCGGCGAGCGCTGGAGGCTGAGGTTATGTGCCCAGCGATAGCCAACTGGTTGATACCAGAGCTCCGCATCGACCTGGAAGGGACCGCGCGTCCGGTCGACGTCGATGCGATAGCGAGTTCGGTGAGAGCCGCCGACGAACGCCGGATCGCTTGCCGCATCGCCCTGCACGGCGATGTCGTGGTCTGCCGTCGCCTTGTCGAAACCGCGCGGCAGGAGGCGGTTGTCCTTGACGTAGCGCACGGCCGACAGGAGTCCGGTGGTCACCTTGCCGTGCTGGTCCTGCAGGATCGACTCGTAGATCTGCACCTGGTCGGGGTGTGTGATCTCGCGATAGTGCGGCTCGTATTTCGTGCGATCGTCGTCGTTGTCATTCCCGACGATGCGGCCCTCCGTCGTAAGCGCTCCCGACTCGAACACCGTGGCGCCCGATCGGTCGCGTACCGTCACGTGCAGCCACGCGCGACGAGACGGGTAGGCCGACGGCAGCTTGTGGCCATTCAGGTTGGTCACAATGACGTCCACGTCCACGTGTCCCGCGTCGACCGGTCCCGCGCTGACTTGCACGCGCGCAGCCTGCGCAAGAAGATGCCGCGTCTCGAGCGCAGCGGCGTCGAGCTCGGACGGCAGCGCCTCGACGGCCAGCTCTCCTCGGTAGCGGTTCAGCATGCCGAGCACGAGGAAGTTTCCGCCGGGGAACCAGTGGCGCCGCACATCGGGACGCGGCGGCCCCTGTACTGCCGTGATCGGAACGCTGTCGCCCTCCGCGACGACGCGGGGCATGTGGCACGACTGACAGCTTCGCTCCGTGCGGTAGGCACTGTGCCGCCACTCGAGAAAGGGCATCTGCTCCGGCAGCTCGCCGATCTCTTTCCCCGCAGAGTCGAGCGTCTTCGTGTAAAGCGTGTGGCAGGTCGCGCACAGCTCGGACTCGCGAATGTGCCCGGCCTCCGTCGGAATGAAGCCGCTGGAGGAGTGCATGACCGTCGTGTGTCCGCGATCCACATCGTAAGGACCGAAGAGTGGCCGCTGGCCGACACGCGTCACGGTATCGATGGAGAAACCGCCGTTGAAGCTCGATCGCTCGCCGAGACGGTCCTTTTGAATCTGATGACACATGGTACAGGACACACCGTCGGCGGAAAGACTGTCGAGCGGATCCGTTCCTCCCAGCGAAGGGAAGCGTGTGAACACCTTGCCTTGGCCGCCCGCCGCGTGCACTGCGAAGCGCTGCATCGGCATGTGGCACGTCGAGCATTCGTCTTCGATCGCCGCGCGGTTCTTCGGATGGTCGAGCACCTCGCGGCGCACCGACCCCTGCCAGTACGGATCGCGTGATGCGTTGGCCATGATCGAGGCGCGCCAGTCGAAGCCGATCGACGCATCCTTTCCCGACGGCGTCGTGAGGCTGCTGTGGCACGCGATGCATCGATCTGCCGTGAGGAAATGCGCCGGGCCGGGCGCGGTGCGGCCCCGCGGTGCTGTGCCGTAGCCGGCCGCCGCCACGAGCACGGCCGTCGTCGAGAGGCACGCGGCGGCGAGGCCGAGAAGTCTCAGTGCTCGCATCCGGTACACCACCCTTTCCAGCCATGAAGTAATGGACCGTCGGCCGTATCCCACAGGAGGTAGGCCATGAGCTGCGAGTCGCGCGTCTTGCGCTGCGTGAGCGGGACGTTCACTCCGACGCCGGCGCGCACGTGCTGCAGCGCGCTGAGTGAGAGCTGAAACTGCGGCACCAGATTCCAGGCGACCGGCGCACCGCTCTCCAGGTCATGCGAGCCCGCGAGCTCGATCATCGGCGACCAGATGCGCGTGATCGAGCTGAACGCGATGGTCTTGCCGAGAACACCGCTCCAGAACACCGATCGAGGCGTGCTCGATACATCAGTGGGGAGGTTCACGCCACCCTCGAACTGGAAGTAGCTCCGCGCGGGAAGGAGCTTCGCGCCCAACACGATGGCTTCGAACGATGTCGTGCCGGTGCCGAATCCAGTGCGCGCGTCTGCGGTGGGAAGTACGACGCCCCCCAACCCGCTCACGATCGTGCCGCTCGTTGAGCTGGAGTAGAACACGCGTTTGGCAGCGATCGATGCGTCGCCGAGTCCGCCCACCCAGGATCTCCCGGGCCGTTCGACGAAGCCATAGGGCACGTCGACCTCGAGCTGCGCGCGCTTCCCGAATCGCTTCTCGAAGATGAGATGATTTTCGATCGAGGCGGGGCCGCGCGTGGAGGCGGTGCTGGTAATTACAACCTCGTCCTCCGGGAATGCCTTTTCGGTGACCATCGCGCGCGGCACGTTGAGCTCGCCGAGCGGCCAGCCCGGCTCCGTACAAAGGGTGCGCATGTACGAGACTACGCGTTGAATCTGCTGAGGCGTGAGCAGGTCACGAAACGCCGGCATGATGCGACTGAAGCCGCGCACCGGTCCGCCATCGCGAATGACGGCCGCCCAGTCCACCGTCGACTCGGCAGTGGTGCCCTTGCAGTCGGTGAAGTCGGGCACGGGGACGGCGAACGCCAGAGTGCTCTTCGGTGCTCCCTTGCCATCGCCGTGACAGCCCCCGCAGGTGGCGCGAAAGATCTCCTCGCCTGTCTCGGGAGCGCGGCTGCGGCTGCGATGCGTCTGCACATCGAGGTGCGCGCGTTCGTCATGACTCTCAGCGCGGAGCCGCGCCGGCGCGGCGACTGCGGTGTGCACTCCAGCGTCGAAGGAGACGGTCCAGAGGGCAATGGCCAGGAAGACTGCTACGATACGAATGAGCAAGGACTGGATGAGGACGAGCAGCTGACATCACCCGACGCTCCTCGTCAGGATTCGCCGACCGACGCAAGCGATAATCGCCACGGTGTGCGCAATATCTGCACCGCCATCTTACGAGCCGACCTGTGAGTGCATCCAGCGTGGTTGCTCTCGCACGCACCTTATAAAAATGTTAAGCGCCGAGCAGAGCTGCGACGCAGGCGGACGATGG
>JBDSHG010000057.1:0-24198 GCA_039918615.1 Gemmatimonadaceae bacterium | reverse complement strand
GCCTCGAAGCAGAGCAGGCACACGCGCTTTCCGGAGGCGACGATGCCCTGGAGATCATCGAGCGCGGCCTGTGCGTCGCGGGATTGCATGTGCTCGAGAAAGATCCGGCGCATCTCCGCGTGTCGTCCGCCGCGCGCCGCGGCACGGCCATCGGCCGGAGTTCCGAGCGCGCGGATGTGGACGTACTCCATGCCGGCCTCCTGCACACCGGCCGAGAGGCGAGTCTTTGAGAATCCCGGGCGTCGGGAGCTGGCGACGGCGCGGATGTCGATCAGTACCTCGATGCGCCCATCCTTCAGCGCGCGGTGAAAGCTCGTCGGCGTCGCGCCCTGATAGCCGATGGTTGCGAGCGAGATCCTGCGCGGCACGTGACTGGCGCGGGTCAGGGTGCCGTCGCTTCGGCGGCAGGTGGCGCGGCGAGCGTGAGCGAGCCGTCGATCTGGAAGTCGCGCAAGATGCCATCGACGAGCAGCGTCGCACGCACCGGCACATTCTCGTCTCCGCGCAGCTTTCCATCCGCGATGGCCTTCCGCACGGCGTTCTCGATTTCGCGCTGCGCCGTGACGCCGAAGTGCTTCAGGAATTTCCGGATCGAGAGATTAAATGCGTCTTCATCCATTGTCGTGCTCCTGTATTCGGGTGTTACCCGTCGGCCGTCGGCCCGTACATCTCGGGAACCTTCTGATCGGTGAGACGGAGATACAGGCCCAACTGCGCGCGATGGTGGATCTGATGATTCAGCACCGTCGAGCGAAGCATCTGGTATCGGCTCTCGGTCTGCACTACCACGCCCGCTTTCTTGAGCGTCCACATCTGCTCGAGCTTCTCGTCGGTGGCACCGAGCAGCGCCGCGCGTCCCGCCGCGGCGTTTCTGTCGAACTCCGCGAGCAGCTTTGCCGTGGGCTCCACAGAATAGCCGGGAAACTTCGGCCCACTCACCGGCTGAATGTCGAGCTCGTCGCGGTCGAACATCATCGGCACCCAACCCGGGAGACGCGCGACGAGCTGCGCGAGATGCGCCATCGAGAACGCCTTGGGATGCGGCTTCCACTCGGCCCGATCGTCGGGCACACGCTTCAACACCTCGCGCGTGACGGCGATCTCATGATCATACTCGGGAACCAGTAGCTCTGAAATCGACATGGTCGGCGTCTGATGAGGTTTGGTGCTCGCGATGTCAGGCTCACATTTGCAAGTTAAATGCGAGGATGAGCGAGCGAGACTCCGAAGGCGGGTCGACGGTCTTCACCGAACTGTGCGCGCTCGGTTGATCAACCGGCCGCGACCACGGCCTCGCAGAGTGCGCGCAGCCCCGCGATGTTTGCGCCGAGCGCCGCGGGGATATCGTAGCGCGTGATGAGCGCTTCGGGGGCCTCGTAGCTGAGCCAGCTGTGCCCGTCGGCGTCCTCCCATGCGAGCGCGCGCAATGGTAGCGCGAGGCCGGAGACCGGATTGGCCGCGAGCAGTGGCGTCCCGGCGCGCGGATTCCCGAAAACGAGCTGGATCATTGGCGCGAGCGTGAGCCCCGCAGCTGCCGCGTCGCTGGCGAAATCGATGCGCGCGAATAGCGTGAGCCCCTTCGCGCGCACCAGCTCGGCGAGCCGGTCCGCGGTCGCGCTTGCACGGCGCTCGCTTCGCAGATGCACCACCCCCGGCACCATCGGCGGATCGATCAATGCTCCCTCACCGGGAATTTCGCTCATGCGGGGACCTCATCAACTTCCGGGATGATAGGTGCGCTCCGTGTGTCCCACGAGCTGCGACGGATAGAAATACACCTCGCGGAGGTCGCCGGTGCTGTACCGAAGCGCCTGATCGTCGAAGTGCTTCGACGCCGTGTCGCCACTCTCTCCGCCGGCCGTGATCGCTCGCGCGTGCACGCTATCGGGCCCGAAGTCGACGATCGCGACGAAGCTGTTGCCGCCAGTGCCGTAGAGCTTCTTCGTCTTCTCCTTCTCCCACGGTCCGAACGACGCGAGCGATCCCCAGCGCGCCGATGCAAAGCCCACCGGAATGCTCGGCCGCGCGTCGTCGAAGGGATGCACGATGTCGTCCGTGAGCCGCTGGAAGCGATTGACGTCGCCCCACGGCATCCTCCAGGTGCCGAAGTTCTTCGTGAGCGAATCCGAGGCGACCGCGAGCGCGTCGAGCTTCTCGTGCGCCGTGGTCTTCTTCGCCATGAACTCGTAGATCGACATGTCCTCGCCGTCGGCATCGGCGTGCACGCGGCGGCCGAGCTCGTCGCCCCAGTAGCACGCGAGCGTCGTCGGCACCGACTGCACGGACCAGCGATAATCCCACGTACGGAGCAGCGCGATTTGCGCTGCGACCTTCGCCTTCACCGGATCGGACGCGGGCGTCTTGTCGTACGCATCGATCAGCGTCGGCACGAGATCGGCGAAGGCCGGCTGGTAGCTGTCGTAGGCGGCGTCGATGAGCGACTGCAGCGTGAAGTCCTTTCGGTTCGACAGCACGCGAATGGCGTGAATACCGCGTGGGCTCTCGATCCCCTGGTCCATGTAGGCGGGGTAGTCGGTCTTCTTCGGACTGTACGCGCCGGCGGCCGAGTAGGGCCAGTTGTTCGAGTTGTAGAGCCAGCCATTCGGCGGATTGAGCAGGTGCGGGCTGCTGTCGATCGACGTCACGCCCTTGTAGTCGGTGGCGGGATTGCTCCCGTCGACCGGCTTGCGCCAGTCGAAGTGCGTATCGCGAATCGGTACGTGATTCGCGTGAAAGTAGGCGATGTCGCCATCGGCATCGGCGAAGATCGTGTTGTTCGATGAGTTGGTGTGCAGCTCCATCGTCTCGCGAAAGCTCTTGTAGCTCGTCGCCTTCGTGCGCCTATACGACTGCGTGAGCGCCTTGATCGGCTCCTGCATCAGCCGGATGCTGATCCACTTGCCACTGTCCGCGCGGACGATTGGGCCATGCATCGTGCGGAAGACCGTGAACTTCTTCTGCTGCATGCCGCCGCTCGAGCGATACGGAACGGTGATCGCGTACGCCGTGATGGGCCGCAGCTCGGCGCCGTACTTATAGTAGAGGCTGTCGCCCTTCTTCACGATCGTTTCCGCATATTCGTCGACCACATCGGCGCCGCTCGTCGTGTGCATCCAGCCGACGCGCGGGTTGAAGCCCTGATAGACGAAGAACTGCCCCCACGTCGACGCCCCATACGCGTTGAGCCCTTCATCGCTCGCCATCTGCAGCTCGGCGCGAAAATAGAAGGACGTGTGCGGATTAATCAGCAGCAGCGCATGATGATCCGCGGTGTTCGATGGTGCGATCGCAATCCCATTCGACCCCGACGGCTCGGCGAAGTGGAACTCAGCCATCGCGAAGGCACGGCTCGCGGAAGAGTCGCCGTAGAACGCCTGCAGGCTCGGCAGCGAGACCTTCTCGATATCTCCGCCGATGCTTCCCTCCGTGAAGGAGAGCGCCATCCACGGCTCGAAGTGGGTGATCACGCGAGCTTTCACCGATGGGTGCTTGTACATGTAGAAGTTCAACCCATCGGCCCACGCGACCATCAACGTCCGGAGAAACTCGGGGCTCGCCGCGTACTGCGCCTTCAACGAGTCGGGATCGATGAAGAGCTTCATCCGCAGGTCGCGGTAGATCGCGCTCTCCCCCTCGGCCTCCGCGAGCCTCCCCATCGCGTTGATGTAGTTCGTCTCGACGCGCTTGAAGTCGTCCTCCGACTGCGCGTACACCATTCCGAACACGGCGTCGGCGTCGGTCTTTCCGTGAATGTGCGGAATCCCCCAGTCGTCGCGCACGATGGTGACGTTCGCGGCCTGACGCTCCCAGCGCGGAGCGTCCGGATTCGAGGCGGAGTCATGCGCGCAGGCGAGAGCACAAGCAGCGAGCAGGAGAGGGAGCTTCTGCATTCGATGAAAGACCGGCTGGAGTTCGGCGAGCGGCAGACGACTGGCGTACGACAATAAGACTCTCCGTACGCGGCTCTCACAAGCATACGCGCGTTATTGCGATTTTGCCGTGATGATCGTGCGCACTCGCGCGCCATGCTTGATCAGGAGGTAGTTGATGAAGTCGCCCACCAGCCGGCTCGGCGTCGCCGATCCTCGTGTGATGACTCGAGCACTCAACACCAGCGACTGCGGATCCCATTCGATGTTGAGAACGCCCGGCGTTGCAATTGCGCTCCGCACCTTCATCCACCCCGGCTTTCTTCCCGGCTGTTTTTCGCGGACGAGCTCGAGGCTGTGCTTGCCGAGATGCGCGTCGCCGCCAATGGCCACCCTGAGACTCGCGCCCTTCGTGCAGAGCGCATGAATGAGAATCTGCACGTGTCATCCTTCGCTAGAGTAGAGTTGGGTTGTCGCGCCAGACAGCATGGTTCAGCGCCATCGCCACGCCGAGCCAGATGAGATACGGCACGAGAAGGATCCCGGCGATCGGCTCGATGCGCGTGAAGAGCAGCGCCGTCACCACGACTGTGGCCAAGAGGAGCAGCATCTCCGCGAAGGCGAGCGCGCCCTTGTGAAAGACGAAGAAGAGCCACGTCCACAGCGCGTTCAGCGCGAGCTGCACGATGAAGACGATCAGCGCGACCCGCGATGCGCCGCTCCATCCGCCTGCACGCCACACGAACCAGGCGGCGATACCCATCAATAGATAGAGCACTGTCCACACGGGTCCGAAGGCGCGTGCCGGGGGGGCCCACGATGGCTTCTCGAGCTCGGCATAAAAGTGCGGCGCTCGCGCTGAGGCCACGCCGCCCACCGCGGCTGCGCCGAAGCTGCCGAGTATCCAGAGTGCGAGCGAGATCCAGTCGTGCGTGGCGAGATGCACCTGACTCCTCCGTCTGTGAATTACTTCGAGCGTCGGCGTCCTCGAGTCACTTCACGAGCAGTCGCGGGCGGAAGACCGTCACATCCGAACCCTCCGCGATGAACGCCGATGCGGGCGTTCCGGCCAGCACGCGCGCGAACGACGAGCCGTACAGTCGCGGAACGTCCGCCGCGAACGACGGATCGGTGGCTCCCCACACGCGCCACCGCGGATGCCGCACCTCGTATTCTACGGTACCGCCATCGCGCTGGCGTGTGTAGCCCCAGTAGTGCTCGGTGATGAACGTTTCCTCGGACTCCGGTGCTGGAACCGACGCCTGGCCGATCGCCGTCGCAGCGACCTCCTGCCATCGCGATCCCGTTCGCCACTCGTACGACACGCGCCCCGGCGCCTCGACCGCCTTCGCGGGCGCCGTACTCCGCATCCGCACCGCGAGATACGGCTCGTTGTAGGCGAGCCGCGCGGTCAGCGCGATCGCGAGCCGCGGCACGAGCTCGCGCACGAAGACGACGCCGCGCCGTACCTCGCCGTCGCGCGTCGTGTGCCGAACATAGAAGCGGAGATTAACCTCCTCGAAGTTGCGATGCAGCGGAACCGGGATGCCGAGCAAGCGCGTGCGCAGGAACCGGAAGCCGACGATGCTCGCAATCGCTCGGCCTCTCCAGAGATCGAGCTCCGTGTCACGCGGCACCAGCGCGTGCAGGATAGCCGGATCGACATCGAAGTTCACCATCACCAGATAGCGCCACTCGGCGGTCAGAAATGCGCGGCGCGCCGCTGCGGTCATCTCGCGCTACTTCGCGGGGTGCCACGCGCCGAGTAGCTGGCGCACGAGGATGAGCTGCCCCGTGTGATAGGAGAGATGATCCTGCGCGAGGAGAAGCTCGCGCAGATACGTCTGCCCATCGCCGTGCGGGATCTTCGCGAAGAGATCCGTCGTCTTCGCGTCGGTTGCGAGCGCTCGCAGCGCATCTCGATCGGCGCGAAAGCCCTTCGCGCTCTTCTTCCACGCCTTCGCATCGGGCGGGGTGGCGCGCTTCGGCCAGTAATCGGTGGGCCAGTCGCCCGCCTCGTACTTCGGATTCACGCAGAAGTCGAGGATGTCGTGCTGCGTGAGGCGGATGTGCTCGAGCAGCTCCCACGCCGAATGCTCGAGCCCCTTCGGCCGTTTTCCCTGCTGCTTGAACTCGAGATCGGCCATCGCGGCGTCGGCGGTGGCATGCGCGTCTTTCGAGTCGATGAATTGCGCCAGCTGCTCGCGCAGCTCCTTCGTGTGCGGCATCAGGAAGGGCGCCGGCGCCCGGTGCGCACGAGCGCGAAGTCGAGTCCGATTCGCTTGAGCATCGTCATGGATTCCCTGTGAGCGTGAACGTGCTGATTCTCGGTATGCGATTCAATGGATCCGCAGCGAATGCGTGCGAAGCCTAGGCATGAGTATGGGGGGCGCCCGGTAGAAGAGATAGTCGTGCCCGCTGTCCTCAGCGCCACGAAGCCGAGGCTGGTGCCGGCGATGATCCACGCGAGTGAGGGATCGCCGTCCGTCGTTTTGCGTGTGGTCATGAGTCTCTGATATCATTCGTGGTCGAGCGCTGCCTGTTCAACGCTCGAATTGTAAACAAAAAGTTGGCGACAATAGTTTGACGGCCATCAAACCATTCGATGCGCAGCGGGAGACGATCGTCGTGACGCTTTTTATCTGCACTGCCTGTGGAACGCAGTTCGCCGAGCGAACCTGCGCGAAGAGTGCGCGCGAGACGCCGCCCGAGTCGTGTCCGACGTGCACGGACGAGCGACAGTACGTTCCGCGCGGCGGCCAGCGATGGACGACGCTCGAAGCGCTGCAGAGCGATCACCGCAACTACTTCCACCGGTTGGCGCCGGGGATGTACGGCGTAGGGACGACGCCCGCCTTCGCGATCGACGAGCGCGCGCTGCTCGTCGCTCCGGGCGCGCGGACGGGAGCGCGCGAGCCGATGGTGATGTGGGACTGCATCACACTCCTCGACGATGCGACCATCGACATCATCCGCGCGCTCGGCGGACTCGCAGCGATCGCGATCTCGCATCCGCACTACTACACGACGATGGTCGAGTGGGCGCGCGCGTTCGACTGTCCGCTGTTTCTCCACGCGGATGATCGCGAATGGGTCGCGCGCCCCGATCCTGCGATCACCTTCTGGGAGGGCGAGACGCGTTCACTCGCCGACGTCGGCGCGGAGGGAATGACGCTGATCCGCTGCGGCGGGCATTTCGCGGGCGGCACGGTGATGCACTGGGCCGGCGGCGCGGAGGGCAGAGGCGCGCTGCTCACGGGCGACGTGCTCCAGGTGTCGAGCGATCTCGCGAGTGTGAGCATCATGCGGAGCTATCCCAACAACATTCCGGTGAGCGCCGCCGCGGTGCGTCGCGCGCGCGATGCCATAGCGCCGTACGCGTTCGACGCGCTCTACGGTGCGTTCCTCAATCGTCAGATCGAACGCGATGCGAAGGGTGCGGTCGAGCGCTCGCTGGCACGACTCGTCGAGCGGCTCGAAGGCATCAGCGGGCCGGACGCTCCGCTTCGAGGACGGTAGCGCAGAGCACGCATCCGAGCTCGGTGCCGAGGTGACCCCGCCGCCCGCTCTCGCTCAGCACCCACTCGCGCACCTGCCACGGCGGATCGTGCCGCACATGTTGTCCATGTCCGCACTCGAGCTCAGCCACCCAGTGCAGCTCGACATCCTGATGGTAGCCGACGATACGACGCGGAATCGAGGGGCGATCGGCGATCACTCCTCGCACTTCTCCAGCTTGCTGTGCGGGACGAACGTCGCCACCGGAGTGCCGTCGTCTTCGAGCAGGTCGAGCAGGTCGGTTCTGCGCCCGTCCTTGTCCTCCGACGGCTCGGCCCTGTAGCACTGGCCCTCCTTGGCGCGCTGCATCTCGTGCTCCGACAGCCCCGCGCGCATGCGATACATGCTTCCCGCCATCACGTCTTCTCCTCTGGGGACGACCTTCGCGATCTCCGCAATATCGCAAGGGTGCGGACGGATGGTACTCCCGCCTACGAATCGCGCAGCGCGACCAGCGGGCCAACACGTGCCGCGCGACGGGCCGGCACGTAGCCCGCGAGCGCTGCGCTCGCGCCGAGCATCGCGAGCGCGATGAGGATCGACGGCCAGTCGAGCAGCCCAACCTGATAGAGCTGATGCTGTAGCAGGCGCATCGCCCCCAGCGCCGCCGGCATGCCGATGATGATCCCGCCGACGACGAGCAGCATCGCCTCGCCCAGCACGAGACGCAGTACATCCGCCGGCTCGGCGCCCAGGGCCATGCGCAGCCCGAACTCGCTCGTGCGGCGCGCCGTCGCGTACGTCATCACGCCGTAGAGGCCGAGCGCCGCGAGTGCGAGCGCGAGCGTGCCGAACACGCTCACGACGCGCGAGACGAGCCGATCCTGCGCGATCGATTCCTCGATGAGATCCGAGAGCGACTTCGCCCCCATCGCGAGGGTGGGATCGACCGCCGCGAGTGAGTGGCGCACCGTCTCCGACAGTCGGGCGGGATTTCCGGTCGTGCGCAGCTCGAGGGAAAATAGTCCGGGCGGAACGGGGTTCTGGAACGCCGAGATGTAGAGTCGCCGGGTCGGGTCGGCGCGGAGATCTTGCTCCTCGACGTCGGACACGATGCCTACGATCTCGAACGTCACACTGTCCGCTGTGACGTGCGAGCCGATCGCGTTGCCATGCGGAAAGAAGAACTGCGCCGCAGTCTTGTTGATAATCGCGACCGTGGGTCCCGATTCGTTGTCGCGTGTCTCGAAGTCGCGTCCCTGCAGCACGTGCGCGCCGATCGTGTGAAAATAGCCGGGCCCGACATCGTCGTAGGCGATGTTGGTGTCGGCGTCGGACCGCGCCGTGAATCCCTCGACGCGGACGTTCGTCCCCGATTCGGTACCAGAGAAGATTCCGTTCTCCGAAAGCGAGGCGCTCGCCACTCCGGGTATTTGGCCCGCGCGCGCCAAGAGCTCGCGCATGATCCCGAAGAGCCGCGCACCAGTATAGCCGGAGCGCTGCGCATCCACCTCGACCAGGAGGAGCTCGTGCCGCGCGACGCCGATGTCGGTGCTCTGCATCCGCTGCATGCTCCGGACGAGCATCCCGGTGCCTACGAGGAGCAGGACCGACAATGCGACCTGCGCCACCACCAGCATCTTGCCTAGGCCGAATTTTCCGGTTCCACGCTCTGCACTCGAAACGCCGCGCCCCTGCGCGCGGAGTGCAGTGGCGAGCTCCACCCGCGTGGCTCTGAGCGCCGGGACGAGGCCAAACAGCCCCGCGGTCGCGAGCGACATGACGCCGGTGAATGCGAGCACCCGGCCGTCGATCTTGATATCCAGCTCCGCCCCGCCCGTGAGCGCGATCAGCGCCGAGCTCCCCCAAACGGCGAGCAGCACGCCGAGCGCGCCACCGGCGCATGCGATGATCACGCTTTCGGTAAGCAGCTGCTGGACGAGACGAGTTCGGTTCGCACCGAGCGCCATGCGCACACTCATCTCGCGCCCGCGTGCCGAGGCGCGCGCGAGCATCAGATTGGCGAGATTGGCGCAGACGATAAGAAGAACGACCGCCACCGCGGCCATGAGTATGAAGAGCGGCGTTGCAAGTAGCTGGCGATAGTGTGAGAAGCCGCGCGCGCCCGATTGTACCTGCAAGGGCGTCTCACGCACGTGGTTCTCGACGGCGACCCGCTCCGATGGGAGAGCGTGGTCGATCAGCGAACGATTTTCCACCGCCGTGAGCTCGGCGCGCACCTGCGCGAGCGTCACCCCGGGCGGCCGACGCCCCATCATCAGAAGCCAGCTGATGCTACGGTCGGTCAGCGGCGGGGAGTTCGGCATCAGCGTTGGCTGTTCCATGATCGGAATCCAAAGCTCCGTGCGCTGCCCCACGACATCGCCGAAAAATGTGCGCGGCGCCACGCCGATGATGGTGACCGGGACGCCGTTGAGCAGGATGGACCGGCCGACCGCCGATCGGTCCCCCGCGAATCGTGTGAGCCAGTATGCGGAGCTGATGACGACGACGGGCGCACCACCCGGCACCTTGTCTTCTTCCGGCGAAAACGTTCGGCCCAACGCCGCCGGCACCCGAAGCACCGAGAAGTAGTTCGCAGAGACGAATCGTCCGCGCGGATGCTCCGGCTCTTTTTGCTTCTGGTCCATTCGCAGATCGAGCCGATTAGTCCGCCCTGACGCGAAGATGCCGCTCAGTAATTTACTTTGTTCACGCACGTCCGCGTACAACGCGTACGAAGCGAGGCCGTTTTGAGGCGTGCCCTGCGAGAGTCCGCCGACCCGCGCGGGATTCCCGATCGTCACGAGCTGCTCCGGTTGTGGCACGGGAAGCGTGCGCATCACGAGTGCGTCGATGAGCGTGAACGTCGAGGTATTCGCGCCGATGCCCAGCGCGAGCGTGAGCAGCACGACGGCGGTGAAGCCCGCGTTCTGCCGCATCGTGCGCAGCGCGTACGCGACGTCCAGCCGCAGGTTGCTCAGAAAGTTGGTACGTCGCATGGCGCGTTCCCGGTGATGGTCGATGTCGAGACAGTCGTTTCGAATGGCGTCCAGGTCGCCGAACTGCTCGAGCGCCCGCGAGCGCGCGGCGTCGGGAGCGACGCCGGCGGCGACGAGCTTCTGCGTGCGCATGGCGATGTGGAAGTCGAGCTCCTGATCGACGTCGCGCTCGAGATGCCGAGCGCCGACGCCGATGCGGAAGACGCGAGTCCAGCCGCCGCGCTCCGTCACGCCGTGCGCGGTGAGCCGCTCGCGTGGAGCGCGCGCGAGGCCGCTTCGACGAATTGCTGCCACGCGGACAACCCGGTGCGCAGCTGCGCGCGACCCGCGGCCGTCAGCTTGTAGAACTTCGCGTGGCGATTGTTTTCGGACAGGCCCCACTCGGCCTCGATCCACTTCTGGCTCTCGAGCCGGTGCAGGGCGGGGTAGAGCGTGCCCTCACCCACGAGGAGCGTTGCTTCCGTCGCCTGCTCGATCCAGTCGGCGACACCGTAACCGTGCCGCGGTCCCCAGGTCAACGCCTTGAGGATCAGCAGGTCGAGCGTGCCGCGCATGAGTCCACCATCGATGTCGCTCATTGTCTCCACCGTGCAGTGATGGGAAGGAGGATACCGTCCTTCCCATCGCCACACAAGGGGAGCGATTCGTTACCCTGTGCTACCGCATGCGAGCTACCAGATCCTCACGCGATCCGCAGGCGCGAGATACATTTTGTCGCCCGGCTTGACGTCGAAGGTCTTCTCGAACACATCGTTGTTGACGAGCGGCACCATCGCGCGATAGTCGCCGGGCGAGTGAGGATTGGTGAGCAGCTGCTGGCGCAGCGCATCATCGCGAATCTTGCCACGCCAGATTTGCGCGAAGCCGATGAAGAAGCGCTGGTCGCCGGTGAGACCATCGATCACCGGCGCTTCCTCGCCGTGGAGTGAGATGCGATACGCGCGATACGCCTGCGCGAGCCCGCTGAGATCGCCGATATTCTCGCCCATCGTCAGCTTGCCGTTGATGTGCAGGTCATCGATCGGATTGATGGCGTCGTACTCCGCACCGAGCTTCGTGGTGCGCTCCTGGTACGCCTTCGCGTCGTTCGCAGTCCACCAGTCGCGCAGATTGCCCTCGCCGTCGGACTTGCGCCCCTGATCGTCGAAACCGTGGCCGATCTCGTGTCCGATCACCGCGCCGATTGCGCCGTAGTTCACCGCATCATCCGCGTTCACCTGGAAGAACGGTGGCTGCAGAATGCCGGCGGGGAAGGTGATGTCGTTCGCCGTCGGGTTGTACTGTGCGTTCACGGTCGGCGCCGTCATCCCCCAGCGCGTGTTGTCGACCGGCTTGCCGAGACGGCTCGTCATGTCCGCGTACTCGAATTCGCGCGCGCGCAGCTCGTTGCCGAAGAGATCATCGCGCTTGATCGCGAGCGCCGAATAGTCGCGCGGCTTATCGGGCGCGCCGATCTTCACCTTGAAGTGTGCGAGCTTGTCCTTCGCCTGCGTCTTCGTCTCGGCGCTCATCCACTCGAGGCTGTCGATGCCGACGCCGTAGGCGTTGATGATGTTCGTCACCAGCGCATCCATTCGCGCCTTCGCCTCGGGCTTGAAGTACTTCGCGATGTACAATGTGCCGGCGGCCTCGCCGAGCGTGCTGTTGGTGCCATCGACCGCGCGCTTCCAGCGGACGGCAAGATCCTGCTGGCCGTTGAGCGTCTTGCCGCGGAAGGCGAAGCGCGCCTGCACGAAGGCGGCGGGGAGTTCGTCGGCGAAGCCGTCGATGAGCTTGAAGGTGAGATACTCGCGCCAAGTCGACACAGGTGTGCTCGCGAGCACGGGATCGATCGCCTTGACGTAGTCCGGCTGGCGCACGACGACGTCCGTCGCCTTCGACAAACCCGCCGCGTCCAGATAACTCTTCCAGCCATACGATGGTGTCATCGCTGCGAGATCGGCGACCGTCATCTCGTTGTACGTGGCGTCGCGATCGCGGTTGCGCGAGCGCTCCCACTGCGGCGTCGCGATCTGCGTTTCGAGCGCGACGATGCGATTCGCAGCGCCGGCGGGATCGGACTGCTTCGCGAGTGTCAGCATCTGCGTGATGTAGGCGACGTACGCGGCACGCGTGGCTGCCATCTTCGGATCCTGCTTCAAATAGTAGTCGCGGTCGGGCATGCCGAGCCCGGACTGCGAGAGCTGCACGATGCTCTCGGTCGAATGCTTCGCGTCCGCGCCGACGAACACGCCGATCGGACCGTTGATGCCGAGGTGGGCGAAGTGGGCGAAGGTTGCCGGAAGCTGCGACGTGGTCTTGAGCGCCGCGATCCGCTTCAGCTCCGGCGCGAGTGGCGCGCTGCCGAGCTTCTCGACGCGCGCGCTGTCCATGTAGCTCGCATAGAGATCGCCGACCTTCCGCTGCGGGGAGCCGGCCGACTCGTTGGCTTTGCTGGCATCCTCGAAGAGCTGATGCTCGGCGTTGCGGCTGTCCTCACGGAGCTCCTGAAATGCGCCCCAGCTCGACGCGTCGCCGGGGATCTGCGCGCTCTTGAGCCAGCCGCCGTTGACGTAGCGGTAGAAGTCGTCCTGTGGGCGGACGGAGTGATCGAAGCGGCTGGTGTCGATGCCGCTCGAGAGCTGCTGCGCGGCGGCGGGGATCGCTGCTGCCGCGATGAGTGCGGCGGCGAAGGCGAGCGTGGATGTGAGCGGACGAATTCGCTGAATCACGTCGGACCTGGGAGGAACGGGAAGCGGAGCGTCGAGTTGTCTGCGAATAATTACGGGCCGGACCGCGAGATCGCTGAGGGAGACATCGGCGCTTCGGAGCGGGCTCTGCGAGAAGCTCCTTTATTTGAGCGAGTCTCGGATCAACGTCCCCGTGAAGAAGAGCCGAGCTACGGCTCGGATTCGCATTTGTCCGTGCTGGTGAGCGCTCTACCTTCGAAACGTCGACGTCGCGATCAGTGCGCCCAGCAAGGTTCCAATCAGCACCATCAGCGCTGCGCCACCGACGATCACGAGATCGGGATAACATGGACAGCGACTGAACTGGAACGCCACCCATGCGAGCGATGCGTAGATGAGCGCGGCTTCCGTCGCATGGACCCGCCAACGCGAGGTCAGAAGTCCGGCGCTGGTCAGCGATCGCAGGTCTCCGCGCACCGCGATGAACGCGAAGACGGCCGCGAACACGATCGGCAGCACTATTCGCTGAAGCCGTCCCAAAAACACGTCCTGAACGCCGAGTCTGATGAACGTCGCCGCGACGGAGAGGAGCAGCGCAAGCACCGTCGACAAGACGAGAAGGAGGGCGCTCGTCACGGCCCGCGACGCGCGCATGCGGGGAGCTGCGTCGCTCACGGCCTACCTCCAGTTGCTACGATACGTGACAGCACCACGTTCCTCACACGACCTCATTTGAAGCAGCTAGGTGCGCGATTGCAGGGAGTGGTTATCTTTTTGGCGCGCTGAACGATGCGCGGTTGATGTCGCGAAATCGGCATCAACGCCCGTATCGCCATCCGCGAGTGGAACCAATCGTGCACGCCGGACTTCTATATCCTGTACGACTTCGCCTTCCGACGACAAGGAGCTTCTGCAAACCATGATGCACTTATTGCGCGCGACGACTACAGCGTTCTCCGTGGCCGGTGTGTTCGCGATTGCCGTACACTCCGCATCCGCTGCGACGCCGACGAATAGCCCCGCCCCCACCTCCGCGATGCATGCGACGATCACCGTCAAGATGACGGGCGATGCCAAGGGCTATCGTTACGAGCCGAAGATCATCAACGCCAAGGTTGGCGACGAGATCACGTTCACGAACGTGATGGGCGGCCCGCACGACGTCACCTTCAAGGCGGACGACATTCCGGCGGGCGCGGCGGCCGCGCTCCAGGCCGACATGCCGAAGTCGGCAGTTCCGCTCCAGAGCCCACTGTTGGAAACCGATGGCGCAAGCTGGACGATGTCGACCGCGGGACTCAAGCCCGGCACGTACAACTTTTTCTGCATGCCGCACGCTGCGGTCGGAATGAAGGGGCAGCTCATCATCGAGTAATCGAAGCGTTTCCTGGAGCTTCGATAAACGAGTGGCGCCGGCAGAGATGCCGGCGCCCTTCGTCCAATGGTGCACCGACTTCCATCGCGGCAGAGCTGAACGACGCACGAGAATCCGCTCGGCTACGGCTACAGCTCGCGGTGCACGGGTGAGTTTACGTGCACATCGGCCGACATCTCGCCACCAATGCCGAGTGTAGAATCCGTGGTCGAAGCCCCCGCCCTCGGGAGCGTCAGGGTGAACGTGGACCCGACGCCGACCTTGCTCTCAACGGACAGATCGCCTCGCATGGCGCGCGCCAGATCTCGACTAATGGCGAGCCCGAGGCCCAGTCCGACATCTGTCCTCGCGGCGCCAGAGGTCACCTGAATGAAGGGTTCGAAGATGGCATCGAGTTTGTCGACCGCGATGCCGATTCCCGAATCGACCACTCGCAGCTTCACCGATTCTTCCTCCACGTCGGCATCGAGCCAGATGTGCCCACCCTGCGGTGTGAACTTGATGCTGTTGGAGATCAGGTTGACGAGAATCTGCAACACCTTCTCCCGATCCCCGATTGCCACGATTGATGGATCGACTGCGCTGTCTTCGCACGTGAGCGACTTTTCGCGGAGTAGAGGCTCGAGCATCGAGCGGCTCGCGGCCAGCAGATCCGCAGCGGGCAAATCCGAGAGCTGATACACAACCCGGCCGCTCCCGGTTGCGGATAAGGTCAGCAGCTCGTCGATGAGCCCCGTGAGGTAGCGCTGATTAGTACGGATGCGATCCAGATCTCTGCGCTGCTCGGTGGTGACGGGTCCACGTAGCTCCATCATCAACAGGTCGACATACCCGGCGATGGCGCTCAACGGAGTGCGGAGCTCGTGGCTCATCATGCCCAGGAAGGCGCTCTTTGCCTCGCTTGCGGACTCCGCCCGCTTCTTCAACGCGAGCGCCTCGCCGTGCATGCGCGCCCGCTCGAGCGCGATCGCGCTCTGGTTGGCGAGATCTCGCGCCAGCGCGGTGTCCTCGGCCGAGATGTGGACGCCGTGCTGGTCCCCGACGAAGGTGATTGCGCCCTTGACTCGACCCTCGATGATTACCGGGACCGTGAGGAATGCGGTAACGCCGAGCTTCTGCATTGCATCAACAATGCGTGAGTCGCTACTTGCCTCCAGCTCCGCGAACGCCGCACCCTCGATGACGACGGCGTCGTCCCTGCTTCGCAGCGCGGCGGGTAGCCCAAAGGAATCGCCGACGTTGGGAATCCAGCACCCGTCGATCTCTTCGAGCATCTCCTGCTTCTGCGCGTCCGGATGGATGATCGCCAGGCGCAGCATGCTGCCATGCTCGTCGAGCGTATCAACGATGCTCCACGCGCCGAGGCTCGGTATCGACAAGCGCTGCATTGCAGCGAGGGTCGCGCGCTCATCGAGCGAATCCGAGAGGCGCCGGCTTTCCGTCGCGAGAAACATCGCACGTCGCCAGGACGTGTGCGCGAGCACGGCCTCGTCATGCTCGCGCAATGCGCTCAGAAGCAATTGCTCGGCAACCTGCCGCTGTAGCGCGCCATTCGTCTCTCCGAGCGTTGCGGGGCGCAACTCGATGAGGAGCTGATCCGTCTCGCCCTCTGCGTTGACATCGGGCCACACTGTGCAGCGCAGCGACTGCGCAGCTGCGCCCAATGGCTGGAGGCTTCGATTGCGCGAAACTACCCGCGTTCGAAACGCCCGATCCAATAGCGGAATCAGCGCTTTCCCATCTTCGCTCGAGAACAGACTGCCGATCGAGGCTCCCGTGGCAAGCTCGCCGTCGAGTGTGACCAGCTTGCGGAATGCGATGTTCGCGTAGACGAGCGTGTGCTCCTTGCCTCGGGTCACGGCGAAGGCAGATGGAAGATGCTCCATGTACCGCTCGAAAGAGCCGGGCGCAGAAAAGGCCGCTCGAGCCGGGGCTGTCACGGAAGGCACGGCAATTGCCCGCGGCGGAGCGGCATCGTGCTCACTACTCGGGTTGCGCGACCGCGCGAAAGCGGCCGCCCGTCTGCGCCAAGGTCGCATAGCCGACCTCTTTCAGTCGATCGAGAATTATCGAGAGATCGAGCCCGTGCAGACCGGTCCGCTCGGCCAACAGCTCCAGCGTGGGATTGCCGAGTCTGACGAGAGTGTCGAGGACCGAAGACTCCCGGCTCGTCAGCCCCGGATAGTTTGCCGTGGGCGCGATCGCCTGCAGCTCCGGGACGCCAGTACCGATGCCGCGATAATTCCGAATCGGACCCCCCATGATGGCGCCCTGCGCGGTGATTTCATACGAATAAAAATCCCGGCTATGCGCGCTTCCACGCATCTTGTGGATGCTCAGCACTGTTTGCATCCCGCCGTCGATCTCGACGAACCGTTGGACGAGAATGTCATCCGTGATGAACGACACTCGCTCGGTGGTGAAACGGGTATCGGGAAAGCCGCCCGTCGTTTCGGTAGTCATAAAAATGGTCACGCCCGTCGCGGTCAGTGCGCCGACCAGTCGGTAGAGCGACTCGCGAAAATCCGCGCGGAACGCGGGCGCAAGTGCGACCTCGAATCCCGAGAGCGAATCGATAATGACTCTCGTAGCATCGAGGCGGTACACGGCCTCGAGGATTTCGGCGAGCGTCTCGTCGACGGAGAGGTCGAGCGGTCGCAGGTAGATCAGCTCGAAGTTCGCCTTGCCCACGAGGTCGCCAATATCCTGATTTCTGGCCTTGGCGCGAGCCAGGTACTCCTCCGGATACTCCTCGAACACGACAATGACGACGGCCTCGCCCCTTCGCAGTCCTTCGGCGGCGAACTGGGTCGCGAATGTCGTCTTGCCGCTGCCGGCCGGTCCACCGAGCATGAGAGCATCGCCGGCGGGTACTCCGCCTCCCATCAGCTCGTCGAGTCCTGGAACGCCACTGGTCAGCCGCAATTTCGACTGAGGGCGACGCTCCAACTGTTGCTCGGGTATTCTCGGGAAGATCTGCAGACCTTTGGGATCGATGCGAAATGTGTGCAGGCCGGGCATTGGCGCGCGCCCGCGCACCTTGATCGCCTGAAGTTTTCTCACGATGGAATTTCGGTCGGTCGCCTGTGACAGCCAGAATACTCCATCGGCGACCGTGAACACAGGATCTCGCTGCTCGCGCTCAGCGTACTCGCCGACCAGGAAAGAGGTGATTTCCCAGCTGGCGAGATGCAGTGCCAGTCGCTGCACGAACGAGTCGATGCCCATCGACGTGCGGCTGGACTCCAAGCTCCCTTTGAGGAGTGTGCTGATCGAGTCGAGCACGATAAGCCCTGGCTTGAGCCGTTCGATCTCGGAAATGATTCGCTCGAGCACGACTTCGAGCTTCCCCTCGAGTGCCTCGTCGCTCAGGTTGACGTAGTGGATCGCCTTGCCGACGAGCGACGAGTCGAAGAACTCAAATTCGCGCTGGTAGCGAAGCATCTTGAGCGTCGGCTCGCCAAGCACCGTGAAATACAGTGCGGGCCGTTTCGGCGTGGCGTTCGCGAACATGATCTGTTGCACGAGGGTCGTCTTGCCGACGCCGGGACTTCCGGCGACGAGGTTGAACGAGCCTTCTGGAAGACCGCCGCCCAGAACCGTATCGAAACCCGGGACGCCTGTAGTTATTCCCTTGATCGAGGGGTTAGGCAGCGGCAGGATCGGTTTCCCCTTGGTGCGCAATGCTTTCACGTCGCGTCCTCGTCGTCTGGTTGCTCACTCGAATCATTCGGCGTAATGAGTTGGTTCACGATGTCGGGCCCCACGAGGCGTCCGAGCAGCTCGAACGCATGCTCGAGCATCGACTGCAGCGCCACGGTCACCTGGGGAGCGCCATGCAACTGAATTACCTCGGCAATTCCAGCGAGTGCATGATCGGACTCCTGGTCGATTGAGATCGCTTCGAGAATCGACGACTCACTCTGGGTTTGCACGAGTGCGCGCGACATGATCGCGTGCGCGCTGGTTCGACCGATGCTTCTGGTGAGGGCGCGGTAGCTGTGCGCGCAGGCGACGACCGCAGCCAGAAGCCCATGATCGCCATCACTCGCGCGCGGCCGTGATGCGGATTTGATTTGCGCCGCAGCCAACTCGCGCGCTGTCGCCGACGCGTCGCGTGGCTGCTCGGCCGACTCGGACGGGGAGTCGATCGTGTCTTGCGGCGGAGTTGCGCCGATTGCGATGACGCCCTTCGAGCTCAAGATAGATCCATATGCAAAGTGGCCTCAGCCGCGCGCGATCCGTATCGCGAAAACTTCTGGAGCTGGGCCTAGCTGGCTAATAGGCAAGCGCCGCTGGAGAGACAGCGCATGTCCCCACCAGAGCAACTTTCGGTCCGAAATTGTACAGGCCCTTTCCTGTAGCTACCCGCGCGGAAAACGGAGCGCAAGGGCCAAACTAGACGCCCAGCTAAACGCTCAGCTAGACGTTGAACCGAAAGAGCATCACGTCCCCATCCGCCACCACGTACTCCTTTCCCTCGCTCCGCACCGCGCCCTTCTCCTTGCCGCCCTTCCACCCGCCCATCGACACGAACTCCTCGTAGCCCATCGTCTCCGCGCGAATGAAGCCGCGCTCGAAGTCCGTGTGGATCACGCCGGCCGCCTTCGGCGCCGTGTCGCCCGTGTGGATCGTCCACGCGCGCACTTCCTGCTCGCCCGCAGTGAAGTACGTGCGCAGCCCGAGCAGCTCGTATCCCGCGAGAATCAGCCGGTCGAGCCCCGCGCTCGTAAGCCCGAGCGACTCGAGGAAATCGCCGCGCTCTTCCGGCGGCAGCTCCGCGAGCTCCGCCTCGATCTTCGCAGAGAAGGGCACCACCTGCGCGCGCTCGCCGCTCTTCTTCACGGCCTCGCGCAACGCCTTCAACGGCGCGCCCTCCTCGCCCGTGAGCTCCGCGTCGCTCACGTTCGCCGCGTAGAGCACCGGCTTCGCCGTGAGCAGCGTCAGCGGCGCCAGCACCGCGCGCTGCTCGTCGCTCAGCTTCGCCTCCCAAAGCCCGCGTCCGGCCGCGAGCGACTCGTACGCCGCCTCGATCGCCGGCAGCTCCGCGAGCGCCTCCTTGTCGTGCGACTTCGCCGCGCGCCGCACCTTGTCGAGCCGCTTCTCCACCGTCGCGAGATCGGCGAGCGCGAGCTCGATCTCGATCACCTCGCGGTCGCGCACGGGGTCGATCGCGCCCATCACGTGCAGCACGTCGGGATCCTCGAAGCAGCGCACCACGTGGATGATCGCGTCGGTCTCGCGGATGTTCGCGAGAAACTTGTTGCCGAGCCCTTCGCCGCTGGCCGCGCCCTTCACGAGCCCCGCGATGTCGACGAACTCGACCACCGCCGGCACCACGCGCTTCGGATTCACGACCTTCGCGAGCCCCTTGAGCCGCTCATCCGGCACCGCGACGATGCCGACGTTCGGCTCCACGGTACAGAACGGATAGTTCGCCGCCTCCGCCTGCGCGCTCGTGAGCGCATTGAACAGCGTCGACTTTCCGACGTTCGGCAGTCCGACGATTCCCAGCTTCAACATTTATTTCCCGTTGTGCGCGTTCATGGCTGCAGCGATGCCTTCGCGCAGCCAGAGCTCCGCGGCATCCGTCAATCGTGGCATCAGCGCGAGAATCTCCTCGCGCTCCGTCTTTCCGAATGGGCTGAGCACGTAGTCCGCGAGATCGCCAATCCGTCGCTCGGGATCAACCGGCTGGATCCCGATGCGCATCCGAGCGTAGTCGCGATGTCCGACATGATGCTCGACGCTCTTCAGCCCATTGTGACCGCCCGCGCTTCCCTGCGGCCGCAGACGATACGTGCCCACCGGAATCGCGACGTCATCGACGACCACGAGCAGGTCGGTCTTCGACGACCAGAACGGGCGCTTGAGATGCGACGTGAGCACGGCGCCGCTCAGATTCATGAACGTCTGCGGCTTCACGAGGCGCACCTTCACGGTGCCCACGAGTCCGTGGGTCACCAGCGCCTGCCCCTCGGACTTCCAGCTTCCGAGATGCCAAACGTCGGCGAGGTGATCGAGCACCCACCAGCCGACGTTGTGCCGCGTGCGTTCGTATTGTTTGCCCGGATTTCCGAGGCCGAGAATGAGCTTCATCGGTGCGCTCGACGATCGGCGATGAGCAACGCGCCGCAGCTACGCGGCGCGCTGCCACCACCGACTTACTTCTTCGCCGCTTCCTCTTCGTCGTCTTCCTTCTTCGCGCGGATCACTTCGGGCTCGGCTCCAGCCTCGGCGCCTTCCACCGGTGCCGCAACCTCGACCTCGGCGCGCGGCGGCGCCACGACGCAGATCGTCTCACCTTCATTCTCGAGAACCTCGACGCCGGCAGGCAACTTCAGGTCGCGCACGTGGATCGACTGATGCAGATCGAGACCCGACACGTCGACGTCGATGTGATTCGGAATGTTTCCCGGATCGACCTCGACGCTGATCGTGCGGAGCACCTGATCGAGCATGCCACCCGAGAGACGCACACCAACCGGCGTGCCGACGAGCACCAGCGGAATGTCGACGGTCACCAGCTCACCGGCGACGAGCTCCTGGAAATCGATGTGCAGGATCTCGCGGCGGAACGGGTGGCGCTGGATGTCGCGGATCAGCGTGCGCGAGGTGCCGCTGCCAATCCTGAGCTCGAACACCGTCGTGTCGGCCGACACGCGGTCGAGCATCTTCTGCAGGTCGCGTGCGTCGAGCGCCAGTGACTGCGGCTCGCGCTTGTGACCGTACACAACTCCAGGAACCTGCTTCGCGGCGCGCAGCTTTCGCGCAGCGCCCTTTCCGCTTTCCGCGCGGGGATGCGCGATGAGGACTTCGGTTGCCATATCGATTCTCTCAGGGAGCGTAATTGACGGATGATCCAGCCGGACACTCGACCGCAGTGTCCCTTCTTTGCCGCGCCTACTCGAACAGCGAGCTGACCGACTCGTCGCTGTGCGTATACCGAATCGCCTTTGCCAGCAGCTCACCCACGCTCAGAATCGTGAGCTGCGGAAAACGATGTGCTTCAGGAATCGCGACGGTATCCGTCACCGTCACTTCCTTGATCGGAGCATTGCGCAGCCGCTCCGCCGCCGGTCCCGAAAGCAACGCGTGCGTCGCGCACACGTAGATGTCCTTCGCGCCCAGCCCCTTCAGTGCCCGTGCCGCTTCCGTGACCGTTCCCGCCGTGTCGATCATGTCGTCGGGAATCAGACAATCGCGTCCCTCGACTTCACCAACCACGTTCAACACCTCTGCGACATTCGGCTGCGGACGTCGCTTGTCGATGATCGCGAATGTCCCGTTGAGACGCTTCGCGAATCCACGCGCCATCTTGGCCGACCCGACGTCCGGTGCCACGACGACGAGGTCCTTCAGCTGCTTCTTGCGATAGTGCGAAACGAACACCGGGGCCGCGTACAGGTGGTCCACCGGAATGTCGAAAAATCCCTGCAGCGCGTGCTGGTGAAAATCGATGCCGAGCACGCGATCCGCTCCCGCCGTGACGATCAGATTCGCCATCAGCTTCGCGCCGATCGCCACCCGTGGTTGATCCTTGCGATCCTGCCGTGAGTAGCCGTAGTACGGCATCACACATGTCGTACGCGCTGCGGACGCCCGACGCACCGCGTCGAGAATCAGCAGCAGCTCCATAATGTTCTCGGCCGGCGGGTTCGTCGGCTGCACGATGAAGACATCGTGACCGCGAATGTTCTCGTCGATTCGCACGAAAATTTCACCGTCCGAAAAGCGCGACATGGTGACCTTTCCGAGCTCGACTCCCAGGCACGCCGAAATCTCTTTCGCCAGCGCAGGATTCGCAGTGCCGGCGAGAAGCTTGAAGCCACGCCGCGGAACGTTCAGCTCATCCATTGCAGCCGTTAAACGTAAGAGATTGAGAAGGTTAGGTCAATGCGTGCGACTGCCCGCGCGACCGCATGGGGCGACAGTATTCCATTGCCCCTGGTGGATTCGAACCACCATTCGCGGCTCCAAAGGCCGCTGTCCTGCCGTTGGACGAAGGGGCAGCAGAGCACCCTAAGCTACCGATTCAGCGTTAGTTGCTCAATGGGGTTGGCGAGCCGGGGATGGTTCTGAGAGGCGGGTGACGGCAAACTGCGATCACGGATGAGACCAAAAAAGCACGGATCGAATCCGGCGGGTGAGCGTGGTGTCACGCGATTCGGACTCTCTTTTTTGACTCGCGCATGGTTGGCTGGACTTCCACGGAGAGCAAAACATTCAGGCATCTCCACGGCGCGACGTCAGCCTGTCGCAGCATCGGTTCGATTCGTGCCGTTTTCGTCTTTATCCGTGTTCGTAGTGGCAGTTAGCGCTTCCCCACTACTCCACCAGCTCCACCGCCGCGACGCGCGTGACCGTCCGCGTTGGAACCACCATGCCCGGGAGCGAGCTCATCATCTCCCCCGTGTCCGCGAACAGTGGGAGGACACCGAACAACGTCGACCCGGAGCCGCTCATCCCCGCGATCGAGGCCCCCATCGCCCGCAGCTGTCCGATGATGGACGCAATCTCCGGCTCGTGCTCCGCGACGACTGCCTCGAAGTCGTTGATCACATGGTCGCGCAGCGTCTCCCACGTCGTGAGCTCAGCCACGGACACCATCCGTGGCGACGGCACGTCCACCGTACGCGAGGCCGCGAGCCACTCATACGCCCCCGCCGTCGACACCGCGAACCCCGGGAGCACGAGCACCACGGTGCGCTCCGGAAGCGCAGGCAACGCGAGCAGCCGCTCGCCACGCCCCCACGCCAGCGCGAACGGCTCCGTAGTCGTGAGGAACGGCACGTCGGAGCCGAGCGTCATCGCGATGCGCAGCAGCTCGCCATCAGGGACCGGTCGTGACGCGAGCGCGTTGAGCCCCCGCAGCACGGCGCCCGCATCCGCGCTCCCGCCGCCGAGCCCTCCGCCAATCGGGAGGCGCTTGTCGATCGTGATCTCGAAGCCGCGCGGCCACCCCGTGGCGTCGCCGTACGCGACCGCGGCACGATAGGCGAGATTCCGCAGTTCATTGTCGAGCTCGATGCCGTGCATCACGACTGCGCGCTCCTCGTCGCGCGGACGAATCGTCACGATGTCGGCGAGCGCGATGCGCGCGAAGAGCGTCTCGATCGAGTGGTAGCCCCCGCGCTCGCGGGCGAGAATGCGGAGCCCGAGGTTGAGCTTCGCCTGCGCCGCCACGCGAGCGACTTTCGCGCTCATCCGGCGAGCGGCGCGTGCGACGCTATTTCGTCCTCTTCCGACGACGCGTTCATGTCGCTGAGCTTGAGGCCGAGCGTCACGAAATAGTAGATGCCGATGATCGTGATCGGCAGGAAAGTCAGGATGTGGTAGCTGATCGCCCAGCTCGTCGCGAGCGTGCGGTCGATTCCATAGATCCCGAGCCCGAGCTGCGCGAACTTCTCGAACACGCCGAAGAATCCCGGCAGCGCAGGCACCGCGACGCCGATCGCGATCAGCCCCTGCAGCATGAGCGCAGCGCTGTACGACACCTCGATGCCGACGGCCTTGAAGCCGAGCCAGAAGGCGAGCGCGTTCATGAGCCACATCGCGATCGCCCACGTCATCGTCGACAGAAACTTCATGGGATCTCGTAGCACCGTGAGCCCCGACGCGAACGACAGCAGGATGCGCCGGCCGCGCTCCTCGTACCTCGGCGCGATCTTGCGCGCGACCCACTCCCAGACGAGGATCGCGCGCTCGGTGAAGAACACGATCAGATAGAGCCCGGAGATCGCGACGAGTGCGAGCGCCGCGCCGCTTCCGATCACCTTCGCGAT
>JBDSHG010000056.1:0-16038 GCA_039918615.1 Gemmatimonadaceae bacterium | reverse complement strand
AGGTCTATCGTCCCGCGTACCACGTGAGCGATCGGTACGTTCGCCGCGTGAACGTCACGAACGTGAACATCACGAACATCAACATCACGAACGTCAACGTCACGAACATCACGTATCGCAATCGCGGGGTGCAGGGTGCGACAACAGCAGTCGGGCAGGATCAGTTCTCCGGCTCGCGTCGCATCGGACGCAACGCCATCGTCGTCCCCGTTGACCAGGCGCGCTCGGCGCGCATCGTCGGCGACGGCGCGCCCGTGACGCCAACGCAGCAGAGTGTGCTCATCCGTCGTCAGGGTGCGCCAGATGTGCGTCGTCCCCCAGAGGCGACGCAAGCGCGCCGGGTGGTGTGGAAGAACACGCCGCCTCCGCGCCCCGCCGCATTCCAGTCGTACGCGTCGCGGCTCACCACCACGGGCGACAAGCCCGTCGCACCGCTTCCGATCTCGCAGACGCGCGGTGCGCCCCGCTCGGCCATCACGCGCGGCGTCTCGCACACGGATGGTCCCGCGCCGGTGAACGGCTCGTCCACCGCCGCGCCTGCGCACACGGTCGGACCGAACAATGGAGCACCGAACACGACCGTGCGCTCCGTGCCCAACACTCGGCCCGCTCCGAGCACGCGGCCGAACATCAATGTTCGCTCGCAGCCGAACGACGAGCAGCATGCACCAGTCGCTCGGCCGATGGGACAGCGGGCGACACAGCCGGTCGCACAGCCGAACACGCCGCCGAACACGAACGTGCGTCCGATGCCGCGCACGGAGCCGAACACGAACGTGCGTCCGATGCCGCGCACGGAGCCGAACACGAACGTGCGTCCGATGCCGCGCACGGAGCCGAACACGAACGTGCGTCCAGTGCCGAACACGCCCGACCGTCCGATGTCGCACACGGATGGGCCGTCGCCCGTGAACGGATCTCTAAACGGCAGCCCCGCGCACACAATCCAGGAGCCGAATCCGAATTCGCGTCCGGTTGCTGCTGCGCAGACCGCCTCGCCGCCGAACGCGCGTCCCACCGCGCGAACGGATGCACCGCCGCCGCGCGTGATCGACGAGAGGAAGTCGCCCGCACAGGGCGAGAGGCCGCAGCCGCCGCAGGTCGCGGCGCCGACGCGGCAGACCGACGAGCGCGCCGCGCCTGAGCGTCGCCGTGTGCAGACGGAGGAGAAGCCGAAGCAGCCCGAGCACGACGACAAGCCGCCACGGCGAATCTAGGAAATTTCGGCACGGGGCGTGCTAAACTCTCTCGCTGGCAGTCCGCAGCGAGAGAGCGCGACGGCCGGATTCGCTGAATACTGAGCGAATCCGGCCGTCGCTATTCGGCAGCACGTTCTCACCCGAGCCACATGACTCTGCCCACCCGCTCAGCATCGGCCGACAAGCGAACGGCCGTCGCGCGGCTTTCTCCCCGCTCGATCTTTTCGTATTGGCGTCTCACCTGGCGGCGCCTCACCGCCGTCTTTGGGCCGCCGGTCCTCGTGCTGCTCGTCGGGATCGTTGCGCATCAGGGCACATCGAAAATCGCACAGGCTCGGCTGGATGGACGTCGCTCGCGTGCGGTCTCCGACGCCGCCGATCAGCTGCTCGCCTTGCTCACCAACGCCGAGACGGGCCAGCGGGGCTTCCTCCTCACCGATACCGAGGACTATCTCGCGCCGTATCTCCAGGCCGTCGACTCGCTCCCCGCAGCCACCGCTCGACTTCGCACCGCCGTCACCGCCCTCGGACCCGATCCCGTAACGAAGCTGGAAGTCGACAGTCTCTCGCTGCTCTCCGACGAGAGGATGGCGGAACTCGCGCGGACGATCCATCTGCGCCGCACCCAGGGAACCGAGAGCGCGCTTGCGATGGTGAGGACGAATCACGGACGCGACTTGATGAGCGCCACGCGCCGCATCGAGAAGTCCGTCCGCGATCAGCAAAGCGCGCGACTCGCTTCATGGTCCGCCGATATCACGCGCTACACCGACGACGTCACTCTCGTGGTCATCTTCGGCACCAGTGTCGCGTTTCTCATCGCCTTGCTCGTCAATGTCCTGCTGGCCCGCGACGCGGCAATGCAGACTCGTCTTGCCGCCGAGCGCGACGAAGCACTCGTTGCCATCGGAGAGCAGACGGCGCTCGCGGAACTCGCGCGCACCGAAGCGACGGAGATTCTCGAGAGCATCGGCGACGCCTTCTTCGCGCTCGATCAGGACTGGAAATTCATCTATCTCAACGAGAACGCCGAGCCGCTGCTCGGCCGCCCGCGCGAAGCGCTTATCGGCTCGAGCATCTGGGAGACATTTCCCGAGACGATCGGCACCACCTTCGAGACGGAGTACCGCCGTGCGGTGCGCGAGCAGATCGTTGCCGGCTTCGAGGAGTATTTCGAGCCGCTGGAGAAATGGTTTTCGGTGCGCGCATATCCGTCGCGCCGAGGGCTCGCCGTCTACTTCACCGACGTCACCTCGCGCGTGCACGCCGAGCGCACGTTCCGCGCGCTCGCGGAGACGATGCCGCAGCTCGTGTGGTCGACGAATTCGTCGGGAGACAACGAGTACTTCAACGGGCGCTGGCTCGCGTACACCGGTGCGTCCTCGCCCACGGGTGGCAACTGGCGCCAGTCACTGCACCCGGACGACACGCGCGACGTCGACGACAAGTGGAAGCGTTCGTTTCGCAGCGGCGACCCATTCGAGGCCGAGGCTCGCCTCCGCCGCGGCGATGACGGCGCGTACCGCTGGTTCCTCTGTCGCGCGCTTCCGCTTCGCGACGAGACAGGGAAGATCACGCGCTGGTTCGGCACCTGCACCGATGTGCACGACCAGCGCCGCGCGACCGAGGGGCTGAGCGTGCTGGCGGAGGCGAGCGCGGTGCTTGCGTCGTCCGTCGACATCGAGGCGGCGATGCGCGAGGTCGCGCAGCTCGCTGTTCCGCGGCTTGGCGACTGGTGCACCGTCGACCTTGTCGAGCCAAATGGAACGTTCCGCCGCATCGCGACGGTGCACTCGGATCCTGCGAAGCTCGCGATCGCCGACGACTTCAACCGCCGTTACCCGGCGTCGCCCGCGGATCCGGCCGGTATCTACGAAGTGCTGCGCTCGGGAGTCGTGGAGGCGAGCGAGATCACCGATGAGATGCTCCATGCGGGGATCGCGGACATCGAGAAGCGCGATCTCCTCCTCGCGCTCGGACTTCGCTCGTACGTCATCGCGCCGATTCTGATCGACGGGAAGACGGAGGGCACGCTCACCATCGTCTCCGCGGAATCCGGCCACTTTCTCGGCCCCAGCGACATCACGCGCGTGCAGGAGCTCGCGCGGCGGATGTCGCTCGCGATCGAGCGGACGCAGCTCTTCGCCGAGACGGTCAGCGCGCGCGATGCTGAATCGCTGAGCAATGCTCGGCTGCGCGAGAGCGAGGCGAAGCTCGTGCTCTCGATGGAGGCCGGCGGACTCGGCTCGTGGGAGTGGGACATCCCGAACGACCGCGTCGTGTGGTCGCCGCAGACCGAGCGCATGCACGGACTGGCCGAGGGCAGCTTCTCGGGATCGCGGGAGGAGTTCGGCTCGTACATCCATCCGGACGATCGCGAGCGCGTGGCGGAGGAGATCGGCCGCACGCTCGCGGATCGCACGCCGACCTATCACATCAAGTATCGCTTTCTACGGAAGGATGGCGCCGTGCGCTGGCTCGAGGGCTTCGCGCGCCTGCGCACCGATGAGAACGGGGAGCCCGTCAGCTTCCTCGGCGTCAGCCACGATGTGACCGAGCGCGAGGAGCTGCTCGAGGGCGAGCAGCAGGCGCGGCGCGATGCGGAGGCGGCGAATGCCGCGAAGGCGATCTTCCTCACGACGATGTCGCACGAGCTGCGCACGCCGTTGAATGCCGTGTCCGGCTACGTGGACTTGCTCGAGATGGGCGTGCGCGGGCCCGTGACGGATTTGCAGCGCGAGGATCTTCGGCGCATCAGGCGCGCGAGCCAGCACCTTCTCGTGCTGATCAACGACATCCTGAATTACGCGAGGCTGGAGGCGGGAACGGTCGAGCTACACTTATCGGATGTCGTGCTCGACGATGCGCTGGCGGGAATGGAGGCACTGATCGCGCCGCAGCTGCGGACGAAGGGTGTCGCCTACGAGTACCGGCCTTGCGACACTCACGTGCGCGTGCGTGCCGATCGCGAGAAGCTCGATCAGATTCTGCTCAATCTGATGGGGAACGCGGTGAAGTTCACCGAGGGCGGCGGGCGCATCACGTTGAGCTGCGAGCTCACCGACCAAACGGCGCGCGTAATCGTTGAGGATACGGGGCGCGGCATTCCGCGCGGTAAGCTGCAGACGATCTTTGATCCCTTCGTGCAGGTCGACCGCCATCTCACACCCGAGCGGCAGCAGGGTGTCGGGCTCGGCCTGGCGATCAGCCGCGACCTCGCCCGCGCGATGCACGGCGACATCTCCGTGCAAAGCGATGCGGGCAAGGGCGCGACCTTCGTACTGACACTTCCGATCATCTCGCAGAGCTGAGCGTTCGTTCGTCAGCCGATGCTGTGGATGATTCCGCCCTCGGCGCGCAGCGACGCGCCATTTGTAACAGCGGACAGAGGGCTCGCGACGTATGCGACGAGCGACGCCACCTCCGATGGATCCGCGAACCGCCGAATCAGCGACGATGGACGCGTCTTCTCGAAGAAGTCCTTCTCCACCTCGGCCAGCGACAGTCCCTTCTGCTTCGCGAGCCCCTGCAGCCAGTCCTCGACGCCTTCGGTGCGCGTCGGGCCGGGAAGGATCGCGTTCACCGTGACGGCGGTGCCGACGGTAAGCTCCGCGAGTCCGCGCGAGAGTCCCAGCTGCGCGGTCTTCGTCACGCCGTAGTGAATCATCTCGCCGGGAAGGTTGAGCCCCGATTCGCTCGAGATGAAGATGATGCGCCCCCAGTTGCGACTCAGCATCCCGCGCATGTACTGGCGGCTCAGTCGCGCGCCGCTCATCACGTTCATCTCCCACATGAACTGCCAGTCGGCATCGGGGATGTCGAAGAAGGGCTTCGCCTCGAAGGCGCCGACGTTGTTGACGAGGATGTCGACATCCGGAAAATCGTTCGCGACCGACTCGACCCCCCGCACCGTGGACAGATCGCCCGCAGCGCTGCGCAGCCGCGCACCCGGATTCTCCTTCGTGATGCGCGCAATGGCGTCGTCGATACGGGCTTGCGTGCGCCCGTTGACGATGACCGTCGCGCCCTCGCGCGCGAGCGTGTTCGCGATGGCGAAGCCGATGCCGAGCGTGGAGCCGCTGACGAGTGCGGTTTTCCCCTTGAGCTGCAGATCCATGGTGAGCCTCGAACGGGTTCGCGCGCGGTGCGGTCGCACGGCGCCCGAGGCTCAACGCGCGGCGATGGCCTTCTGTTGCTGCGGGTCGCGAGTTTCGGAAAGCAATCGAGCGTCGAGAGCAAAAATGGCGATTATAAAGGCATTTTGGGAACAGTATAGTGACATAATCAGAGCACTATCATGGATCATACCGCAACTGCGATGTGATCGCATGCCTTATTCGTTTCTTCGTGGCGGACGCCGCTCCCACCGGCGCATCGAGCCGCGCACGCAGCTCCGCAATCGCCCGCAGCGCCGCGCTGTCTCCGCCCGCGAGATTCTTCGCGGCGCGCAGATACGTGCGACGCGCCTCCGCGCGCCGTCCGCGTTCGAGCTGCGCCGTCGCGAGTCCGATCAGCGCCGTCGATCTCCCCGGCGCGCCCGCAAGCGCCAGCGTGTACTCGCGCGCCGCGTCGCTCGCCCTTCGCAGCTCAAGCAGATACGCCCCCGCCAGCTCGTGCGGCGACACGATCTCCACCGGCGGACCGAAGGCGAACGGTAGCGAGTCGTCCTGCGCCCCAGCAGCGGCCAGCATCGCGATCGCCTTCTCTCCCTCGCCTCGCGACGATCGAATCCGCACGCGCCGGTTCGGCGTGTCCAAGCGCAGCCAATCCGAGCGCGAGATCGTTCGCCGCCAGTTCGTGCACACCGAGCGAGGCGGTGTCGATCGCGAGCATCGCGAGCGGCGAGCGCCATTCGCGAGTGTCCGCGACGTACGCCGCGCGATCGAACACGAGATGCGACCGGCTCTCGATCTCCGCGTCGCGGCTGTCGTCTCCACCCTTCACTGCACGCCGTGTCCGTACGTCACGCGCGTGCCCGGCTTCGGCGGCTGCTGCGCGCGCACATTCGCGGCGATTACATCGTCCCACATGCCGAGCGCGATGAAGATGTGCGAGGTCATGTGCTGCGCATGCGAAGCGTCCGGTGCAATTCGGCTATACGCGCGCGCGGCGGCGAGCCCGAGCGACGCGTGCGCGGGATCGTCCACCGCATGAATTACGTAGTGCGCCGCACCCGGATGATTAGGGTGCGCCAGGAACACTCGCCGCGCGATCGCGTACGTCTTGAGATACGTCGGCACGTCGCGATCGCCCTGATTGAGGCCGAGGAGCGAGAGCGCGCAGAAGAGCTGCGCGTCCACGTCGGTGGGATACGCGGCGCGCAGCGATGCGAGGCTCGCGGAGAACAGCGTATCGCGTCTCGCCTTGCTCACATCGTCATCGTACAACGCCTCGGCCGTCGCCAGCCAGGCGCGCTCGCGCTTCGTGCGCGCCTATGCGAGGCGCGCGACGGCTGTAGGCGCGAGACGGCGGAGCGCGGCCCGCGCGGCGGCCGTGTCCTGCTCGTTCCACACTGGATGCGTGTAGCTGACGGCCTCGCCCCAGTACGACATCACGTCACCGGAGTCGAGCGCCTGCGCCTCGCGAAAGGACGCGGCGGCCTGCGGATAGTGGAAGTTGTGCAGATACAACATGCCGCGAATGAACGCGCGATGCGCTGCGGGGTTCGCGGAGGTGGCGAAGCTGATCTGTCCGCGTCGAGGCTCGATGCCGGTGAGCGAAGCCTTGACGTGCGCGTCGTGATGCGCGATGCCGGAGTCGGGCATCTCCTGGCCGACGATGCGTTGCGACGCGATCACGATTGCGCCAACGATCCAGACGAGGCGCGCGCACGAGCGGGGCCATCGAGTGACGTTCATCCGGATGTTCTCGGCGATGAGTTTGCGAGGACAACGACGAATCCACCATTCTAGCGCGTGGGAAGCCGCGGGCGCTACTTCTTTTTTGCTTCCTGAATGGCCGCCGCGATGTCGGAGGCGTGTCTGCTGTATTCTGGAAGCGCCTTCGCGTGTTCGGATCGATTGGCGGCGAGCAGCCGCACGCCGAAGGCGCGAGCGCCCGCCGTATCGTCCAGTGCCCGCGCCGTACGCATGCCGAGTGAGAGCCCGAGCAGATGCGTCGGGTTCGTGCGAAGGATGGTGTCCGCCTGTGCCCGCGCGAGCACGAGCGCGCCCGCCACCTCCTAGATACGCCCGAGATCGTATCGCAGATCCTCATCCATAGACGGCAGCATCCCGTAGCCGGGGATGGCCATGTTCGAGAAGAACCCAACGCTGTCTTTCTTGCCTTCGGTATCGAGGCGCATGATCCGATCGTACAACCGATCGACGCGCTCGCGTGGAGACAACGCCGAAATGTCGGGCGCGTTGACGATCGCTCCGTCATTCGTTACCGGTCTCGCCGCGAGCGAGGCTCGTGGTGCGGCGGCGGGCGAGGGCGAGCCGCTTCCTACACGCTGGCCTGCGACGAAGGCGACGAGCACGAGGGCGACGCCGGTCATGGCCCATGGCACCCACGTCTCCGATCGCATTCGGGGCGCGGCCGCGGGAACTGAAGAAGTGTCCCGACACCGGCTGCAGAAGCGAGCTCCGGAGGCGAGGAGCGCACCGCAGGAGGTGCAGTGCGGCGTGTTCCTTTCGGCTCCGCAATTTTCGCAAAAGCGGCCCTGCCCCGGCGTCGCGCACGCGGGGCATGCGGTAACAGTGGAAACCATGGACGTCATCGATCCTCCGCCTCTGTCAGAAGCGATAGCTGAGCGTGAAGTAGAGCTGATCGTTTCCTTCGCCACCGCCGGACGTGCGACTCCCCGACAGCAGGAGGTACCACGAGCGCGCGAG
Organism: Gemmatimonadaceae bacterium; assembly: GCA_039918615.1. GTDB lineage: Bacteria > Gemmatimonadota > Gemmatimonadetes > Gemmatimonadales > Gemmatimonadaceae > FEN-1250. The sequence continues at coordinate 8,003 of JBDSHG010000056.1, read as the reverse complement.
TCCGACGTCGGCATCCACACCTATCCAGCGGACGGACGCCGCCGGCGAATCAGACGTGAGAATCCCTGGCGGATAGCGATCCTCGCGCGTGCCGCCGTTGAGCTCGAGGTGCAGCCGCCACGCCGGGGTAACGCCGACCGCTCCCGAGTAGAGCCAGCCGTTCACACGATCGCTCGTATACTGCGTGGCCCGGAATCGCAGACCTCCCTCGAATGGAAACACTCGCTCGAGTCCGGCCGTGCCCGTGTAGGAATTGGCGCGGCCCGACGAACCGCCGCTGCTCGCGCGTGCATCGACTCCGAGACGCAGATGTCTGAAGGCGGTGAGATTGACTCCGCCCCAGTACCCCTCCCGGAAGCTGTCATCGAACGACGTTTCAGGGCTGATGAAATCACGGTAGAGTCGCACGTTCCGTCGATTGTCGAATCCCGTGTGTACGCTGACGGCATCGGTCAACTGCAGCTGCGCCGTGGCGAACGTGCTGGTGGGCGCGAGCACGGCCTCTCCCAAGTCGCGCTTCCAGCCGCGGTTGTAGTCGACCTCCTGCGTGGCGAAGAGAAAGAGCCGGCGATCTGCGTACTGCACCTGCGCGAACATGAACTCGCGATTGAGCGAGGAGTAGTCGTACGAGTCGATGCCGCCCAGCGTTATCGACCAGCGCTTGAACAAGCCGAATTGATCGGGCGTCCGCTTCGCCTGGTGTAGCTGCAGGTAGCCGCCGTACTCGCGTATCGCGCCGGAAAACGAGAGCGACTGATAGTCCGGCTGCGTTCCGCCAAAGAGCCCCACCGCCCATCGCTGCTTGTCCAGCTCCGCGGTGGCGCCATCGTACAGGCTCACCGGCGAGAGCGGATTCGAATACTGCCGCCCCAGCGTCACGCGAGCTCCAGAGTGTACATCCGTCCACGAGAGCGACGCCTGATAGACCCGTGTTCCGCCATCGGAGCTCGACGCCCCGGCCGCCGGATCGAGGTAGGTCCGGCGTGTGCGTGCATCGACGACGAATGAAAGCGACGAGCCGCCAACATTGTAGCCCTCAACGCGAAGGTCGGCCGCAGGTTGCGAGATCCGCCCCTGCGTGCTGTCGCGCGGCGACACGAGCAGATAGCTCACGCCCACACGCCCGCGGATCCCTGCGCTGCGCGACCAGCTCATGGCGCGCGCGGACCGCGGCCGCGCCGCCGCCACCGTCGTTACACTGCTGTCGTGCGATGGCGAAGTCGCAGGCTCCACCGAAAAGCGTACACTGTCACCCGGGAGAATCGACGACGCGCTAGCCGACGCCTCGCACGATGCTCCATGCGAGGACAGATAGCGGACGCGGAGCTCGGCGACCGGTCCGCCGCCGCGTACGATCATCACACGGCTTCCCAGCCACACGCCGTCCAGGCGGCCGGCGCCGATGTAGACGGATTGGCCGGTTACGTACGTGACGATCGTACGCCCCGCGACGGAGTCGGGGATGCCCTGCGCTTCGGCCTTCCGCGCAGACCACGAGAGTGCAACGAGCGCAACGCCGATCGTTGACATTCCGACGCGCAAACCCATCAGTTGTGTCCACTCGGATGGCAGCTGTAGCAGGCGTTACTGTCGTAGCGGTAGCCTCGGACCTGAGTGTGATGCGAGTCGGTAGTAGCCTGCGCATGGCAGGTCGTGCACGTGAACAGCGCGAAGTTCGATGTATTCGTATGGCAGGTCGAGCAGACGCCGCCCGCATTCCCGTGATTCGTCGGGAAGTACGTGTGGTTGAACGTCGCTCCCGTCCATGTTGTGGTGGTATGACATCCCTGGCACGTCGTCGGGAATCCGGCCTGCGCGTGCGCGGGGTTGTTTGTGCCGTTGTAGTCCGTCTGGTGACACGCGACGCACGCGGTGCTCTTCCCCTTGAACACACCATCGCCATGGCACGCGGTGCATGCGAGCGGCTTGTGCGCGCCTGTGAGCGGAAAGAGCGTCGTGTTGTGATCGAAGGTCGCGCCGGTCCACGTCGTGGTAGTGTGGCAACTCGCGCACGTCGTCGGAAAGCCTGCATTGACGTGCTTGGGATCGGTCGTGGAGTTGTACTTGTCGAGATGGCATGACACGCAGGCCGTGCTCTTCCCCTTGTACACGCCGTCGCCGTGGCAGCTGTTGCACGCGAGCGGTTTGTGCGCCCCGGTGAGCGGGAACAGCGTCATGTTGTGATCGAACGTCGCGCCGATCCACGTCGTGGTCGTGTGGCACGTCGCACACGTCGTCGGGAAGCCTGCGGCGACATGCGGCGGATCAGTCGTGCCGTTGTAGTCTTTCGTATGGCACGACAGGCACAGGGTGCTCTTGCCCTTGTAGACACCGTCGCCGTGGCAGCTGTTGCACGCGAGCGGTTTGTGCGCCCCGGTGAGCGGGAACAGCGTTGCGTTGTGATCGAACGCCGCTCCCACCCACGTCGTGGTGGTGTGGCAGCTCTCACAAGTGGTCGGAAATCCGGCGCTGGCGTGCGGCGGATCGGTCGTGCCGCTGTAGTCCTTCGTGTGGCACGACACGCACAGGGTGCTCTTCCCCCTGTAGACACCGTCGCCATGACAGGCGCTGCACGCCAGCGGGACGTGCGCCCCCGTAAGCGGAAACGCGGTCGCGCGATGGTCGAACTTCGCACGATTCCACGCCACGGTGGTGTGGCACACCTCGCACTGCTGCGGAAATCCGGACGCCGCATGCGCGGGCGACGTGGTCGCGTTGTAGGCAGGGAGATGGCAGGAGACGCACTCGGTCTGACGATTGACGAAGCTCAGCTGCCCCTGCGCTGCCGGCGTATGGCAGCTGCTGCAGTCCGCCGTCACGTGCGCGCCGGTGAGCGGGAACCGCGTCGCCTGATGCGCGCGCTGCATCACCGTTCGATCGAGGAAGCTGCGCGGGGTGTGGCAGCGCGCGCATTCCACGCCGAGCTCGCCGCGATGAATGTCCTCGTGGCATCCGGCGCACTTCGCGTTCACGCCCTTGAAGTCGAGCGACGTGTGACAGGAACGACAGGTAACACTGGCGTGCGCGCCCTCGAGCGGAAAGCGTCCGGGTGCGTGCACGAAGCGCGGGCTGATCTTTGCCGGCGTCCACGCGTCCGAGCGATGACACGTCGCGCACTCCTCCTTGAGCTTCCCGTGCGGATTGCGCGAGCTCTCGGCGACAGTCGGCACCGCCTGCTGCGCACGCGCGGCCAACGGAGCCAGCGACGCGACGAACAGCGCCACGATCGAACCAACCCAGCGCCGCGTCATTGCCGCACCGGCTGCGCGTGGCAGCTCTCGCACTTGCTCGACAGGCCGCCATACACGAGTGCGCTGCGCGGCGCCCCGGGGGCAGGCTTGTGGCATTGCGTACAGGCGACCTTCGCGTGCGCGCCCTTGAGCGGGAACGCCGTCTCGCGGTCGTGGTCGAAGCGGCTCGCGGGTGCGAACGCGTCCACCGTGTGGCATGACTCGCATGCCCCCTTCTCGCGGCGCTTCGCGAATTGATCGCCATGCGGATTCGTGTGACAGCTCGCGCACGTCTCGTGCTTGGCGACGAATGACATCACGCCTCCGCCCGCGCCGGCGAGCAGCAGCGACGAGCGGCGCAATGCCTGCTTCATCTCCGCATGGCAGGCGATGCACGGCACTGCGCGATGCGCACCGTCGAGCGGGAACGCCGATTTGGCGTGCGCGGCCACATCGAACGTCGATGGACGAAAGTGGCTCACGTCATGACAGCTCGCACATCCGGCATCGCTGGGCCGAGCGCCGTTGCGCGCGAACCGCCCCTGGTGCGGATCGACGTGACAGCTCGCACACTCGACCTCCGTGAGCTTGAACAGCACGTGCGCCTTGCCGAGGGTCGTCGTCGCAGCGATGGGCGGCAGCCCGCGGCGCGAGGTCGCGTGACAGGCACCGCACGCGATCTGCGCATGCCGCCCCTCGAGCGGCAATCGCAACTTGGCATGCGCCGCACCCGCGAACGTCGACGACTCCCATCCGCTCACGCGATGACAGCTCTCGCACGCCCCCTTGTCCGCACGCGACGCGAGCTGACCGCCGTGATCGTCCGCGTGGCAGCTCGTGCAGGCGACATGCGACGGCCGCAGGTCGATCACCTTCTTCACACCACCCGCCGCTTTTGCCGCGTTGGGCGCCGCGGTGTGACATGCGCTGCACGACACGGTCGCGTGCCGCCCCTCGAGTGGATACGCGCTCCGCGCGTGCATCGACACGGTGAACGTCGACGGCTTGAAGCCATCGAGGGTGTGGCATCCGTCGCACCCAACCACTCGGCCGGCGAGCGTTGCCTTCCCCGCGTGCGGATCGGCATGGCACGATGCGCAGGTCGCGAACGCAGGGTGCATCCCCTGCGCCGGAAAGCCGACGTGGCAGGTGGCGCACGCTACCGACGCGTGTTTTCCCTTCAGCGGATAGCGCGTGGCGTCGTGGTCGAAGTCACGCTTGTCGATCGTGAGAAAGCTGCTCGTCGTGTGACACTTGCTGCAGGCACCCGCGAGACGGCCACGGTGCGGATCGGTGTGGCAGTCCACGCAATCCTTGTGTGACACGGGCTTGAACACCGACAGCAGCGCGCCCTTCGCATCAACGGGCGGCGAGAGTCGCGCAGCCTGATGACACTTCGCACACTTCACATCCGTGTGCTTGCCAGTGAGCTTGTAGCTGCTGCTATCGTGATCGAACTTCGGCGCCGACGTCCACGCATTGAGATCGTGGCAGCGCGCGCAGTTGCTTCCGAGCGACTTGCGATGCACGTCCTCGTGACAGCTCGCACAGCTTTGCTCGAGCCCCACCCATCCCGCACCGTGCTTTCGCGGCGAGAGCGCAGCGCTCGGAGACACCCGATACTCCGTCTTGTGGCATGCGCTGCACTTGGTCTCGGCGTGCTTCCCCACTAGCGCCCACCCTGCTCGCCGGTGATCGAATCGCTCCCGCCCGCCCTCCGGCCACTTCACCAGGTCGAAGTCCGTGCCGGCGTGATCGGGATGGCAGCTGGCGCACGCTGCCTTGCCGTCGCGGCTGTGCAGCCCGCGACCGCGCTCGACCAGCCACTGGATCTCTCGATGACAGCTCAGGCATGTCTGGGTCATGGCTCCTTTCCCGGTTCCGTGACACTTCGTACAGCTCAACGATCCTTCGAGCTCCGCGTGCGCCCGGGCCAGCGGGCCCGGCGAGATCTGCGCGGCGAGCGGAGTCACGCACGCACCCATCGCGAACACGACTGCCGCGAGCATGGCGCGCACGCCACGCCATGCCGCACGTTCCTGCTCAGGCGCTTGCCACATCAGGCTCGATCGCAATCTCCTTATGCACCATGCGAACCCCCAATCGCTCGAGCAGCGCAGCCGGAGGATCGCCACCAATTCGTATCACCACATCATCGTTCGGGAGAATCGTGGAGCTTCCGTCCGCGTCCATCACCACCACGTCGTGCCGGATCTCCTTCACCGTGCTGCGAAGCATCAGCGACACGCTTCCTGCAGCGACGGCGCGATCGAGCTTCTGCCGATTCCGGTCCTTGATCCGTCCGAACTGTTCGCCGCGATAGCTGAGCGTCACCGTGGTGCCATCCTGATTCGCCAGACCGAGCGCCGACTCCACCGCGCTGTCGCCGCCGCCGACCACCAGCACGTGTCGCCCGGAGAAGTCCTCCATCTCCACGATGTCGTAAACCACCTTCTCGAGCTCCTCACCCGCCACATTGAGACGTCGCGGGCTGCCGCGACGCCCCATGGCCAACACCACGCGACGCGCGAGATACTCATGGCCGCCGGCGTGGATGCGGTAGAGCCATCCGCTGCGCACCACCTGCTCCACACGCTGGTTCGTTCGCACTTCCAACCCGGTCGTGGCAACGATCTTCTCCCACATCTCGAGCAGACTCTCCTTCGATGAGTCTGCGATCCACAGGTCGCCGTACAGCGGGATATTGAGCGGCTCCGCGAAGAGGATCTTGTGCCGCGGATACTTGCGCACCGTGTCCGCGAGCGAGCCCTGCTCGAGCATCACGTACGAGAGTCCGGACCGGAGCGCCTCGAGCCCCGCACTGAGACCCGCTGGCCCGGAGCCGACGATTGCTACATCCACGACGCGCTCGCGCTCCGCGTCAGGCGATGGTTCTTGCGCGAGCACGCTCTTGATATGCTCGACTGCGACCTTCCCCTCGTTGACGGCGTTCTTGATCAGCCCGCGCCCCCCAAGCTCGCCCACGATGTACAGGCCGGACACATTGCTTTCGAAGCTCACGCCAACCTGCGGCACCTGCACGCGATTCGCGGCGGCTCCCGCCGACATCGCGATTGCGCCCACGGGGCATGCGGTTGCGCACTCGCCGTGACCGACGCAACTGAAGGGATCGACGATCGCGAGCTTTCCGCGCAGCGTGATCGCACCCGGCTCGGGGCAGGCATCCACACAGGTGCCGCAGCCTACGCACATGTCGTTGCGCACGTGCGCGCGCATCGGCTCGGTGCTCTCCGCCACCTCGGCACTCACTTCGGCCGCATACACGACCTCGAAGATCTGTTGCGGCACGCCGCAGTGGCTGCACGCGTGCGCGCCGGCGGCCACCGTCTTCCCACACCGCGCGCACGGTCGCGCGCGCATGTGCGCCGGCGGCGGCACGGCGGATGCACGCTCCGTTTTCCGCACGTGCAGGATCATCGCGGCCACGGTCAGCACGAGGAATCCGAGCGTCGTCCAGAACATGGCTCAGCGAAACCAGGTTGCGCCGACGTAGATCACGACCGCCACGTGCACGACCACCGCAACGAGCGCGGTGAGCGCGAAGGGGCGGTGCGCGACGTGCCAGTAGCGGAATACCTTGTGCGTGGCATTCAGCATGCGCGCCTGCTGCTCGAGCGATATTTCGCGGCTCGCCAGCTTGACCGCCTGCGCCAGCGCGGCACGATCGCCGGCGCGCTCGGAGCGAACGCTGTTCTTCCACTTGCGGCGAAGCTCGCGCGCGGTGCGCCAACGCCTGATGTCGTTCGTGAGCAGCTGCCCGAGCGTGCGCATGATTCCGGAGGATTCCGCCGTCGCGCCGTCGATGCGAAGCGTGCGCTCGATCGTCTCCACGTCCACCTGCATCGTCTCGGCGATCTGTTGCACGAGCGCCCGTCGACGCGCACTCACCTCGTCACGCGTTAGCTCGACTCCGGATTTGCTGCGCGGGATGCGTACATACAGGTAGCGCCCCACGATTCCGCTCGCGACGACGATCATCATCGACAGGAAGCCGAGTCCGATCACGCCGTCGAAGCGCCACGCCGCGTGGATCGCAAGCAGCAGCGGGAGCCCAAGGGCGGCGAGAATGTGAATGTCCATCCAGCGCCCGAGCGAGCCGGTCCACGCGAGCGACTTGAACTTCTTGCGCAGCGGGTAGAGCCAGAGGAACAGGAAGATGAGGAGCGCGAGAATGCCGGCAGGCTGTCCGATGAGACCGGACGGTTTGAGCCACGCGTGCAATGGCGATCGTACACGCTCGCCAGCGGAAAGCAGGTAATAGCGGTAGCCCGCGACATTGATGAGCGCGAGCACGCTGAGGAGAACCACGAGCGGCGTGCCGAATCCGGCGCGTGGCTCGCGCTGCGGCTTCTCCTTTGGTCTGCTGGATTGCGACGGAGGGCGTCGCGGCGGGGAAAGCGTTCCCGCTTTCGCCGGCTCCTGCGAACGAATCGCGTTCGATGACTTGCTCATGCAGCTCCTCTGCAATTGGCAGTAGCCAGGCTGCATAGCTCGACCGCCGCCGGGCACCAGCACGGCGGCGGAAAGCTGCGGTTCTACTATTAGTGGGACGAATCAAGCCGTCGGTTGTGACAACCGCCTGCGGGCTACACGCGAATGTTCAGATGCGGAGGCATGAGCGCGGTGATGGAGATCACGTTCGGCTTTATACATCCGGTGCGGATGCTCGCGACGGCGAGTCAGGCCAGCAATTCCCTCAGCGCCACATCCAGATTCTCGTGCGCGAACACGAACCCCTCTTCATCCAGCCGC
>JBDSHG010000055.1:0-13780 GCA_039918615.1 Gemmatimonadaceae bacterium | reverse complement strand
GTGAACTTCGAGGTGTTGGTGTGGAGTAACGATCCGTGGAATGCGCGCACGACCAAGTCGGAGCTGAACGAGGCCATCTGGTGGGCGTTCAAGCGCGCGGGGATCGTCATCGCCTACCCGCAGATGGACGTGCATCTCATTCGGGCGATGCCGCAGGGAGAATCCGCGCAGCGCGGGGCGACGAATGGTGGCTGAGCGGGACGACGACAAATCGCCGGCGCGCATGGCAGAGAACCGCGGCCCACTCTCCGCCGACGACCGGCGTGCGATCTTCGACGATCTCGCGAGCATGGCGACGGATACTGGGGCAGCGTACTGGATCGTGCTGCTTCTCGCGGGAGCGATCGCCTTGCTGGGGCTCGCACTCAACAGCGCGGCCGTCGTCATTGGCGCCATGCTCATCGCCCCGCTGCTCGCGCCGGTTCTCGGCCTCGCGCTCGCGCTGGCGATCGGGGAAGGCCGGCTCGCCACGCAAACAGCGGTCGCCGTGCTCGGCAGCACCGTGGCCGTCGTAGCGATTGCTGCGTTGGTGACCGTCGTGCTGCCCTACCACGAGATGACCCCGGAGATTCTCTCCCGCACGAAGCCGACGACCCTCGATCTCGCCATCGCCGTGTTTTCCGGCATCGCCGGCGCGATCGTGAGAGTCGCGCGTGGGGACAGGCTGGCGGCAGCGCTGCCAGGTGTTGCCGTCTCCGTCGCGCTCGTGCCGCCGCTCGCAGTCACCGGCTTCGGCATCGGGGCAGGATGGAATTGGCCCGTGATCCGCGGAAGTCTGCTCCTTTACGGCGCGAACCTCGCCGGCATCGTGATGAGCGCCATGATCGTACTGCTCATCGCCGGGATGCATCGCGTGGAGGTGCTGGAGGAGGTGCGCCGCTGGTACCGGGAGTCGCCGCGCAGCGGCGTCGCGGCGTGGGTCGGGCGCGCGCCGGGGATCCGATCAATGGGCATTCTCAAGTCGATACCCGCGCGCCTGACGCTCGTACTCGCATTCGTCGCGCTCGTTGCGATTCCGCTCAGCGCGTCACTCGGACAGATCACGCGCGAAGCGCGCATCCATCGCGCCGTGAACGAGGCGTCGAAGATCTTCAGCACCGCCGGACACTCGTTCATCGTGAGCCGCGACGTCACGCTCGGGCAAGACCGGACGCAGGTGATTCTCAACGTCGCGACCACCCGCTGGTTCGACGATTCCACACGCCGCACCTTCGAGCTGCGCGCGTCTACGATGGCGAACGAACCGGTGGATCTCGTGCTCGAGCAGCTTCCGGCGTCGACCCGGGATCTCGGTCATCTCGCGACGATGATCGAGACGCACGATCCGATGCGCGCGGGCGGTGGCGTGCAACCGGACAGCGCCGCGCGTACGGATCCCGGTCTGCATCTGACGGCGCTGCGAGCGTCAGTCGCAAAAGCGCTCGGCGTGCTCGCATGGCCGGACTCGATGCAGATGGTAAGCTTTACACTGAGTCTCAGCGGCGACAGTGCTGCGCCGCAGATCGTAGCGCGCTATGCGTCGAGAGATACGCTGACGGCTCAAACCGGGAAGATAATGCGACGTGAGCTTGCGAACGCGCTGCATCTTCCGGCGGTGACATTCGAGGCCATCGCGATCACCATCGGTGCACGATCGCTTCATGGAGTGGATGACGCCGCGATGGACACGCTCCTCATGGTCATGCGCGCCGCTTCATCCGCGCACCTGGTGGTGTCCGCGGGCTCGCTCGTGCCCGGGATGCGCGTCGACAGCCTGTTGAAGCGCATTGCCAACGGAGGAATCCAGGAGAATCGCACATCGGTGGAGCGCGCTCGGGGAAAGATGCTGCAGGCGCGCGTAACATTCCCCTGATGAAGCTGTTGCGCCTTCTCGCGTCCGGTCTCGAAACATGCGAGTCGAGTACATTTCGATAATGTCGGACGACGAGCCGCTCGCATTGCCAAAGTCCTTTCAGGCGCCATTCCTCGCCGCTGTGCACGGCCGCCAGCGGCGCCTCATCCTGGACACGATCGTACTCGGCGCCGCCGGCGCGGCAGCTTCGCTCTCCTTCACGTATCTCCTGCGCTGGTGCACGACACTCCTCCTCGGACATCTCGCGGGATATACACCGCCCGGGCTGCCGAGCGAGGGCGGGGCGCCGGAGCAGATCATCGGTCCGCACGGTCTCTGGCTCATTCCGATTGTCGCCGGCCTCGGCGGCCTGATCGTCGGCGCGCTCACCGAATGGCTCGCACCGGAGGCGGAGGGTCATGGCACGGATACCGTCGTGCGCGCATTCCATCGAACCGAAGGGCGGCTTCGCGGTCGCATCGCACCCGTCAAGCTGATCGCCTCTGTGATCACGATCGGAAGCGGCGGATCGGCGGGGCGAGAGGGGCCCATCGCGCTGGTATCCGCGGGCATTGGATCGTGGTACGCGACACTCACGGGCAGAGATGCGCGGGACCGCCGCCTGCTGCTGCTCGTCGGCGCGGCCGCAGGGCTCTCGGCCATCTTTCGCTCCCCGATCGGGACCGCGTTGCTCGTCATCGAGGTGCTCTACTCGGACATGGAGTTCGAGGCGGGAGCACTGCTCTACGCTGCGCTCGGCGCGATCATCGCGTACGCGCTCAACGGGCTCGTGATGGGGTGGGATCCGCTCTTTCGGATACCTCCGATTCAGTCGCTGCACAGCGCGCGCGATACGAGCTGGTATCTCGCGCTCGGTATCGCCGCCGGCATCGTCGCGACGATCACCCCCGAACTGTTCTACCGCACGCGCGATCTCATCCGGGCGCTGCCCGTGTCGCCGATCGTGCGTCCCGCGGTGGGAGCCCTTCTCACCGGCGTGATCGCGCTCGCGCTGCCGCAGGTCATCGCCGGCGGATACGGATGGGTGCAGCACGCGATCGATGGCCGCATCGCGCTCGGCACACTCGCGATACTCGTCTTCGCGAAGCTCCTCACGATGAGTCTCACGGTCGGCTCGGGTGGCTCGGGAGGCGTGTTCGCGCCTACGCTGTACGCGGGGGCGATGCTCGGCGCGCTCGTCGCCGGGCTCGCGGGGCTGCCGCCTGCACCATTCGTCGTCGTCGGTATGGCCGCGGTATTCGCGGGTGCGGCACGCGTCCCTATCGCAACGCTGATCATGGTCACGGAGATGACCGGCGGATACACGCTGCTGGTTCCCGCTGCGCTGGCCGTCATCATCAGCTACTTTGTGCAGGCGCGACTCTCACGCAACCTGAGGTACACGAGTTTGTACGAGGCACAAGTGCTGACGCGCGCCGCATCGCCCGCGCATCAGACGCAGCATCTGACGACCGCACTTACCATGCTGCGCGAGCAGACTCCCCAGGATCTGTCGAGCGTGGGCGAGCTCGATCTCGTCGCGCTGCTGCGCTCCGGGCTGGCCGTCGATCTTCCGGGAGAGCGGCGGCTCGTCGCCGGCGCGCTCAAGGCGGACAGCCCCTACGTGGGAACGACAGTGGCGACCAGCGGTCGCAAGCTCGATGGAGGAAACACGAACATCATCGCCCTGGTTCGCAACGAGCAGATGATCGTCCCCAGTGCGACGACGATTCTTCAATCGGGTGACCGTCTGGTGGTGGTGACGAGCGATGAAGGGTTGCAGCGACTGCGCGCGAATCTCGAATCATGGTGAGCGTTGCCGGCGTAACGTGGCTGCACGCGAGCACGGCCTTCATCGCCGCCTTCCTCGCGTCGCTCGTCGAGTGCGTCGAGGCACTCACCATCGTCCTCGCCGTCGGCACCACGCGTGGTTGGCGCCCCGCCCTCCTCGGCGCCGCCGTCAGCTCCATCTTCCTCGTCCTTCTCGTCGCGCTCTTTGGACCCACGCTCGGCCGAATTCCACTCACGACGCTGCAGCTCGTCATCGGAGTTCTTCTTCTGCTCTTCGGCATCCGCTGGCTGCGCAAGGCTATTCTCCGCGCCGCGGGCGTGATCTCGCTGCACGACGAAGCGAAGATTTACGAACGCGAGAAAGCGTTGATGCTCGAGAGCGGGCAACCCACGCGCTCGTCGTTTGATACCATAGCGTTCCTCGCCTGCTTCAAGGCAGTTTCGCTCGAAGGACTCGAAGTCACTTTCACGGTGCTCGCCATCGGCGCCGGCGGCTCGCTCCTCGTCGCCAGCCTCGGCGCCGCACTCGCCGCCGCGCTCGTCATCGCGCTCGGCTTCGTGCTTCATCGCCCACTGTCGCGCGTCCCGGAGAACATGCTCAAATTCACCGTCGGCATCATGCTCACCGCGTTCGGCGTCTTCTGGATCGGCGAAGGGCTCGCATTGCCCTGGCCCGGCGAAGATCTCGCGCTCATCGCAATGATCGCGCTGCTGGTGCTGTTCTCCGCGCTTGCCGTCACGCTTGCACGTGCACGTGCGCGGGTCGCAACATGAACGCACTTCGCATTGCACTGGCAGAGCTGTGGGGACTCTTCGTCGAGGACGCGACGCTCACCATCGGCACACTTGCCTGCATCGCGCTCGCGGCGTTCGTGCTTCCGCACACCGCGCTCCCGTCGCATTGGCACGCACCTGTCTTCTTCCTCGCGATCGCGCTGATGCTGCTCGAGAACGTCTACCGCGGCGCGCGCTAAATCCAGCGCCGCACGCGTCTGCAGTACTCTGCATACGCCTCGCCAAATTCACTCGCGAGATATGCCTCCTCTACCTTGATCGCCAACAGATATACCAGCACGATCGCCTCCGGCAGAAAGAGTAGCGGCCAGAACGCATTCGTCACGAAGGTGATCCCCAGATAGACGAGCGCGAACGACAGATACATCGGATTGCGCGTCAGCGTGTACGGTCCCACGGCCGCCAGCGTGCGCGCGGGGCGAACCGGGATGATCGGCGTCTGGAGCCGCTTGAACGTCGCCACCGCCCACGCCATGAGCGACGCTCCGATGAAGATCTCGATTCCTCCGACGATATCGAGGATCTTTGCCGGCCCGACTCCCGTCGCGATGCGGATCGGCACGAAGTGCTGAAGGATGAAACCGATCAGCAACGGCATCACAAACAGAAGTGGCGGCGGAATTCGTATGCCCGGTCCGCGTGACGCGCTCTGCTCCATCGCACAACTCCTCAGGTGCGGGAAAGCCGCCCGGCCTCATCTCGAATCCTTCGCCAAACATGCTCGATATGCCGCTGAGCCGTAAGCACATTGCCGACCCCGATGCGCATCGCGCGCCGGCCGCGTAGCGTCGTATAAGTAAGATAGGCGTTGCCCGCGGCGTTCACCGCCTCCACAACCCGTTCGTTCAGCGAATTACAGCTCGTCTCGTCCATCCCCGGCGGCGCGAAACGGAAGCAGACGACGGCCATCGTCACCGGCGCCGCAATATTATAGTGGGGCTCACGCTCCACAAACCCCGCAAACAGCTGCGCGAGCCGGCAATGCTCGCGGATCCGTGCCTCCATTCCCTCACGCCCGAACGAGCGAATCGCCATCCAAGCCTTGAGCGCGCGAAAGCGACGGCCGAGCTGGATGCCGTAATCCATGTAGTTGACGACGTCGTCGGCACCCTTCGCATCCGCATCGCCGCGCAGGTACTCCGGCGTCAGCGCGAACACCGAGCGCAGCACCTCGGGCCGACGCGTGAACAACGCGCTGAAGTCGAGCGGCACGAACAGCCACTTGTGTCCGTTCACCACCACCGAGTCGGCGAGCTCCGCCCCCGCCATCACGTCGCGACGCTCCGGAAGCATCGCCAGCGCGCCGCCGTACGCCGCATCGACGTGCAGCCACACGTCGTGTGCGCGGCACACCTCCGCGATCTCGGCGACGGGATCGATGCTGGCCGTCGACGTCGTCCCGACGGTCGCGATCACGGCCATCGGCCGCAATCCATGCGCGAAATCGTCGGCCATCGCGCGCCTGAGCTCACCCACATCCATCCGATACTGCTCGTCGCACCGTACTCTCACGACGTTTGCTTCGCCGAGCCCGAGCACGATCATCGCTTTCTCGACACTGCTGTGCGCCTGGTCCGACGCATACACGCGCAGCGGCTTCAGCTCCGCCCGCCCGACGAGCCCTCGCTTCCGGATATCACTTCCCGCAACCTCGCGCGCCGCCGCCAGCGCGTGCATCAGCGCGACGGACGCCGTATCGTACACGATCCCCATGAACGAATCCGGCAGTCCGATCATCTCGCGGATCCACGCGAGTACCACGCCCTCGAGCTCCGTCGCCGCGGGCGACGTGCGCCATGTCATCGCGCAGACGTTGAGCGCGGCCGCGATCATGTCGCCGAACAGTGCGGGCGAGTTGCTCGTACTGCCGAAGTAGCCGAGGAACGACGGATGCCCCCAGTGGACGATCCCGGGCATGATGATCGCGTCGAGCTCGCGCATTACCTCGTCCATGCTCGCGCCCTGCGCAGGCGCGCTTGTCGCGAGGCCCGCCGCTATCTCCCCCGGCGATACGCTCGGCACGATCGCGCGCGTCTCGATCGTCGTCTTGTAGTTCGCGATCCACTCCGCCACGCGATGCAGCTGCGCGCGCAGCTCCTCATCGCTGAAGTCGCCGAGTGCACCCAACGGCTTGCTCACGCGGTCACGCCCTCGTACTCGGCACGCCTGTTGCCTTCGTCTACGCCATGACCGATCCCGTTCGCGCGCCCCTCACCTATATCCTCCCGATCAAGCGCTCGCGGCCCGACACGTCGCCCGACCTGCGCGCGTACATCACGTGGATCGCCGCGCGCGCCGAGGTGATCGTGGCCGACGGCTCGAGCGACGCGATCTTCGCGGCGCACGAGCACGAGTGGGGCGCGGGGATCCGACACGTCGCGCCCGCCCCCGATCTCATCTCGCCCATGGGGAAGGTCGGCGGCGTGCTCACCGGACTCCGCCTCGCGAGTCACGAGGCCGTCATCATCGCTGACGACGACGTGCGCTACGACGATGAGTCGCTCGCGCAGGTGGTCGCCGCGCTCGCAACGGCCGACGTCGTGCGCCCGCAGAATTATTTTCAGCCGCTTCCATGGCACGCCCGCTGGGACTCCGGCCGCATGCTCCTCAACCGCCTCACCGGCGGCGACTGGCCCGGCACGCTCGGCGTTCGCCGCTCGCGCCTGCTGGCGACGAACGGGTATGACGGCTCCGTGATGTTCGAGAATCTCGAGCTCGTGCGCACGGTGCTCGCCGCCGGCGGACGCGAAACGGTGCTCTACGGCGCGTACGTCCTTCGTCATCCGTCCACCACGCGTCACTTCTGGTCGCAGCGGGTGCGCCAGGCGTACGACGAGATCGCGCGCCCCGCGCGCTTCGCGGCGCAGCTTGCCGTGCTCCCGATCCTTGTCGCGCTCGCAAGCACCGGGCACTGGCTTGCGATCCTCACCGGTGCGGCGGCGATCGTAGCGGCCGCCGAGCTCGGACGACGTCGCGAGCGCGCGACGCGATTCTTCCCGAGCAGCACGCCGCTCTTCGCGCCGCTCTGGATGGCCGAGCGTGCCGTGTGCAGCTGGCTCGCGCTCGGCGCGCGCATCTTCCTGGGCGGCGTGCCCTATCGCGGGACGATCCTCCATCGCGCCGCTACACCGATGCGGGTGCTGCGTCAGCGCTACGCGCAAACTCCGATGAAGCCGCCGATTCTTCCCGCGCCAGAAGCTCCACGTCGATCGGCTTGAACGCCCCGTTGTTCGACAGCTCGGCCGAGCACGCGGTGACGCCGACGATCATGTCCATCTCGGCGCGCAGCACTATGTAGTCGCCGGCGCGCGAGCGTGGCGGCAGTATCGAGAGCTCACCGCTCGGCGCGACCTCGACGTTCATGAAGAGGTTGAGCGTCGTCGGGATCGAGTCGGGCGCGATGCCGAATGGCGCGAGCGCCTTCGCGAGATTGCCGAAGCAGCTCGGATGCGGACTCGTGTTACCGTAGATGATGCGGAAGGTGTCCGGGCTGCACGGCGTGAGGAGGAAGTCGTGTCGCCCGACGGTGTCGTAAACGATGGTCCACATCGGCCGGCTGCGATTCGAGTAGAGCGTGTGGCCCGTGGTGAGGTAAATCGTGTTCGCGTAGTCGATCGTGCGGCCGGAGGAGAGCCATTCGCGAACGTCGTCGCGCGCGAAGGACATCAGGTCGGAAACCTGTTCGCCGAGCGGATCGATGACCTTCAGCAGCTCGCCGCGCGCGATCGTGAGCGCGCCACCGGTTTGCGGCTCGAGATGCATGCGCGTCACGACGGTCATGTGCTCTCCGTGGTCGAGTTGTTCGCGCGGTGAAACGGGCACTTCCACTTTTCTTCCACTGCGCGCCCCGAATACTGACGCGCTTCCGATCGTTCGCCAAAATCCGCGAGATTCGGATTGAGCGACCCCTGCACGGCGACCTCGCGCTCGCGAATCGCCTGCTGGATGCGCGCGAAGCGACCGTCGCCGCGCAGCCGCCCGAACTGCGAATGTGGATTGAATACTAGTGCGGGCCAGCGGAAGCGGCGCGAGACGCGCGAGCTATTCGCGTGCAGGCCAACGATGAAGTACGAGAGACCATCGAAGCTGTAGGAGAACATGGCATCGTCGCCGTCGTCGCTCACCGACGGATCCCAACCGGCATTTGGCTCGTCGAGCTCGTGCAACCGCTGCAGCTGCGCCCAGAGTCGCGCCTCGAAGGCGAGCTCGGTGCGCGACGCGCGATCCGGAAAGACCGCGACGAACGCCCGAAGACCCGCGTGCTCTTCCACGTTCATCCCGAACGCCACAAGATCGCTCGCCAGCGCAGTCGCGGCGGCGCGTGTGCCGAGCGGCGGGTAGGCGCGTACGACGTGCCCGCGCTGGTGGACCACTCCCTTCCCAACGAGACAGGAGAAGCTACTGTCATTCACGAAGCCCGCGAATTCGTGCTCTAGCTCGATGTCGCCAATCATGGGGGCCGTCCTCTCCGGCTCTCTGCAATCGGGTGATCGATCGCGCTCCGTACGCGGAGCGGAACCGGCACCAATGCACGATGAAGGCCGGAGGGTAATGAATGCGTGGCGGGTGAATGGCTGGATCGTTCTTAAAGAGGAATCCCCGCCCCCCCATTGTCCGCTACCGAACAAAAGAATGAGCGACCGCGCCCCCGCTACGCCGCTGAAAGGCTATATCCCTACCCTCGACGGGTGGCGAGCGATCGCCATCCTGGGCGTCATGGCCAGCCACGCCGGGCACAGCTATTCGGCCGCCCTCGGCCGCGAGAGCATCTTCGATCGATTCGCCCTCGGTACCCACGGCGTCAATCTCTTCTTCGCCATCAGCGGGCTGCTCATCACCTCGCGACTCCTCGAGGAATGGGACACGGCCGGCAGCGTCTCGCTCAAGCGCTTCTATGTCCGCCGCGCCTTTCGCATCCTTCCCGCCGCGCTGCTCTACCTCGGCGCGGTCGCGCTGCTCGGCGCGATCGGACTGCTCCCTGTTGTGCGCGAGGAGTTCGTCGCAGCCACACTGTTCTTCCGCAACTACCTCCCGCCGCTGCTTGGCCCCAACGGCGCGGGCTTCTTCACGTCGCACTACTGGTCGCTGGGCGTCGAGGAGCACTTCTATCTCTTCTGGCCCGCGCTGTTGATCTTCGCTGGGCGAAAGCGCGCGCTCCCCGTCGCCATGGTCATCGCCATTCTCGTCGCGGTGTGGCGGCATATCGAAGCGTGGCGCGAGATCATGCTCTACAACGCGATTCAGCCGACGTACTTCGCGCGCTCCGACACACGCATCGACTCGATCATGTGGGGCGTCGTCGCGGCGCTCGCCCTCTCACGCCCCGAGGTTCGCTCCTTCATCGAGAGATATCTTAGTACTATAGTAATGCTCGCGGTCGTCGCGCTATATGGCGCGATCGTCTATCGCTACGGCACGCGGCCGACCTTCTGGGAAGCGATGATCGTCCCGGTGATCATCGTCGGCACGGTGCTGCGGCCGCAAAGCGTTGTCGGGCGCATGCTCGAGAATCCCGTGATGCGATGGATCGGGAGACTCTCGTACAGCCTCTACCTCTGGGAATTCTTCTTCGTCTACTACCCGGGCGTACCGACGACGCTCGGCGTCTGGCAAACATTCCCGGTAAATCTCATCGCCGCCGTCGTGTGCGCTGCGGCGAGCTACTATCTCGTCGAGCGCCCGCTCGTGCGAATCGGACACCGCCTCGCGCCCGCGATGCCGCGCGACGCGATTGACCGCGTGAGCGCGATACCCGTGGTCGCGGCGGCGTAGCTCATCGCGGTGCGAGCGCTTGCACTGCCGCCGCCAGCCCCTCCCGCGCGCTCGACCACTTCGGCGACCATCCAGTCGCCGCCTTCAACTTCGCGTTGCTCATTCGCTGCGACCGCGACAGACACTCCACCGATGCGCCGCCGAGCGCGGCGAGGAATCGCGGAATGGGGCGCGGAGCCTTTTTGATCTCCGCAGCTTCCGCGAGCACGGCGGCCCACTCGCCGCGCGTGATCGGCATGTCGTCGCACACATTGTACGCACCTGCCGGCGCGCCGACGAGCGCGACCACCGCGCTCGCCGCATCCTCGTGCGCGATGGACGACCAATATGCCGACGGAGATCCGGGAAGCGGCGACCAACCCTTCTTCACCATTCCGATCGCATCGCGCAGCAATTGATCGGGGCCGTAGAAGCCCGCGAAGCGCAGCACGATCCCCTCCCCACCCTGCTCCGTATAGCTCAGCGCCGAACGCTCGGCGTCGAGCGTGGTGCGATTGTAGGGCGCGGGACGCTGCCGCCAGCTCTCATCGATCCACTCGCTGCCGTGATCCTCGTAAATGGGCGCGAACGATTCCTGCATGAATCGACGGACTCCCGCATCGCGCGCCGCGTGCGCGAGCGCAGCAGATCCCTCGCGCCGGACGACGTCGTTCTCGCGCCACTTCCACGGAAGCATCATCTGCATCGTAGTCTCGGGCATGTGTGTCGCGAGATTGATCACGACATCGTGCCCCGCGAGCGCGGCGCGTGTCGTGGCTTCGTCGAAGACATCGAGCTCGATCCCATGCGCTCCGATCGACTCGAGTCTCGCGCGCTTCTCGGCGGAGCGTCCGACGGCGGTGACGTCGTGCCCCTGCGCGATGAGCAGCGGAACGACGTGCGCGCCGACCGCGCCGGTCGCGCCGGTGACGAAGATGCGTCTCGGAGGGTTGTAGTTGGCGATGGTCATCTACTTCGCTCCGATGCTTAAGCGTCTCGTCGAGAGATATCCGCGCAGCCCCAATGCACCGCCGTCCGCATCCGCGAGCGCGATGTAGCCATCGGGGCGCACGAGGTAGAACGCCGAGCGCAGGAGCCCCGCACGTCCTGCCTCAGCACTCCACGGGAACACGTGCAGCGGCAGGTGCAGCTCGGCGCACGCCGCGGTCGCGCTCTGCTTCGCCTCACCGTAGATGTGCGCCTGCCACGCCATCGAGGCGAGCGGAGTGAAGTTGTCGTCGCCGCCTTCGATGGGCACCCACGGCAGACGATCGCCTCCCGCGAGCATGCCTGCCTTCCCGCTGCTCAGCGCACTCTCCCGATATTTGATTCCGATCTGCGAGACGGTGCGGAAGATATACGTGCGCATGCGATGGATGCACAATAGCATCGGCACGATCAGCGGCATGAGCCTCGTGCGCAGAAAAGCGGCGCTCCCGCCAGGCTTTGTGACGATCGTGAAGATCTTGTCGGTCGTGGCAACGAGCCTTCGCGCGAAGCCGATGCGCTCCGTCTCGAAACTGTCGAGAATGCGGGGCGTCGCCTCCCCCGTGAGCACGGCGGCGAGCTTCCACGCAAGGTTGATCGCGTCGCCGATGCCGGTGTTCATCCCCTGCGCACCAACCGGGCTGTGAATGTGCGCGGCGTCTCCGAGGATGAAGGCGCGTCCCTTGCGGAAATGCTCCGCGACGCGATGGTGCACGCGATAAGTCGAGAACCAGTTCACCTTGTCGACCGTGAGGTTCATCTCGCGTATGGCGCGGACGCCAACGTTGTCGAAGGTCAGCGCCTTCTCATCACTCTCCGTGATCGCCTTCACCGTGCCGATGAGGCGCACGCGCCCCGCGCCCTTGAGCGGAAATACGGCGAGGAAATTCATGGAGCTCAGATCGATGTGTATCTCGTCGTTGGTGAGGGAGCCGGTCGCCTGCGCATCGGCGACGTAGAAGAGCGCGTCGTACGTGCCGCCCGGAAAGCCCATGCCGAGCCCCGCGCGCACGGCCGAGTGCGCGCCGTCGCAGCCGGCGAGATACGAAGCCTCGCACTGCTCTTCGCTGCCATCGGGAAGCTTGAGCGTGGCGACGATGCTGGTGCCGCGATCCTCGAATTTAAGCAGCTCCGTCTGCCGCTCGATTGTCACGCCGACCTTGGTGAGCTCGGCTATCAGCATCTTCTCGTGCTCGTCTTGCGCGAAGGTGACGAGCCCGGGAAATGGGCTGAGCCCTTCGCCGATCTCGCGGATGTCGATGCGCGCGACGCGCTTTCCCGAGATCCAGAAGTTCGCGCCGGCAACACGCACGCACCCCTGCAGCACGCCGTCGGCGATCCCCATCTGCCGGTAGAGCTCGAGCGTGTGCGCCTGCACGCCCAACGCGCGGGAAGTCGTACCGGCTTCCGCGGTCTTGTCGAAGATGCGGACCGCGATGCCGGACTTCGTGAGCCAGAGCGCGTGAACGAGTCCTGTTGGGCCCGCGCCGGCGATGAGGACGGGAATCTGCTTCATGGCTGCTTCGATGGGCGCCTTGTGAACAGGGCTGAACGCACGGGCCGCGGCGTGCGTATTATTCCAGTCGCCCTTACGCTTTTTTCGAAGAATGTCATCGATATGAAGATGTCGCTCGTCGCGCTTTTGGCCACGTCCGCGCTTGCGATTCCCGCAACGCATACCCATCCCGTCGCCGTTGCGGCGCCCAGCGCCGTGCGCTATGTCGTTGCCCCAGACGGCAACGAGGCGCGCTACCGCGTGCGGGAGCAGTCCTCCAGCACGACCTTCCGAACGACGCGGTCGGCAAGACGACGGCGATCACCGGCGGGATCTCGCTGTCACCTGCAGGTGACAGCGACGCCGCGGCGTCGAAGATCACGATCGATGTCACCTCGCTCAAAAGCGATCAGGACCGTCGCGATGGCTACGTACAGCGCCGCCTCCTGGAGACCGAGCAGTATCCGACCGTCGTCTCTGTGCCGACGTCGATGACCGGTGTGAAGATGCCAATCGGCAGCGCGGAGCAGAGCTTCGACGTCGCGGGAAATCTCACGGTGCACGGTGTGACGAAACCGACGGTGTGGCGTGTGCAGGCGAAGAGCAGCGGTAACGACGTCACCGGGAGCGGGTGGACGCAGTTCACCTTCACCGACGTGCAGCTCGCGCAGCCGCAGGTACCGGTGCTGCTGAGCGTCGCGGACACGATCAAGCTCGAGTACGACTTCCACCTGGTGAAGCAGCCGTAGCGTTGATCCGCTATAGCTCCAGCGAGGGCTGCACGGCTATTCCTCCATCCCACCGCTTAATGTACGACTGGGTGTCGTACTTCGAGCGGGCGCGTTCGAGTGACATGGGGCGGATCGTTCCCCAGACCTTCCGCTCGGGAAAAGGGCGATCGAAGCGGCCGAAGCACCATTGGATGCCGGAGAAGCCGTTCGGGTCGCGTCCGTCGATCGCGTACTTGTCGTTGAGGTAAAAAAGTACTCGGAGCGCGTCGCCATACTTGCGCGTCCAGAGGATCACCGACTTCCCCCAGAGCTGCCGCACCGCGTTGTGCATCGTCCCGGACTGCACGAGCTCCTGCTGCGACGCGTTCCAGAGGTCGGAGTACGTCGTGCCTTCCTCGA
>JBDSHG010000054.1:0-5888 GCA_039918615.1 Gemmatimonadaceae bacterium | reverse complement strand
GCGCGGCGCTCCTTTCGCGAGACGCTCACCAAGATCCCATTGCGCCCGCGCACCTAGCCCCGCCCGACCGCGCGGTGAAGCTTTCACGCATGGGACACTCACACGCGCACGGCCACAGCCACGCCGGCCATTCGCACGCCGGCCACAGCCACTCGCATGGTGCTGGCAGCTCCGTCAGCAGGCTCCGCATCGCGCTCGCGATCACCGCCGTCATCCTCGTGGCGGAGGCAGTCGGTGGTTTCTACGCCAACTCGCTCGCGCTCCTCGCCGATGCCGGACACATGCTCACGGATGTGGCCGCGCTGGCGCTCTCGCTCTTCGTCGCCTGGTTCAGCCAGCGCCCGGAGACGGACAAGCGCACGTACGGCTACCTCCGCCTCGAGATCCTCGCCGCGTTTCTGAACGGAGCGACGCTGCTCCTGATTTCGGTCTGGATCATTTGGGAGGCGATCAACCGCCTCCGCACCCCCGAGCCCGTCCAGAGCGGGCTCATGCTCGGCGTTGCCGTGCTCGGTCTCGTGGCCAACGCGATCTCCGCCTGGGTGCTCCACCCGCGAGGCGAGGAGAATCTGAACGTCCGCGGCGCCTACCTCCACATCCTGGGCGACCTGCTCGGCTTCGCCGGCACCATCGTCGCGGCGCTGCTCATTCGCCAGTTCGGCTGGCTTGCCGCAGACACCATCGCGTCCATAGTCGTGAGTGCGCTGATCCTCCGCGGAGCGTGGACACTGGTGCGGGACTCTACCGAAGTGCTCCTCGAGTCCACCCCCGCACACATCTCGGCTGCCTCGGTGCGCGACCAGCTCACGCAAATCCCGGGGATCGAGTCGGTGCACGACCTCCACGTCTGGACGGTGACGTCGAACGTCATCGCCATGAGCGTGCACGCGATCGTGCGCGAGCCGGAGCGCCACCAGCACGTCCTCGAGCACGTGCTGGACGCCATGCGACTGTTCGGGATCCAACACGTCACGGTGCAGCTCGAGCGCCAGGAGATGTACGAGCGGGAGCTCCACCTGCACGCCTGATTCGCGCCGAATTCGGTCGTAGACGCGCCATTTCGGGCATATTGCCGCTCAGAAAGTTTTCATGTTCGTAGATAGCGCGGCGAACCGTGACGGTGGACATGAAAGGCTCGTCTCCACACAGACTATTGTGAGGAAACCTTCGTGACCCCGTCGCAGCTGTGGAACGACGTTCGGATCGAGAAAGAGCGTGTCGCGGTCTCGATCATAATGGTGGGGGGTGAGGCGCTGAGCGGCAGTCTCTTCGCTCCGCAGATCTATCCTCCCGGCGGTCTCGAAGACCCGCTGCAGCTGCTCAACGAGCTCGAGCCGTTCTTCCCGCTCGGGCTGCCCACGGGCGAAGTGCTGCTCATCGCGAAGGATCGGGTGCTCGAGATCGTCCTCGACGACGCCCAGGCAGGCGAAGAGCTCCCAGGCAGCGCCCCCACGGCTCTACTCCAGGTTACCCTCGCGGGCGGCATCTCACACGTCGGGTCGATGCGGCTCGAGGTGCGTGCGTCGCGTCCCCGCGTGCTCGACTACTTGAATCACTGCACGGAGCGCTTCATGGCGCTCCGAACCGATGCGGGTGTCCGCCTGATCAATCGAAAGATGATCGAGCGCGTCCGCCCACTGGACTGATCATGGCGCAACTCGATCGCTTCCTCGCTGCCCTCGTCTCCCATCGCGCCAGCGCCCTCATGCTCGGCTCCGACGTCCCCGCGCAGCTCGACATGCACGGAACTCCGCGAGCGATAACGAAGACGGCGTTCAACGAGGCGCAGCTCGTCGGGCTGCTGCAGGAGCTGGCGCCGGGGAATGCGCGCATGGCGCTGGAGGGAGGCGCCGAGACATCGTTTGCGTACAGCTCCGACGATGGCGCGTTCGATGTGCACGTGACCGCGCGCGCCGACGGACTGCGCGCGGTCGTTCGCGTCCAGGGCGCAGCCGCTGCGGCCGCGGCGGCGGAGAAGACCGTGACGCCGATGATGGAGGCCGTGCCGAGCCCCGTGTCGCAGGTGCCGCCGGCTGCGCGCGTATCGTCGTCCGTCGCGCGCGTGGAGGAGTCGCACACCGAAGTCGGCGCGCCACCAGCGAGCGCGGAGCGCGATCGCATCGAGGGGATGCTGCGCATCATGGTGCAACGCGGATCGTCGGACCTGCATTTGCGCGTGGGCGAGCCGCCGATCGTGCGCGTCGACGGCGAGATGGTTCGTCTTCCCGACAATGCAGCGCTCCAGGCGCGCGAGCTCGAGACGCTGGTGAAGTCGATCATGCCGGAGCGCAATCGCGCCGAGTTCGATAACTCGAGCGACACGGACTTCGCGCACGACATTTCGGGCACGGGGCGCTTCCGCTGCAACGTGATGCGTGAGCACAAGGGATGCGCGGCGGTGTTCCGCATCATCCCGGCGAAGGTGGTCAGCGTCGAGCAGCTCGGGATCTCGGAAGAGGTGCAGAAGCTCTGCTATCTCACGCGCGGACTCGTGCTCGTCACCGGCCCGACAGGCTCCGGAAAGTCGACGACGCTCTGCTCGCTCATCGATCTCATCAACCGCAAGCGCAGCGAGCACGTCATCACGATCGAGGATCCAATCGAGTTCGTGCACGAGAACAAGCAGTGCATCATTACGCAGCGACAGGTGGGCGTGCACACGGGGTCGTTCAAGACGGCGCTGCGCGCGGCACTCCGCGAGGATCCGGACATCGTGCTCGTCGGCGAGCTCCGCGATCTGGAGACGGTGTCGATCGCGATCGAGACGGCCGAGACGGGACACCTCGTCTTTGCGACGCTGCACACGACGTCGGCGGCGGGGACGATCGACCGTCTGATCGACCAGTTCCCGCCGGACCGGCAGGAGCAGGTGCGCGCGATGTTGTCGGAGTCGTTGCGCGGCGTGATCTCGCAGACGCTCTGCAAGAAGGTCGGCGGCGGGCGCGTGGCCGCTCGCGAAGTCCTGCTCTCCATACCATCGATCGCCAACCTGATCCGCGAAGGGAAGACCTTCCAGATCGCGTCCGTCATTCAGACGTCGAAGCGGCTCGGCATGGTGACGCTGAACGACGCGCTGATCGACCTCGTGGATGCGGGGCAGGTCGAGGCGAAGGAGGCCTACATGAAGGCCAATGACAAGACCGGCTTCGCGCACATGCTGCGCAATCGCGGCATGGAGGTGAGCTTCCTCGATCCCACGGCCGAGCCACCCGCGGTTGCGGCGCCGCCGACGGGCAAGCCGGAGCTCGCGGGGAAGGCGAAAGTAGGCGCGCGATAGACGGTATCGAGACACGATCGAGGTAGCCTCGAATAGCCGTTACCAGCTATATTTACCGGCTATGGAAATTCGCAACGTCGCTATCATCGCCCACGTCGATCACGGCAAGACCACGCTCGTCGACAAGATGCTCCGCCAGTCGGGTTCTTTTCGCGAGAATCAGGTGGTCGCCGAGCGCGTCATGGACTCGAATCCGCTCGAGCGTGAGCGCGGGATCACGATTCTCGCCAAGAACACGTCCATTCGCTGGAAGGGCGTGAAGATCAACGTCGTCGACACGCCGGGACACTCGGACTTCGGTGGCGAGGTCGAGCGCATCCTGCGCATGGTCGATGGTGTGCTCCTCGTGGTCGATGCGTTCGATGGTCCGATGCCGCAGACGCGCTTCGTTCTTCGGAAGGCGCTCGCGCTGGGCCGCACGCCGCTGATCGTCATCAACAAGATCGACCGTCCGGGCGCGGACCCACTTCGCGTCCACGATGAGGTGCTCGATCTGTTCATCGAGCTCGAGGCGACGCCCGAGCAGCTGGATGCGCCGGTGGTGTACGCGTCCGCGCGCAACGGCACCTCGACGATGGATCTCGACGGCCCGCTGGGCGACCTCTCGACGCTGTTCGACGCGATCGTGGAGCATGTGCCGCCCGCGGTCGGTGATGTGAACGGCTCCTTCCAGATGCTCATCTCGACGATCGATCACTCGCCGTATCTCGGACGTCTGGGAATCGGCAAGATCGAGCGCGGTACGGTGCGGGTCGGCGACACGGTGGCGCTGCTGCCGGTGGAGACGACGCGCGCGGCGGCGACGGCGCGGGTGACGAAGCTGTTCGCCTACGAGGGGCTCGAGCGGCTCGAGATTCAGGAAGCGTCCTCAGGAGAGATCGTCGCCATGGCGGGGCTCGATGGCGTCGAGATCGGGCTCACGATCACGGACGTGGAGCATCAGGAGCGGCTGGAGGGGATCGCGGTGGAGGAGCCGACGATCTCGGTCGATTTCATGGTGAACAATTCCCCGTTCGCGGGTAAAGAGGGGAAATTCGTCACGTCGCGGCAGGTGCGCGAGCGGCTGTTCAAGGAGCTCGAGCGGAACGTCGCGCTGCGTGTGGCCGATACGGAAACGACGGAGACGTGGACGGTGTCCGGGCGTGGCGAGCTCCATCTGTCGATTCTGATGGAGACGATGCGTCGCGAGGGGTTCGAGTTCCAGGTGTCGCGTCCGCGGGTCATTACGCGAGAGGGGCCGAATGGCGAGCGACTGGAGCCGTACGAGGAGCTGTCGATCGACGTGCCGGAGGAGTTTCTCGGGGCGGTGATCGAGAAGCTGGGGCCTCGGAAGGCCGAGATGATCGAGATGAAGAATCCGGGGCAGGGGCTGGTGCGGCTGCTGTATCGCATCCCGGCGCGCGGATTGTTTGGATACCGGTCGGAGTTCTTGACTGATACGCGGGGAACGGGAATCATCCACCATCGCTTCCTGGAATACGGCTCGTGGGCGGGGCCGCTGGCGGGGCGCAAGCGTGGGACGCTGGTTAGCATGGAGTTCGGCTCGGCGGTGGCGTTCGGGCTGGCGAATCTATCGGAGCGGGCGACGTTGTTCGTGGCGCCGGGCACAGCGGTGTACGAGGGGATGATCATCGGCGAGAGCGCGCGCCCGGGAGATATGGACGTCAACCCGACGAAGGAGAAGAAGTTGACGAACATGCGGACGACGTCCACGGATGAGAACATCCAGCTGGAGCCTCCGCGGGAGTTGACTTTGGAGGGCGCGCTCGAGTACATCGAAGAGGACGAGCTGATCGAGGTGACACCGCAGTCGATTCGTCTGCGTAAGAGATTTTTGAATGCGAACGATCGGAAGAAGTTGTCGCGCGAGGCGAAGCGCGAGCGGGCCTCGGTGTAGGCAGTCGCTCGCTGGTGGTCCACTTACCGTCAGGAGACGTACGGTCATGCTGGAGGAGCTCGAGTCGCTGCGCCTGGCCCCACGGTCGCGCGGCGAGGACGATGTCGACGATGAACCGCTCGACGACGAGCTGGACGACGAGGATCTGGATGATGATCTCGATGATGATCTCGACGACGACGACGATGATGTCGACGATGACGATGATGATCTTGATGATGATCTGGACCTCGTGGACTTGGACGACGAGTACGACGACACGGACGAGAATCGTCCGAAGCCGCCGGGGCATCCGCACCGGTATGATGATTGAGCGGTGGGGGGTGTCGACTCGGTGCACCGGCGCGTGATTCCGGTGTGAACTGGGGTTGACTCGAGTGTCACAAGCCACTAGAATGACTGCTCCCCGCGAACTTCGTTCGTGGGGATTTTATACGACGCTGTTTGACAATCGAGAGTGACAATTTTGTGTGATGGCTCTTGTTGATCTGTTGCGCTCGTGCGCGACAGGGAGAGAACAAATTCACGAG
Organism: Gemmatimonadaceae bacterium; assembly: GCA_039918615.1. Lineage (GTDB taxonomy): Bacteria > Gemmatimonadota > Gemmatimonadetes > Gemmatimonadales > Gemmatimonadaceae > FEN-1250. Next base: position 184 of record JBDSHG010000054.1, on the reverse strand, counting down.
ATTGATTCCGGACGCAGTCTTTTAGACTTGCGTCTGAAGGACGGCGTTCGGAGAGCTGTTCAAACTAGTTATTGGAGAGTTTGATCCTGGCTCAGGACGAACGCTGGCGGCGTGCTTAACACATGCAAGTCGAGGGCACTTTGGGGGCAACTCTGGAGTGACCGGCGAACGGGTGCGTAACACG
>JBDSHG010000053.1:0-26537 GCA_039918615.1 Gemmatimonadaceae bacterium | reverse complement strand
CGACCTCCGCCTTGACTCTGAGGTAGATCATACGCGCGGGGGGTCGTAAAAGTGCCGCGGCGCCAGGAATAGTAGTCCAGCCGCCGCCGGGCGCGAGGATCATTCCATTGCTGAGAGCGAGCTCTTTTGTGAGCGCCAGCTCGAGCGCGCGAAAGCCGGGCTCGCCGACTTCCGAGAAGAGTTGGGCGATCGATTTCCCCTCGCGGCGCTCGATCTCCGAATCGAAATCGAGAAAGGGGCGGCCGAGCCGTCGCGCCACGCGGCGGCCAACGGTCGATTTCCCGGAGCCGGGAAGTCCAACGAGGATGACGTGGGGACTACTCGTGGATTCGTCCGGCAATGTGTGCGACGTAAGCGTCGTGATTTCTCTTCGTCTCAGTCATCGAATCGCCGCCGAACTTTTCGAGCATCGCCTGCGCGACGATGAAGGAGACCATTGCCTCCGCGATAACCCCTAGCGCGGGAACCGCAGTGACGTCGCTCCGCTCGGCCGTCGCCGCCGCGGGGGTCGAGCTCGCGAAGTCGACGGTGCCGAGCGGGCGCATGAGAGTGGAGATCGGCTTCATGCCAACGCGAACGATGAGCGGCTCCCCCGTCGTCATCCCGCCCTCGAGGCCGCCCGCGCGATTCGTGCGGCGCTTCACGTTCCCGGTGCGCGCGCGGTTCGCGTGGAGCTCGATCTCGTCGTGCACTTCGGATCCCGGGATGCGCGAGGACTCGAAGCCGATGCCGATCTCGACCCCCTTCACCGCGGGGATCGACATGATCGCGGCGGCGAGGCGCCCGTCGAGCTTGCGGTCCCACGAGACGTGGGAGCCGAGTCCGACAGGGAGGCCGTCGCAGATGACCTCGACGATGCCGCCGAGGGTGTTCCCTTCCTTTTTCGCGGCGTCGATACGCTCGATCATCTTCGCCTCGGCGGCAGCGTCGAGCGTGCGCAGCGGCGAGTCGTCGACGGCTGCGTTCAGCTCGGCGGCGTCGGGGAATACCGCGGGGCGAGCGGCATCGATGCCGCCGAGATGCGTGAGGTGGCTGCCGGTGGTGATGCCGAAGCCGCGGAGGAACTTGCGGCAGATCGCGCCGGCCGCGACGCGCGCGGTGGTCTCGCGTGCGGAAGCGCGCTCGAGGATGTCGCGCGCGTCGTCGCGATCGTACTTGAAGACGCCCGAGAGATCGGCGTGCCCCGGACGCGGGCGCGTGACGCTGCGCTTGCGTGGCGCGGGATCGCCCTCGCGCGGCGCGGAGTCCATGATCTCCGTCCAACTCTTCCAGTCGCGATTGGGGATGAGCATCGCGATCGGAGAGCCGAGCGTTTCGCCGGCGCGGACGCCGGAAAGGAACTGCACCGCGTCCTGCTCGATCTGCATGCGTCGGCCGCGGCCATAGCCCTGCTGCCGGCGCACGAGGTCGACGTCGACGTCGGCGGCGAGCAGTGCGAGGCCGGCCGGCATTCCCTCGAGGATCGAGATGAGTGCGGGGCCGTGTGATTCACCGGCGGTGGTGAAACGAAGCATGTTGGCGGTTCGGGGGGACGACGATCGCGGCGAGATGCATGGATAAAGTACGACCGCCCGTCGCAGATCGCGACGGGCGGTCGAAAAAGCTTACTACGAGTGCGAGGTTAGAGGCAGGCCGCCAACTGCGCCGCTGTCACCGTGACGATCACGACACCGTGAGCCGTCGCGCCGACCAACACCACGTTGCCGCCGGCGATCGGAGCGGACTTGATCGGACCGATGACGGGATCGCGAGTCGGGACGGTGAGACACACTCGGAAGACGTTCGTGTTGTAGACCTCGAGCTGCGGCTGGCTGGACGCCGCGAAGAGGAGCTTATTGCCGGTTGGGCCAGGGCCCGGGATTCCGGCGTTCTGCGGGTGGAAGTCGATACCCGCGTTGCCCGACGAGGTCTGGAGAAGCCCCTGGAGGCGTAGCGTGGCGTCGAAGAGATAGGTAGAGTCTGCGCGCACACCGGAGAGCTCGCCGTCGAAGTTGATCGCCACACCGGAGACCGGAGTCGAGGTGTTCGCGATGAAGTCGGTGACGAGGAAGGATCCGGAGACGCCGTTGTCTTCTGCGGGAATCGGAATCGCGTGGGTGATGCCCGTCGGATCCGTGAACTGATTGACGAAGCCGACGGTAGGATCATAGAGGATGGCGCGACTGTTCGGCTGCGAGCCTGTACCGCCTGCTGCTCCACCCTCGCCGATGACCGCGCGACGGAAGTTGCCGGAGTTGCGTGTGTATGTCGTGTCGCGGAAGCCGAGCTGCGGCACCTTGATCACGATCGAATAGAAGTACTGCGTGGTATCCGGCAGATTGCGGAAGGACTGGCGGAAGGGAACGATTGCGCCGCTCGAGCCCAGCCCCTGCGCCGCGAAGCGCTGAATCTGAAGCGTATCCTTCGTCTCGACCGATTGTCCTTCGGCCTGCTCGAAGAAGAAGTGCGACTGGTGCGTGTTCAGATTCTCCCACCGGACGGTACCCTGGTTGGTGAAGGGCGTCGTTTGTCCGGGCGTCGGCGTCGTCGAGTAGACGAGCACGACGTCGCCGCACGGAGATCCGGGAGCAGTGGGACCCTTACAGGTCGCCGCCAGATACTGCGGACGATCGCTGAAGACGTAGTCGGTAATGGTCTCCGTGAGCACACCGTTCGAGCCCGTGGAGGAGGTCACCGACTGCGCGAGCAGGATCGGAAGCGGATATCGATAGACTTCCTGCTGCGTGTTCGTGTTGACGTAACTGATCAGCGTACCACCGGAGTTCGCCACGAGGAGCGTGTCTCCCATGGTGCCGTTGCGATCGACCGGCCACGCGGCGAGACCCCACGGGCGCGAGCCCACAGCGATCGGCGTATGGAAGGTCGAGTCGTTGAGGTTGAACACGTCGAGCTCGTTGCGCTCGATGTTGCTGAGGTAAATGCTGTTGGTCGGCGGGTGATAGATCGCGTCCGCCACGCGTCCACCGGCCGCGAGCGGCGTGGTGAGACCCGCTACTACTACAACGGTGTCGGTGCGAATGACGCCGCCATTTCCAACCGGCTTGCGAGCGTAGTCGCGGGTGTTCGCATTGCGGGCGAACGCCTGGACCTGCAGCGAAGTCGGGAAGGAGGTGACCGGCAGATTCATTCTGAACGTGTGCGAGTACGAGCTCGTGCTCGCCGGCACCGCGATCGAGTCTGCGGCGAAGAACGGCGTACCACTCGGCAGGTTGCGCACTTCATAGCCGACCCAGGTGATCCCCGAGCGATCGCGCGCCTCGACGTGGATCGTATCGCGGCTCTCTATCCGCTTCGCGATCTGGAAGTCGACCACCGGCGTGGTGTTGGTCGGAACGATGTTGGTGACGAAGAGCGAGACCGGAGCGCCGAGCGTCTGACGGCCCAGCGAATCGATCATGAACGGCGTGATCGTGAGCGTGCCCGTGCTCGCACCGACCAGGCTCAGAGCCGTGTCGACGGTGATCGAGTCGAGCAACGGACTCGAGAAGAGTACGGAATCGCGGAATGGCGTGGCGAAGACACCCGAGGCGATGTAGCCGAGCCCCTTCACCTTCGACGCGGTCTTGCCGCTGATGTTGACGGCGAGCGAGAAGCCGACGACGGCGGTGTCCGTGCTGTGCGGGTTCGTGATCACGACCGCGGCAGCACCGCCGCCGCCGGAGGTGATAACGAGCGTGTCGGGGTGGGCGGCGTTGTGCGCGCCGTCCATCGCCGTCGCGACCACAGTGATCTGCGTGCCGGTCGGAATGGTCGACGGAATGTTGAGCGAATACGGAATGTCGACCGACGTGACCGCGGTGTTGAACGTCGTGTCGAAGCCGCCGGCCAGCCCCGCCGCGGTGACGCGGGCGTGGACCGTGAGCAGCCCGAGGTTGTCAGCCGCGTGCGTGGTGAACGAGACCGACGAGTCTGTGGACGAGGTTTGCGTCAGCGTAACCGTGGGCCGCCCTGTGTCGCAAGTGGCGCAGGTGGAACCGCTTCCCTCACCGCACGCGCCAATGATGGCGACGACGGCCAGACCGAAGGCGGCCGCTGCGAGACGGCGCGCCGGGGAGAGTCGTGCGGAGTTGGGATTCATATGATCGGGTCTCAGCGGATTAACGGTCGCTACCGGGAGCGCCGAGCTTCTCGCCTTCATCGACGATGTGCGGCGTAACCAGAATCAGGAGGTCGTTCTTGTCTTCTTCCGTGCGCGTCTCGCCGAACAGCTTGCCGAGGAACGGCAGGTCGACGAGGAGCGGAATGCCGACCTTCGACTGCGTCACCGAGGTGACGGTCAGTCCGCCGATCACGGCAGTCTCGCCATCGCCGACGAGGAGCTCGTTGTCGGCGCGCTGCTTGAGGAAGGTGTAGCCGAGGTCCGACGCGGCTGCCTGGAGCTGCGAGCGCTCTGCGTGCAGCGTCATGAGAATCTTGCGGTTGTTCGTGATATGCGGGGTGACCGTGAGGATGATACCAGTCTCCTTGAACGACACCGTAGCACGGGGCGCCGTTGCCGCCGTTCCGCCCTGGCTGAGCGATCCGATATCGATGATTCGAATCGGCGTCTCTTCACCGGAGAGGATCTCGGCCTTGCGATTGTCGAGCGTGACGATGCTCGGCTCTGCCTGAACGTCGGCAAGCCGGACTTCCTGCAGCGCGTCGAGGAACGACGTCAGATTGAACTTGCCGAGCGCCGTCGAGAAGATGAGCGAGAGGGCCGGGTTGACGACGCGGGCGTTGGCGTTGGACACCGCCGCGAGCGAGTTGCCGCCGATCTCGATCACGTTCTGCGCCTTCGAGTACGGAGTTCCGGTGACTGCATCCGGTACGCCGTCGCCGTTCGAGTCGACCGGCTTGAAGGTGGACGGATCGGTGCGCTGCATCAGCGCATTGAAGAACGTGCCGTTGGAGCCGAAGTCGTAGCTGACGCCGATGTCTTCGATATTCGTGCGGTTGACGAGGATGATCTTGGCCTTGATCGAGACCTGCGGCGTGCGAACGTCGAGGTCCTTCACATAGTTCGAGATTTCCTGAAGCCGCGACGCGACATCGGTGACGAGCAGACGGTTCGTTGCCGAGTCGGCGGAGACATCGCCGCGGATCTGGCAGTTCGTGCCGACGGAGCCCGGCGTGCTGCCCGGACCGCACTCCTTCGACAGAAGGCTCTTGACGGTGGAGACGAGCGTCGCAGCGCGAGCGTAGTTCACCGAGATGATCTGCGTGGTGAGCGGCTCGGACGCCTGCTGCTTCGCGATGTTCTCGTAGCTGTCGACGGCGATGATGCCGTCCTGGTCTTCCTTGGCGGCGAGTCCCTGCGCCTGGAGGATCGCGCGGAGCGCGACGTCCCATGGCTGGTCGCGGACTTCCGCGGAGACGTTCCCGGTGACGCCCTTGCCGACGACGATCGTGCGGCCGGAGAAAACTGCGAACGCCGCGATCACGTCGCGAATGTCCGCGTCCTGGTAGGTGACGGTGATACGCGGCTGCGCTGCGGAGGCCGCGAACTTGTTCTGCGCCACGGGAGCGACGCTCGCCCTGCGGAAGGCCGGGTGCACGATCGCAGCATCGGGCGCGACGTCGGGGGCGGCTTCGCCCGCGGCTATTGCGCTGGTGATCTGCGGAGCGGCGCGCCAGGCGGTGAATGCCACACCGGCCGGCGCGTCGATCGCGACGTGCACTTCATTCGCATCGCGGGTGACCGCGTATTTGTGCTCGGCGTCGAGGTCGATCACCACGCGCACCGTGTTCTCACGGTACTGCGCGACGCGAAGGTTGGTCACGCCGCCCCGAGGCACGTGATCATACATCCGCGTGGGTGCGTTCAGCCTCGCCCCCTTCAGATCGAGGACTACGCGCGACGGATCCGCGAGCGAGAAGTCCTGAATGCTCACCGAACCGTCGACCGCGATCACGACCTCGGCGCGTCCCGAAGCCGAGACGACGGCGAGCGACTTGACCTCACCGCTCTTCGTCTCGCCAGTCGTAGTGGCATGGGCGACGTTCGCGCGTGCAGCCAGCGCGAAAAGCGTCATCCCTACCAGCGTGCAGACTCGCCTCATTGCGTCCTCGCTCTCGTTGTATCGTTGAGTGCCAACACTTCCTGGAAGGTCGTACCGATTGCGATGACGGTGAACGTCACCGATTTTGGCTGGATCGATGCTACGCGCATGCGGCCGAGCGTCTGCCCGACCTTGATGCGGTACTGCTCTTTCGTGGTGAGATCGCGCAGGATCGCAACGGAGCGGCCGGCGGGATCGTAGATCACGGTCACGAGCTTGAGATCGGAGACCGCGGGGCGGAGCTCACCGGTTTTCATCAGCGACATGAACGGGTCGCGACGGCCATCGGCAGTGTAGTTGAACGTTTCGCGCACCAGCGAAATGTCCGACTTCGTTCCGGGCGGCGTGGTGGCCGGTGCTGCGCCCTTGCCGGAGCGCGGCGTGGGCGTCTGCGGTCCGGGCTTGCCGTTGGAGGTCGAGCTCGTGGAGCTGCTCGTCTTCACGGTGCCGCTCGAGCTGACGATCACGCCGCTCTTCTGCGGCGGGTTCGACTGCATCGCGGGCTGCGCAACCGGCTGTGGCGACTGGTCGGCCGTCATCGCGCTGGTGTGCGCGTTGGTCGCGTCGACGGATCGCGTCGCCGCTTCCTTGGCCTTGTTGATGTTCGGGAACGACTGGGCGCCCGCTTGCGACGAGAGCACCGCGAAGGTGATCGCCGCGAACGCCGCGCCACGAAGAAGCTGGCTCATGACTTCACTCCGCTCTTGCGCGGTGCATCGAATGAAGGATCCGCGACCGCGGTCTTGGTGACGAAGGTCTGCAGCTGGAACTTGGCCTCGATCGCCGCCTCGCCTTCCTTCTTGTGCGCCTGCACCGTCGCCGTGTTGTTCGGCAGCGCGAGCGCGACGTTCACCGGGAGCACGATTCGCGTGAGGTTGCCGACGTTCGCGAGGAACTCGGCCAGCTCGTGATAACCGCCGATGACGGACATCGTGTAGCGGTAGGTGTCGTAGTTCTCGCCTTCGACCACTGGCTGCGGATCGACCGTGGAGACGTCGAGTCCGACGCGGCGGGCCGCGGTGGAGATCTGCTCGAGGAGCGACGGCACTTCGTTGCCCGTGGGGACCAGGCCGCGAATGAGAACGAGATTCTGCTGATACTCCGCGAGCTGGCGGCGGATCTCGTTCACGTTGCCCTTCGCTACTTCCATCTTCGCTTTCTGGTTCATCGTCACGAGCGCGTCCGCGTGCTGCTGGCGGGCGTCGATGTCGGCGGCGGTCTTGCTGTAGACGAAGTTCCAGTACGCGCCGATCGAGAGAATTGCGGCCACGCAGAGGATCAGAAGTCCCTGCTCGCGCTGACCTTTCGGAAGACTGGCCATCGCTACCTCACCGAGAGGGAAACAGGAACGGTCTTGATCGAGGACGGGTCGGGCGTCTGGTAGGCCGCCGAGAGGGCGAACTCCGTGACTTCCTTTCCATCGACGAGAATGATCGAGGAGCGCTCGAGCTGCACGTTCTCAATGAACGGGGACGCTTCGAGCACCTTCATGAATCGCGTGAGCGCCTGAATGTCGACCGTGTTGCCGACGAGCTTGAACTGCACTCGCGGAACACTGGTGCTGTCGACGACCGGCGGGCCAGCCTTGCCACCCTTGCCCGGGGGGGCGGAGGTGGACTGCGACGCCGCAGTGATCGTGTTGGTCTGCACGATCGAAGTCACCCACGTGTACGGCGGCAGGGCGCGGCTGATCTCATCCATGATGTGAGGCCAGACGAAGCGCTTGTCGTCGAACGACTTGATCAGGTTGACCTGGCTGACCACGGAGTCACGCTGCGATTGCGCCTTGCGCTGTTCGCGGATGACGCCGGAGTAGTTGATCGAGTCCTGCTCCGCCTTCTGGAGCGACTCGTTCACCTGTGTGTTTTGCGCACGCTGGTGCCAGAACATGCCGCCGATCACGAGCGCCGCGACCAGAACGCTGGCGACAGCGCTGAGGAGGAGCGGATCGTTGACCTTCGAGGCGAGTCCCGACGCAACACCGGAGAAGTTGATTCCGGCGCCGCCGCGGTTGCGAGGCTTCTTCCCGGTTCCGGGGAGAAGATTGATTTCAATCATTATCGCGTCCTTCGGGAGGAATCAGGCGACCTGGCGCAGCGCCAGTCCGATCGGGAGCATGAGCAGGGGTGCGACATCGTCGATGACGAGCGAATCGAAAGCACCGTCACGTACAGTCAAGCGCTGCAGCGGGTTGGCTTGCTCGACCGGCAGACGAAGGCGCGCAGAAAGCGCCTCGTTCAGACCGGGAACGCGCGAGCCACCGCCGCAGGTATACGCAGCCTTCAGCTTGCTGGCCGAGCGGGACGACGATGCGAGGAACGCGGCGGCGCGCTCGATGCCGACGGCGATCTCTTCGCCCCGGCTTTCGGTGATCGCCTGCAGGTGCGGCGAGCGATCGTATCCCTGGAGGAGCGCATCGGCTTCCTCGACACTGAGGCCGCGCTCGCGCTGCAGATCTTCGCGGAAGCGGCGCGTGCCGACCGCAATGTCGCGCGTGAGGAGCGGAACGCCGTCGTCGAGAATGTTGATGTTCGTGACTTCGTGTCCGATGTTGACGAGGCAGACGACGCCGTTCATCGCATCGGGGTAATTGAGCTCGAAGGCGTTGTGGAGCGCGAACGCGTCCACGTCGACGATCGACGGTGCGACTTCGGCGTCGGTGAGGAGACGCAGCTTGCCTTCGATCAGATCGCGCTTGGCGGCGACGAGCAGGACGCTCATCTCGAGACCATCGGCGTTCGGATCGAGAATCTGGAAGTCGAGCTCGACCGACTCCATGTCGAAGGGGACGTGCTGCTCCGCTTCCCAGCGAATGAGCTCACGCGCCTGTGCTTCCTTCACGCGGTCGATCTGGATTTTCTTGATGATCACATCGCGCCCGCCGACGGCGGTCACGACTCCCTTTCCCTTGATGCCGGCGGCGGCGAGCGCGGTGCGAATCGCGTCGGCGACGATGCCCGGATCCATCACTTCACCTTCGACGATCGCGTCTGCGAGCAAAGGCGCGATTGCGACCTTCACGAGCTGCGGATCGCCGCGGCCGTGATCGATGACCGCGACCTTAATGAGACCGGAGCCGATATCGAGTCCGATTGTCGTCTTCTTGCGACCGAAGAGCGCCATGTTGGAAGCCGGTGGGAAGCGGGAATTACTACGTAAATGGACGTGGACGTGATGCGGTGGGGCAGTTGTGGCACGGTACGATACCCGAAGCCCAACCGGGCTGTACCAAAGCTTTGCTACTGTGACACGAACGGGGGCGGTGAACGTAACACCCTCTTTCGGGGACATCGGCGCGCGACGTGACAGCAAGCAACGACGGCGCGACTCTGTCAGCGCGTGAGCTCCAGCCAAGCGTGCGTACGCGCTGGAGCGGGGTGTTGGGCGCTGTCAAGTACGACGATCATGGACACGCGACGTCTCGCGAAGGCCAGCGAGGAGAGCCCGACGTGCGCGTCGGAGATGACGAGAAAGCGCCGCGCGGAGAGCTTTGCGATGGCAACGGTGTCGAGGGCATCGGCGGCGCCGAGCGCATAGGAGCGCCGTGCGATGACGCCCCGTGCGGGAGTGAGGCTCCATGAGGAATCCCACATCGCGGGTGCGATGACGGCGGCGAGCCCGAGCTCCGCGGCGTCGAGCGCGCGGGCGCGGAGAAGCTGCTGCATTGCCTCGCGACGCTCGAGGACCGCGGAGAAGACGACGCCGATGACCAGTGCGCCGATCACCGCGATGGCGCCGAGGATCATCACGAGGGCGACGCCGCGCTTGCGGCGCGCCCGTCGCATCGCTCGGGGATGAGCCATGCTCAATTCCGCAGCGCGATCGTCGTCGCGAGCGAGTCGAGGGTGTCGGGCGCGGATCGTCGCGAGGCGACGGCCAGGAGATCGATGCGGGCGACGCGGTAGGGATCGGCGGTGAGTGCGCCGGCGAGATCGAGATACGAGAGGTGGATCCCCGCGGGAGCGTATGGGCCGCTCACAGGCTGGATGGTATTGCAGGGAGTCGCCCGCGATGCCAGACAATCCAGGTAGCCGAGGTACCAGCGCGAGTCCGATGCGCGATAGAGCTCGTAGCGCGCTCGGCGCACGATCCGCACGAGGGCGCCCGTCTCGATGGCGGTGTCGAGCGGCGGGTCGAGCGCGAGCGTGATCGCCGCCGACGCCTCCGCCGCCGTGGTCGTGAAGCCCGTGGTCGTGGGACAGCTGCCGGTGCCCGAGGGCGCAGCGGTGAGCACGTGCCGCTGCCAGCTGTCGCCGAAAGTGGAGTCGGTGGCGAGCACCAGCAGCGTGTCTCCCGATTCTGCCTGCGTGCCGATCCATGTGAGCGGAGCGCCCGCGTCGAGATGCTCGGGAGGGATCGTGATACGGCGTCGCGATGCGGAGATGGTGCAGATGACGCTCTGCGCGAGGGTAGCGCGGTATTCGACCGCGCTGGCGCCCACCGCGTAGAGATCGCCGTCCTCCGGCGTGAGCGCGCGGAGCTCGGTCTGAAGCAGCGACGCAGCATCGCGCACGGTCGCACGCGAGTCGATCGCGCTCGCCTGCGCGCGATAAAAGCGCTCCTGGTGGATGACCACGTCGAGAGTGGCGGAGCCGAGCACTGCGAGCAGGGTGATCACGACGATCAGCTCGATGAGGGTGGCGCCGGGACTGGCGTTGCGCGTCATGGGCACCAGGCGCTGCTCGAGAGCCCTTCAGTACGGAGCGCGTGGCGTGCGCCCTCGGCGTACTGAACGCTGTCGCTGAGTGCCTGTCCCTCGGGCGCGAGCGTGGCACCCCACCACTCGGTGATACCGCCGGCGCTCGCCGTGCCGGAGCGCGCAACGCATGCGCCCGCGCGCATCGCCTCCATGCGCGCCTGCCCCCGCTCGGCCGCCGCGCCCGCGCGCGCCGCGTCTCCCGTGAGGCGCGCGACGGCGACCGATGTGGAGGCGAGGGCGAGCACGCCGGTGCCGAAGACGAAGCACGCGACGAGGAGCTCGATGAGTGTGAAGGCAGCGCGGGGGCGAGAAGGCGTTCGCATGGGCCGAGAGTAGCGGCGGCACGCGAGACCATCGCCAGCGATCCGACGCACGGCGCATGGAAGCGCCGCGCGTCACCCTGCGGCGTCAGCTGCCGAGGTCGTAGTCGCGGATCTTGTAGAGCAGCGCACGGTGGGAAAGGTCGAGCAGCTGCGCGGCGCGCGTGCGATTGCCGTTGGTGCGCTCGAGGGCGCGCCTGATGAGTGTGCGCTCCAGAGCCTCCGTCTGCCGCTTGACCGAGAAGTCGTCCACTGCGGGCTGTGCGGCAGAGACGGGGGCGATGATGTCCGAGAGATGCTCGCGCTCGATCGTCGGGCCGGTCGTGAGCACGAGGGCGCGCTCGATGACGTTCTCGAGCTCGCGCACGTTGCCGGGCCAGGCGTAGTCCATGAGCGTGCGCATCGCCGGCGGCGAGATCGACTCGACCTTGAGCCCGAGCCGCGCGTTGTACAGCCGGAGGAAGTGCAGCGCGAGCTCGGGCACGTCCTGCGCGCGCTCGCGCAGGGGCGGAAGGCGAATCGTCACGACGTTGACGCGGTAGTAGAGGTCGCCGCGAAAGCGCCCGCTCGCGACGTCGACGGCGAGATCGCGATTCGTTGCGGCGACGACGCGTGCGTCGATGCGCTGGGACGTCGTTGCGCCCACACGACGTACCTCGCCCTCCTGCAGCGCGCGCAGGAGCTTCACCTGCAGCGCCGCGGGAAGCTCGCCGATCTCGTCGAGAAAGAGCGTGCCGCCGTTCGCCTCTTCGAAGAGTCCGATCTTGTCGCGATCCGCGCTCGTGAACGCGCCCTTCACGTGGCCGAAAAGCTCACTCTCGAGCAGCGGTTCCGGGATCGCGCCGCAATTCACGGCGACGAACGCCTTGTCCGCGCGCGGGCTGCTCGTGTGCACGAGCCGCGCAACGAGCTCCTTGCCGGTACCGCTCTCGCCGGTGATGAGCACCGTCGATGGATGCCGCGCGACCTTGCGCGCCATCTCGAGCGCAGCCTTGATCGATGCGCTGTGGCCAATGATCTCGTCCGCGCCGCGAATGGTGCTGAGTTGGTCCTCGAGCTCCTCGACCTTGGCGCGCAGCTTCTCGCGCTCCGCAGCCTTTCGCACGGCGAGCACGACTTCTTCGGCGCGGAAGGGCTTCTGAACGTAGTCGTAGGCGCCCTTCTGCATCGCCGCGATGGCCGTATCGGAGTCGCCGTACGCGCTCATCGCGATCACGAGTGCGTGTCCGCCGCCCTGGGTGTAGCGCTCGATGAACTCGAGGCCATCCATCTTGGGCATGCGCAGATCGCAGAGCACGAGGTCGACGTCTTCCACCGACAGCTTGGTCAGCGCCTCTTCGCCCTCGCCGGCGGTGCCGACGGTATGCCCTTCCGCGCCCAGAATCCGCGATACCGTTTGTCGGAGTCCCGGCTCGTCGTCAACGACGAGGATCTTCACGGCGTAACAGCGGCGGCGCTGGCGGGGCGATCGTCCGAGCTGGCTGATTCATCGGGCACGGGGAAATACATCATGAACGCTGCCCCGCCCTCACGCGCAGGGCGAACCCAGATCGTGCCACCGAGCCCTTCGACGATGCGCGAGACGACGGCGAGGCCGAGTCCCGTGCCGCGCCCGGGCTCCTTCGTCGTGTAGAAGGGATCGAAGATCTTCTCGCTCTCCGTAATCGGAACGCCGGGGCCGGAGTCCGCCACGATAAGCTTGAGGATCTGCGCCGGCTCGCCGACGCTGTTGACCCACGCACGCACGCGTGCGCTCTGCTCTCGTGCGACATCGAAGCCGTCGGGATCGTTGTTGCGCTTCCCGTTGCGGCCCGTGACGTCGTCGAAGGCGACGGACTGCGTGACGATCCAGACCTTGCCATGCCCCTGCATCGCGTCGACCGCGTTGAGCATGAGGTTGACGAGCACCTGCTCGAGCTCGTGCGCGTCGCCGATGAGCTTTGGAAGTCCGTTCTGCAGCGCGACCTCTGGAACGACCTCGCGCAGCGTTCCCTGATCGCGGAGGAGCTGGACGACCTCGTTCACCGTGACGTTCAGATCGATGCGCGACGTGATGCGACGACGCGGACGTGCGTACTCGAGCATTCCGCGCATGATGCGGTCGATGCGCGCGGACTCGCGCTCAATGCCGGCGACGGCGTCCAGCGCGTCGCTGTCGAGCGCCGCGTTCCGGCGCAGGATGTGCGCGTAGCCGCCGATGGCGCCGAGCGGATTCCCGATCTCGTGGGCGACGCCGGCGGCGAGACGTCCGACGCTGGCGACTTTCTCGAGATGCGTGCGCTGCGCCTGCTCTTCGAGGATGCGCGCGGTCATGCGATTGATGCTGCGGGCGAGCCGCGAGAACTCGGTGGGACCGCTGCGCGGAACACGGCGCGAGAGATCACCGTCGGCGATCGCCTCGGTGGTCTCGACGACGGTGTCGAGCGGATCGAGCACGAGCCCCTGGATCTTGTAGGCGCCGAAGGCGACGAAGATCAGGATGTCGGCGAGGATCAGGAGCGCCAGATAGATCGGCCCGTCCTTGCTCAGCGTCAGCGTCTCGAGGACGACGGCGTTGAGCGCGGCGAGCGAAAGCGCGGCGGTGCCGAGGACGGCGAGGCTGAGCATCATCTCGGTCTTGAGAGATGCGCGCAGCTTCAGCGGACCGATCTCTGCCGGTGCGCTGGTGCCCTCCATGGGGCGGGACGGTGTTGGGGAGACGGCGGTAGTCATGGCTGGCTGAGAAGAGGACGCGTCAGCTGCCGCCGCGTTGCGCGTGTCGCCCGTGAGCGGGGGGAATCGCGATGGGGTGGGACGGGTGGGATGTGTCACGTGTCCGCGACTCCATAGCGGGAGAGCTTGCGATAGAGCGTCGAAGGATCGATGCCGAGAACATCGGCTGCGCGGCTCTTGTTTCCGCCTTCGCACTGAAGCACCCACATGATGTACGCCCGCTCGATCACATCGAGCGCGGGGTTCGCATTTGCCGGCCTGTCCGCGATCAGCGGCTCGGGCTTCCGCTCGGTGACGCGCTCGGGAAGCGCGCCGACTTCGACCGTCGGCCCCGACGAGAGGATCATCGCGCGCTCGAGGGCGTTCTCGAGCTCGCGGACGTTGCCCGGCCACGAGTATGCGAGCATCGCGTCGAGCGCCTCGTCGGAGAGTCGCTTGGGCTCCTCGCCGCGCTGAAGAGCGCCGCGCAGGAGGAAGGCGTCGATGAGCAGTGGCACATCGTCGCGGCGCTGCCGCAGCGGCGGGAGATGCAGCGCGAAGACGTTGAGCCGGTAGAAGAGATCCTCGCGGAAGGTCCCGCGCTTCATCTCCTCCTCGAGATCGCGATTGGTGGCGGCCAGGATGCGCGTGTCGATCGCGATGGGCTCGGTGCCACCGACGGGGATGACCTCGCGCTGTTGCAGCACGCGGAGCAGCTTCACCTGCGTCGCCTGGGTGGTTTCGCCGATCTCGTCGAGGAAGAACGTTCCCTTGGTCGCGGCCTCGAACAAGCCGCGCTTGTCCTTCACGGCGCCGGTGAACGAGCCCTTCATGTGTCCGAACAGCTCGCTCTCGAGCAGGCTCTCGGGGAGCGCGCCACAGTTGATCGAATTGAAGGTGCCTTCAGTGCGCTGCGATAGCTCGTGGATGTAGCGCGCGACGACCTCCTTTCCGGTGCCGGACTCGCCCTGAATGAGCACGATGGAATCGGTCGGCGCGACGGTCTCCGCCAGGCGCAGCACCGTGAGCCACGCCTTGCTGCGCCCCACGGGCGCGCTGACGCCATTCTGCCCCTGCCGCTTGATCTCCTGCTTCAGCGACTGATTCTCCACCCGCAGCTGCCGGTGCTCGGCCGCCCGCCTCAGAATGGAGATGATCTCGTCGTTGACGAACGGCTTCTGGATGTAGTGGTACGCGCCCTCGTTCACCGCCTGAATCGCGGAGCGCAGGTCGGCCTGCGCGGTCATCAGAATCACCGGCACGAGCGGATCCTTGGCGCGCGCCGCCGAGAGGATCTCGAGGCCGCCCACATTCGGCATGCGCACATCGGAGAGCACGATATCCGGATCGAGGGCGGCGATCTGCTCGAGCCCCTGCTTGCCGCCGAGAGCGACGTGCGGGGTAAACCCTTCGTTCTTGAGCAGGATCTTGAGCGTCTCGAGGATTCCCGTCTCGTCGTCGACGATGAGAACCGTGGGGCTGGCAGTGGCCATCATGCGATGATCTCCGCGGGAAGGCGCTGCTGGATCTGCGGCAGCAGTACGGTGAAGCGCGTGCCTTTCGGACTCGAGTCCATGAAGACGAAGCCGCGGTGCGCCTCGATCGCGCGGTGTACGATCGGAAGCCCGAGTCCCGTGCCGCCGGTTTTCGTCGTGAAGAACGGATCGAAGACGCGCTCGCGGAGCTCGATCGGAATGCCGGGACCGTTGTCCGAAACGCGAAGCGCGATCGCGCTCACCTCGAACGGGACACCGGTGGGAATCTGCTCCGGGTTGAGACGAGAGACCTCAACGGTCACCTGCCCCGTGCCCGCAGGGGCCGCCTGCACGGCGTTGAGCGTGATGTTGAAGATCGCCCGGTGGAGCAAATCCTCGTCGCCCTCGACGAGGAGCGGCTCGGTGGGGATGACGCACGTCACCGTGACACCGGTCTTGCGATCCGGATGCGTGTCGGCGAGGCGAACGGCGGCCTGCGCGACCTCGCCCATGTTCACGCGCTCGCCACGCGTCACGCGAACGCGCGCGAAGTCGAGGAACTCGGAGAGGAGGCGCGAGAGACGATCGGACTCGCGCACGATGAGCGTGGAGAGCACGCGCTCGTCTTCCGTCGCCCGCGCGCGCGAGCCGAGCTGCTCGACGGCGCTGCGGATCGACGCGAGCGGGTTCTTGATCTCGTGCGCGAGCGACGCGCTCAGCTCCGCCACCGCCTCCAGACGCTCCGCGCGCAGGCGTAGCTCCTCGAGCCGCTTGTTGTCGGAGATGTCCTGGAAGATCACGGTGCCGGACATGTTTCCGGGAGTTCCGTCCGCGCTCATCGTCGTGGTCGTGAAACCGATGGGGAATGTCCGCCCGCTCACCGTGATCGCGGCCTCACCGCGCGTCACGCG
Organism: Gemmatimonadaceae bacterium; assembly: GCA_039918615.1. Lineage (GTDB taxonomy): Bacteria > Gemmatimonadota > Gemmatimonadetes > Gemmatimonadales > Gemmatimonadaceae > FEN-1250. The sequence continues at coordinate 10,400 of JBDSHG010000053.1, read as the reverse complement.
CTCGAACCCGTGCACGGCCTTCTCGAGCGCTGCCGAGAGCGCGGGCGCGTGTGGCGTGACCACGTCCTTGATGTTCTTGCCGCGTACTTGCTCGTCGTCGATTCCGATGAGAGTTCCGGCCATCGAGTTCGCGAAGAGGATGCGCCCCTGCACGTCGATCGTGATGATGCCGCTGCGAATGTTCTTGAGCACATCCTCGGCCTGCAGCTTCACGACGACGAGCTGCTGTGCGAGCGCCTCCCGGTTTACGCCGGCTTCCTGCAGCCTCGCGCCGAGGTAGGCGACGCCCAGCGCGGTGATCGCGAAGACGCCGAGCTGGAGGATGACGGGCATGCCCAGCGTCGTGCCCTGGAGCACGATGACGTCGGCGAAGTACAGGACGTTGCCCAGCGCGGCGATGAGCAGGCCGCCGCCGACCGGGAGGAGCAGCGACGCACACGCCGTCGCCAGGATGTAGAGGGCGGCGAAGGGGGAGAGCGAGCCGCCGGTGATGTGCACGATCGTCGTGATGAGCGCGACGTCGAAGAGCGACTGGGTATAGTAGAAGCCGCGCGAGACCAGGGTGCGGTAGGCGAGGCCGAACCAGGCGGAGACGGAGGTGAAGGCGATCGCGGCGAAGAAGGCGAGCGTCGCGAGAAGGGTGTCGCGCGCGTCGGCGCCGTGCCACGAGAAGGCGGCCGCGAGGAAGATCGCGGCGGCCAGCGAGAGGCGCCCAATGTAGATGAATCGGAGTACGCGGCGGGGCTCGACCATTGATCCGGCGGGACGCTCGTGGTGCAGGGGGCGCGGCGGGGGTCACTTGCAAAGCGCAAGAGTTCCGGTAGCCCTCCGATTAGTGCATTTTGCTATACCTGGACGACGACCCACTCCTTCAATGAGTTACGTGGAGAATTCAGTTGTCGCGCTGACGGCGAGCGCGATCGTGCTACGACTCATCGCGGTGCTGGTGATCGTGCTGGCGAACGCCTTTTTCGTGGCGGCCGAGCTCTCGCTGGTGAGCGCCCGCCGCTCGCGCATTGATGCGCTTGCGGCGCGGGGCGACAGGAGCGCGAAGCTCGTACAGGAGACCGCGAACGACATCCCGCGGTACCTGTCGGCGGTGCAGCTTGGGGTGACGCTCGCGTCGCTGGCGCTCGGTTGGGTGGGCGAGACAACGGTGGCATCGGTCATCGCGACCCTGGTCGGAAAGCTCGGCTTCGGAAGCGTGGCTGTGATCTCGCACGCGGCGGCGACGGTAATCGTCGCCTTCGTCACGATCACCTTCCTGCACATCATTATCGGCGAGCTCGTGCCGAAGTCGATCGCGTACGCGAATCCCGAGGCGACGAGCCGGTGGCTGGTGCGGCCGCTCCGCTGGTTCGCGAAGGTCGCGCTGCCGGTGACGTGGCTGCTCAACGGCGTCGCGAGCTTTCTCCTCAGGATCCTCGGCGTCACCCAGGTGATGGACAGCGATCGCGCGCACTCACCCGAGGAGCTGCGACTGCTCGTGATGCAGACGCGGAGACACGGGCTGCTCAACGAGAGCGATACGCAGATGCTCGCGGGCGTCTTCGACTTTCATCAGAAGAAGGCGCGCGACGTGATGCGGCCGCGCACGGAGATCGTTGCGATTCCGGCGACGGCGACGCAGGAAGAGGTGTGGGCGGTGGTGCGCCAGGAGCGATATTCACGCTACCCGATCTACGGCGAGGATCTCGACGATCTGATCGGCGTCTTCCTCGCGAAGGATCTGTGGCTCTACGACGGAAAGGAGCCGTTCACGGTGCAGCGGTTCGTGCGGGAGGCGCTCTACATCCCGGACACACGCGCCGCGGAGCGCGTGCTCGACGATCTGCGGAAGACGCGCGCGCACATGGCGATCGTGCTCGATGAGTTCGGAGGGACGGCCGGCATCGTGACGATGGAGGATTTGGTCGAGGAAGTAATCGGGGACATCGCGGACGAGTACGACGTGGCGCAGCGCGAGGCCCTCGAGATGAACGGCGTGCTCGAGCTCTCGGGATCGCTGTCGCTCATCGATGTCCGCTCCGATCACGGCGTGAAGATCCCGGAAGGAAGCTGGTCCACCCTCGGCGGCTACGTCTTCTCGCGCATTGGGAGACTGCCGCGCGTGGGTGATCGGGTGTCGTTCAGTGGTGGCGAGCTCGAGGTGGTCGCGATGGATTCGCGGCGTGTGGCTGGGGTGCGCGTGCACCGCTCGCCGGAGGCGGTAGCCGCGCGGGAGGCAGGCGCGACGTGAGCGATGCGCTCGAGGTGAGCGACGAGCTCTCGATACCGCGCGACGAGCTGTCGATTCGTGCGAGTCGGTCGGGGGGCGCCGGGGGGCAGCACGTCAACACGTCGTCGACGCGCATCGAGCTGCTCTGGAACATCGTGGCGACACGTGCGCTACCGGACGCCGTGCGCGCCGGAGTGCTGCAACGGCTCGCAAAGCGCACGAACGCCGACGGCTTCATCCGCATCGTATCGAGCGAGCATCGGAGTCAGCTGCGCAACCGCGAGGCGGCGGAGGAACGGCTCGCGAAGCTCGTGCGCGGGGCGCTCACGGTGCCACGAGCGCGCAGAAAGACCGCACCGACGCGTGCGTCGAAGATGGCGCGACTCGAGTCGAAGAAGCGGCGGTCGGAGATCAAGAAGCGGCGCGCGAAGGAAGACTTCGAGTAGACCGAAAACGCAGGCGCACGGACGACGCACAACGTTGCCGCCTGCCTACTCGACGATGATCTCCTTCGCCATCCCGTGCCTGAAGTGCGGCTTGCCGTCGGTTGCATCGGCGGAGAAGCAAATGAGCAGATACTTTCCCGGCTCGAAGTCGCGCTGCATGACTGCCTCTTCACCAGGCGCGAGTTCCGTGACGCCACCCGCGCCGACCGGTCCGATCTCGCCCTTCGGATCCGCTGCCCACGCGATCAGGTCCTTCATCCCCTGCCCCGGCGGATAGTCGATCGGGAATCTCTTGATCGCCATCATGTGCGGCTGCGAGGAGGAGTTCGTGACCGCAATGACGCGATGGCCGCGCACGAGAGGGTGAGAGAGGACGAAGTCGTAATCGACCAGATCGATCGCGAGATCCGCTGGCGGCATGTCGGCGCGCTTTGATGATGGTGTGACCGAGAATCCCTTGATCATCCCTTTCATGTAATGCCGCACGGCATCCGGCCCGGGGATTTCACAGAACGCCATGTAGCTGCCCGGCACGAGCGAGAGCGTCGCGATCGAGCTCTCTCCCGGCATCGGCGCGTTCGGACCGCCCACCGGGTGCATCCACGAAGGTCGAACGCCGTGTCCAGCCTTGATCAGCGCGGCCAATCCATCCGCACTGGTCTTCCCCGAATCGAGGCGCACGATGCTCAAATGGTGCTGCATCTTCCCTCGGTCCCGCAACTCGAAGGTCGTCACACCGGCCGGGATCGAGAGCGGCATCTCGAAGGCGAAGTCGGTGGCCGTGACGATGACGACGTTCGGTGTGGCTTGCACAGCGCGCGCCGCGAGCATGTTGCCCGTGGCCTGATCGAGGGTCGGAGCCATCGCCAGGAGCGGCAGCGACGCAGCGATCGCGACACTCGCGAGGAAGGCTTTACGTGGCATACATCAAGCTGAGGCCGATGCTGCCTCCGCGCCAGCCGGATCTTCGAGTCCTGTGCCATCCGCCGCTCCCGGTAGTTGCGGCGCGCGATACCAGTACGCTACCGCCGCCAGGAAGACGCCGACGAGAATGCGCGCGCCGACGCGCAAGCCGATCGCGTCGATCGTGAAGGTCTCGACGAGCGTCTTATAGCCGGCGTAGAAGGCGAGTGCGAGTCCGGCCGCGCGCCATAGTCCGACGCGGCGATGGCGGCCTGCGAAGATCAGCGCGAGTCCGGCGAGCGCGTAGTAGATGATGAGCGCGAACGAGGCGGCATCGGACGACCAGGCGCCCACGAGCTCCTGTCGAATCCAGATGAAGGCGACGATGATCGCGAGACCGCTCGTGACTGCGGACAGCTGGGAATCCTGGAACGCCGTTTCATCCGGAGTGGGCCGCAACGCGTACGCGAAGAGCGCCCACGCGCCGACGCAGGCGAGCGCGCACGCCGATGGGATCGTGAGAAAGGGGGTGTAGGCGTACAGCCCGCGCTCATCGAGCAGAACGAACGACCATCCCGAGGCCACGAGCAGACCGAATCCGATTGGCGGAACGAGGAGTCGCGCGCGTGTCGAGCGCAGAATGATCGAGAAGAGCGCCGCGTGCAGCGCGAGCGCCGCGATGCATCTGGTGTCGAAGTCGATGAGATAGACGAGGATTGCGGTGCCGCTCGCGACCGCGGTGACCAGGAGATGCTGCGCGCGCTCCTCTTCATCTTCCCACGCGAGCAACCCTGCCACCACGGTGAGCGCGGCGGCAGCCAGCGCCTGGATCGTCCGGTCGCTCGCCGAGACGATCGTCGCGAAGAGGAAGCTCAGCGGGAGGATCACGTTCCCGATGGTGAGCCATCGTTCGTCGGTCTCGAGCTCGCGCGCGATGAGATACGCGGCCACGGTTCCGAAGAGCGAAACGCCGACTTCGAGCTGGCGGGCGTGAAACGAATAGCCGAGTGTCGCGAAGGCCGCGAGGAGGAGAAAGGCGAGCGCGAGCTTCGAGCGATTCGCGCTGCGGGCGAAGAGCAGCGCCGCGGCGGCGCACGCGAAGGCGAAGAGCACGGGTGCGTGCTCGGCGAGCCAGCCGTCGTGCATTCCCGGGCCGGTTGTCAACGAGGCGAACACGTAGCCGGCTGCGCCCACGACGGTGAGCACGAGCACCGAGCGCCACCCTTTTTCACGAATCGCGAAGAGACTCACGGCGATGACGACCCATCCGTACGTCAGCAGCATGACGATCGACCCGGGCTCGCTCGCGGTGACGAACGGCGCGATGAGTGCGCCGGCGAAACCGATCGCGAAGAGCGTACGCTCCTCGGATGTGAGGGCGAGGGCGGCGAGGGCAACGGATGCGGTGGCTGCGATCGCGAGCGCGGCGAATGTGCTGAGCACCTGCAGATGCGGACCGGCGGCCCACGCATCCACGTGCACGATCGCGAGCGAGAGCGCGAGGAGCACGTTTCCGAATCGAACGTCGCGCTTTTCGCGCACCCAGAGGCCGATTGCGGCGACGATCCCCGCACCGATGAAGCCGAGGATGACGCGAACGGTGGGCCCCAGATATCCGTGCTCGATCGCCCACGAGAGGAAGGTTCCGACGCCCATGAGGATCGCGAGCGACGCGACCGCAATCGTGCCGTAGCGACCGAAGAGCTTCTCGAAATCGATCTCGGGCTGTGGCTGAGGCTGCGCCTTGCGAGGCCGAGCCGGAGCGGGGCGCTGATGCGGTGGTGCTGGCAGCGAGGGCTCGAACGCCTGGCGCGGGGGCGCCGCGAATCTGGGAGTCTCGACGGGCGTCTCGACTGCGGGCGCCGCGACTGCCGGCGGCTCGACTGCGGGAGCCGCCGTCGCGTGCGCTGCGCCGTTCGCTCCGTTGAGCTCCGCACGCAGTGCGTTGAGCTGCTCGTACAACGCGCGCACGTGCTGCTCCAGTACTGCTAGTCGCTGTTCGTCCGCCATCGCTCCCCCAAGGTGAAGCTACTCGAACGACTGCGGCGACGCGCGCATGCGCGCCGCGGATGTGGATCGGGCTAGTGGATGATGGTAACGGTCGACGTGGCGGTCTGTGTCACCGGGATGACCATTCCGGATGCCTTCACGGTCTCCTTCATCGTCTGCGTTAATGTCGATCCGAGAAACACACCGTTGGTGCCGATGTAGTACATCGCCTCGCCGCTGCCCGTGCCATCCATTGTGATCTTCTGATTGGCCTGCACCTGCGTTCCCGAGATCACGAGCGCCGAGGTCCTGTGCACCCGCCACGCGGTCTGGCCAGCTACCGTCGTATCGCCGATCACCTGCGACTGCGTGATCGTCTGCGTATTCAGCGAGCTGCCATCCTTCGAGAAGCTCGTCGACGCAGTATCCGACCACTTCGCGCCGGCACCGGCGGTTGCCGGGAGCGTGAGGAGGAAGTGCGCCATGCTCGCAACGATCGACTCACGATCGACGCCGTCAGTCGACTTCGTGTCCGATGCGAAGTGCAGCACCTTGCCCGACGGCAGCATCACACCGCTCACTTTCGTCCCCTGCATGACCTGAACATCGGGGAGCTGCACCGTGAGATTCGAGCTCATGTTGACGGAATCGAGCGTCACCGCAAAGTGCAGCGTGTCCTTGTCGGTGAGCGCGCCCTTCATCTTCGGCCCCTGGATCGTGACGGTGACCTGCTGCTCGTTCGTGATCAGCCCATCCGTCTTCTGTCCGTTCTGCTCCTGCGAGCGCTGAACGGTGGAATGCAGCCTATAACGCTGCACCGTGGGCGTATAGTGGATCTGCCCGAGCGCCGGCAACGTGCTCGCAACGAGTAGCATCGCGGAAAAGCGAACGACATTCATACACTACTCCTGAGGCGAACGGTCGGCCCGAAGCCGGGCGTGGCGAACTCAAAAGCTAACATCCCGGTGCCGGTTGCACCCTCCGCGAAGGGTACATAGCGTTCCACTTCAGTGACCTCCACGATCATCACACCAGAGCGGCGCGCCGCCTTCGGCCGCAAGCTGCGCGCATGGTACCGGGTGCACGCGCGTGACCTGCCGTGGCGCCGGACGCGCGATCCCTACCATATACTGGTCTCGGAGCTGATGCTCCAGCAGACCCAGGTATCGCGCGTCATCACCAAGTACGCCGAATTCCTGAACCAGTTCCCCACGCTCGAGGCGGTGGCCCAGTCGCGCCCCGCGCGCGTGATGGAGGCGTGGAGCGGGCTCGGATACTACGCCCGCGCTCGAAATCTCCAGCGGCTCGCGCGCACCATCGTCCGCGACCGAGCCCCCGCATCCATTCCCGAGCACCCCGAGGCACTGCGCAAGCTCCCGGGCATTGGCGCCTACACCGCCGGTGCGGTGGCCTCTTTCGCGTACGAGCGCCGCGCGCCGCTCGTCGACACGAATGTCGCGCGCGTGCTCACCCGAGTCTTCGCGCCACACGTGAATCCACGTACGCACGCGGGGCACAAGGAAAGCTGGGAGATCGCGCGTGCCGTCCTCCCCCGCACCGGCGCAATCGCGTATACGCACAATCAGGCGCTTATGGAGCTCGGTGCACTCGTCTGCACCGCTCGCTCGCGCTCCTGTCCGTCGTGTCCCGTGCGCTCCGTCTGCGACAGCTATACGGGATAGTTCGCCGGAAGGAAGGACGAGCGGTATGTTAGGGCGTCGATCTCACCCGTGGAATTCCTGACCACAATGCGCGTGCTCCTCGAGCGGCTCTCCGAGCAAACGATTCGACGTGCGGTCCAGGCGGTTTACGCATCGCCGACGTACAACAGAACGTCGATGTGGCAGCGATTCTGGGGGTGGGTCGGGGAGCAGATCGATCGCATCTTCTCGTGGCTCTTTCCTCGGGTCGGCGCGTTGCACAAGTCGCCGCCGCTGTTCTGGGCCGTGGTCATCGGACTCACGCTGCTGACCGCCGCCGTCATCTCGCGTGCGCTCTACCTCTGGCGCGCGCGTGCCGCGCTTCGACGCGCCGGCGGTGCGTGGAAAGCGCAGCCCGGCGTCGCGCGGGGCGATGCGTGGAGCGCCGCACAGCAGCTCGCGGCCCGCGGCGACTTTACCGCCGCCGCGCACGCGCTCTACGCCGCGCTGCTCGACGCTGGTGCGCGTCAGCACCAGCTTCGATTGCACCCCTCGAAGACCGCCGGCGACTACGTGCGCGAAGTACGCCGACTCTCGTCGCCGATTTTCCCCGGCTTTCGCGAATTCGCGCGCGCCTACGACGTCGTGATCTACGGGCTCGGCGAGTGCAACCGCGAGCGCTACGAGCGACTGCTCTCACTCGCCATGCCGATCGTGCGCCCCAATGGCTAACCGCTTCGCTGAGTGGGTGCTCCGTCCACGAATCGTGTTCACGACGCTGGCGATCGTGCTCGTCGTCATCCTCATCGTATCGCCGGGCACCGAGGTGGCGCAGGGGCCATTCCTCAGCACACGCTCGCGCACCGTGAGCGGCTCGCGAGGCCTCCGCGACGTGCTCGACCGCCTCGGCTTCCGAACGAGTGAGCGCATCGTTCCCTACATCGGGAACGTCGACAGCACATCCATCTACGTTCTCCTCAGCACACCGATCGCGCCGAGCGCTGGAGAGACGCACGCGCTGCTCGAAGCGGTGCGCCGCGGCGCGAAGGCCATCGTGGTTCCGGAGAGCGATGGCGCGATCGCAGATTCCATCGGGGTTCACGCGAGCAACAGGTGGTTCGGCAACTACCACGCGATAGCCGATACGCTGTTTGGCCACGAGGACCAGGTCGATACGCTGCGCGAAGCGTTCGGCGTGTTCAGTGCGCGAACCTTTCACCGTTATCTCGTCGGCAATCCGCGCTCGGATTCCGACTCCGTGGGCGAGTGGCCATCCCAGGCAAGGCAGTTGCTCTCCATCAGAACGCCCGTGTTGCAGGCCGTGCATCCGGAGATCGCCATTCTTCCGATCGGCCGCGGCGAAGTCGTCGCGATCGCGGATCCGACCTTCTTCCGCAACGATGTCCTGCGGAGAACGGCCGGCACCGTGCTCGCCGTACGCATTCTCGAGGAGCTCGACTCCACGCGTACATCGCTCATCGTCTTCGATGAATATCACCAGGGCTATGGCAAAGGCGCGTCGCTCCCTTCGATCGTCGCCGACGCGCTCACGGACACGACGTGGGGACGCGCCACATTGCAGATCGCGGCGGCGGCGCTGCTCTACCTCTTCATGATCGGCGTGCGCCCGATCGCGCCGGAATCGCGCGTGCGCTTCGAGCGACGCTCGCCGCTGGAGCACGTCGGCGCACTCTCACGCGCCTACGAGGCGATCGGCGCGACGCGGCTCGCGGTGCAGCGCCTCGTCCGCGGTGTGCGTCGCCGACATCCGCTCGGCACCACGGCCACTCTGAGCGACGAAGCGTATCTGACGCTGCTGAAAGTCCGGCTGCCGAGGCTCGGCGGCGACATCGATACCCTGACACGCGCGCTCGCGCAGAAGCCATCGACCGAGCAGCTGGTTTCCGCCGGCGCGGCCATCGACCACATCGAGAGGAATCTCATTACGTGATCACACCACAGCAGATCACCGAGTCACTCGCGCGCGTGCGCGCGGTGGTGTCGGAGCGCGTCATCGGGCAGGAAGCCGTCATCGACGAAGCGCTCGTCGCCTTTCTCGCGCGCGGCCACGCGCTGCTCGAGGGTGTGCCCGGAACGGCGAAGACGCTGCTCGTGCGCGTTCTCGCCGGCGCGCTCAATACGCGCTTCGGCCGCATCCAGTTCACCCCCGACCTCATGCCCGCGGACATCACGGGCATCAATGTCCTGCGCGATGGAGGGCTGAGCTCGGAGTTCCGTCCCGGTCCCGTGTTCACCGACATGCTGCTCGCCGACGAGATCAACCGCGCACCCGCGAAGACGCAGGCCGCGCTCCTCGAGGCGATGGGCGAGCGGCAGGTCACCATCGATGGCGAGGGGCGCTCGCTCGGCGATCTCTTCACGGTGTTCGCGACGCAAAATCCCGTCGAGTACGAGGGGACGTACCCACTCCCCGAGGCACAGCTCGATCGCTTCCTGCTCAAGATCCGCGTGACGTACCCGTCGCGCGCGTCGGAGCTCGGGATGCTCGACAACTATTCGCGCGGCTTCGACGCCGAGCGGGCCTCGGATGTGCGCCCGCCGCCCGTGCTCGACGAGACGCAGTGCCGTGAGCTGCGCGGTGCGGTGGACGGCGTGAAGGTCGCCCCCGAGGTCCGCGAATACATCGCCGACATCGTGCGCGCGACGCGCGAGGATCCGTCGCTCACACTCGGCGGATCTCCACGCGCGAGTGTCGCGCTCTTCCGGACCGCTCGCGCGGCGGCGCTGCTCGCGGGCCGCGACTTCGCGACGCCGGATGACGTAAAGCAGTTCGCGCTGCCGGTTCTCCGCCATCGCGTAATGGTATCTCCGGAAGCCGAGGTCGAGGGGCGAAGCAGCGACGACGTGCTCGAGGCGCTCCTCACGCGGATCGTAGCGCCGAAGTGACTGCGCCGGTGGGGGAGACAGGAACAACGACGCGGGAAGATGCGCTCGTGATGACGACGCATCTCATCGCCTCCTTCGCCAGCGGCGCGTGGCGTGCGCTCATCAGCGTGCTCCCGACACGCCGCCTCGTCGTGCTCGTCGTTGCGCTCGCTCCGCTCTGGCTCGTCTCAGAAGTGGTCGCGATCATCGCGCTCGCGCTGGTCGCCGTGGCCGTCGTCGCGGACGTTCTGCTGCTCCCCGCGAAGTGGCAGCTCGCCGCGCAGCGCATCGTGCCATCGAACGTCGGACTCGGCGACA
>JBDSHG010000052.1:0-3226 GCA_039918615.1 Gemmatimonadaceae bacterium | reverse complement strand
TTGCCATGCAGTATTTTCGACGCGTCTTTCGCGCCGCCCTTGCCGTCTCGTTTGCGGCCGTGGCAGTTCTTCCGTCCTCGGCGCACGCACAGAAGCGAAAAGCGCGCACACCGGCGACGACCGTGGCGAACCAGGATTTCCCCGATACCGCGTCGCTCGCGGCGCTGCACTACCGGTACATTGGGCCTGAGGGAAATCGCACGGATGCGATCGCCGGAGTGAAGGGCGATCCGAACGTCTATTATGTCGGCGCCGCGAGCGGTGGAGTGTGGAAGACGATCGACGCGGGCGCGCACTGGTCGCCGATTTTCGATGGACAGCCTGTCTCGTCGATCGGTGCGATTGCCGTCGCGCCGTCCGATCCGAACGTGGTGTGGGTCGGCACGGGCGAATCGTTCATCCGCAGCCACATATCCATCGGATTCGGCATGTACCGGTCGACGGACGCGGGAAAGAGCTGGTCGCACATCGGCCTCGAGAACAGTGGGCGCATCGCGCGCATCGCCGTCGATCCCTCGGATCCGGATCGCGCGCTCGTTGCGGCGCTCGGTACTGCTTATGGGCCGCAGCAGGAGCGCGGCATCTTCCGTACGACCGACGGCGGCAAGACATGGCAGCGCGTGTTGTTCGTCAACGATTCGACCGGCGGTATCGATGTGGTGCTCGATCCGTCGAATCCGCGCACCGTCTACGCCGCGATGTGGCAGATCGAGATCCACACGTGGGGACGCAAGAGCGGCGGTCAAGGGAGCAGCATCTGGAAGTCGACGGATGGCGGCACGACGTGGACGAGACTGCGTAACGGACTTCCGGGACGCCCCTTCGGCAAGGTCGGGCTCGCGATCAGCGCTGCGATGCCCGAGCGTATTTACGCCGAGGTGGAGACGGGCGACGGCGTGCCGCGCGAGGGAGTGGAGTCGGACTCCGGACGTCTCTTTCGCTCCGACGACGCGGGGAAGAGCTGGCAGCTGATCAACTACGATTTGCAGCCGGCCGGACGCACCGCGTACTACGATCGCATGGGTGTCGAACCCGACAACCCGAACGAGGCGTACTTCCTTGCGGCGGCGTTCACGAAGACGCTCGATGGCGGCAAGACCATGATCGACCTGCCGCGGGAGCAAGTGCCACGCGGCGATCATCACGACATCTGGTTCGATCCGTCGAATGGCAATCGGTTCGCCGTCGCGCACGATGGCGGGGTCGGAATCACGACGACGCGCGGAAGGACGTGGAATCGCATTCAGCTGCCCATCGCGCAGATGTATCATGTAACGGTCGACAACCGCGTGCCGTACTTCGTCTACGGCAACAAGCAGGACGGCGAGTCGGCGATGGGTCCGAGCAATGCGAAGCAGGGATTCTTCGGTAGGGATATTGGCATCGGGCGCGGCGAGTGGCGCTCGGTGGGCGGCGGCGAGAGCGGCTGGGCGACCCCCGATACCGTCGACGACAATCTCGTGTGGTCGAGCGCATCGGGAAGCGGCTCGGTAGGCGGCATCGTCACGAAATACGATGTGCGCACGCGGAACATCCGCGAGGTCGAGGTCTGGCCACAGGCCACGACGGGCACGTCGGCCGACAGCGTGAAGTATCGTTTTCAGTGGACCTTTCCGCTCACGATCTCACCCTTCGATCACAACACCGTGTTCGTGGGAAGCCAGTTCGTGCATCGCACGACGGATGGCGGCAACAGCTGGCAAATCATCAGCCCCGATCTCACGCGCAACGACAAGTCGAAGCAGAAGATTTCCGGCGGACTTACACCGGACAACATCGGCGTCGAGTATGGCGACGTCGTCTTCGCGATAGCCGAGTCGCCGCTGGCGAAGGGGGAGATCTGGGCGTGGACGAACGATGGTATCGTACAGCTGACTCGTGATGGCGGAAAGAGCTGGACGAATGTGTCCGCCGCGATGCCCGGGATGCTCACGTGGGGAACGGTGAGCAGCATTCAGCCGTCGCGGTTCGTGGACGGCACGGCGTACGTGACCGTCGACGGACATCAGGAGAACAACCGCGATCCGTGGGTCTACAAAACGACGGACTTCGGGAAGAGCTGGACGCTGATCGTGAAAGGCATTCCGAGGTCGCCGCTCTCGTACGCGCATGTGATCTACGAAGATCCCGCGCGAAAGGGGCTGCTTTACCTCGGAACGGAGAACGCGCTGTACGTGTCGCTCGACGATGGCGCGCAGTGGCAGCCGCTGCAGAACGACCTGCCGCACGCGCCCGTGTATGGGATCGTCGTGCAGCCGCACTTCCACGACCTTGTGGTCGCGACGTACGGACGTGGCTTCTATATCATGGATGACCTGACGCCGCTCGAGCAGTGGACGCCGGAGATCGCGGGGAAGAACGTGGCGCTGCTCAAGCCGCGCGATCAGTACCGCTTTCGCCTCATCGCCGATCCGTTCACCGAGATGGATGACCAGGTCGCCGGACAGAATCCATCGAATGGTGCGGCGCTCAACTTCTGGATCAAGCCGGGGACGGTGGACAGCGCGAAGAAGGACAGCGTGACGTTCACGATCGCCAACGCGGCCGGAGTACTCGTGCGCACCATGAGAGCACCCGTGAAGGCGGGACTCAATCGCGCGTTCTGGGATCTCCGTTCCACGGAGACGATCGAGGCGAAGATCCGGTCGGCGCCGCTCTACGAGGACTGGTTCGCTGTGACGGACGAGGGGCAGAAAGCACCGGGGATCGGGCGCTACGCCGTGCTCGAGCCGCCGGGCACGTACACGGTCACGCTCAAGTACGCTGGCGTCGAGGAATCGCAGCCTCTCGTGATCCTCAAGGATCCGATGTCGGGGGGAACCGAGCAGGATCTCGCCGCGCAGATGGAGACGCAGCGCGCGATCGTGACGGACATCAACGACGCCATCACGCAAGTGAACGATCTCGAGCTCGTGCGGGGACAGCTGTCGGATCTGCTCGACATCGCGGGGAAAGACAGCGCACGCGCCGACGTCAAGGCGCTCACCGAGCCGCTCATGAGCAAGGTGATCGCTGTCGAGCGGAAGCTCTATCAGATGCAGGTGACCGGACGAGGGCAGGACAACGTACGTTGGCCAGTGCAGATCACGGAGCAGCTAATGTATCTCGCGGGATCCGTCGGCCAGTCGGACTATGCGCCGACCGCATCGCAGAAGGAGGTCGCGCAATTTCTGCATGCGCGGCTGATGAAGGTGAAGGTCGAGGTCGATGCGCTGCTCAAGCAGGA
>JBDSHG010000051.1:0-6912 GCA_039918615.1 Gemmatimonadaceae bacterium | reverse complement strand
TGCATCGACTCCGGCGAACATCCCAACGCCCCCGGCAGCGCAAGCAATTTCGGCACGAGATCCACGAACACCGACAGCGGTCGCCGCACATCGTGTGACTGACATCCCACGCGCACGATGTGCAATCGCTGCAGCGCCGCGACGCGCGTGAACTCGGAGAGTAGCCGCGTCTTTCCAATTCCCGGCTCACCCGTGATCACGTACGCGCTTCCATGTCCGGCCTGCGCCCTCGCCAGCGCTCGCGTCAGCTCCGCCATTTCGTTCTCACGTCCGACGAACGGAGCGTCGCGCACGGGGAACACACTGTCCTGGTACGCTTCGGAAATGCGTCGCCGAAGCAGCACCGCCGGCAGCTTGATTTCGCTCGCGCCTTCGCCGATGTCCTCGAGATAGTGGTTCAATATCGATAATGCCTTCGTCTTGCTTCCGCCTAACGCGGCTGCCTCTGCCAACGTCAGCGTCGCTTCCTCGTTCAACGGATCGAGCCTCAGGCACATCGTTGCGAGTCGTTCCGCACGATTCCAGTCGCTTACTCGCTTCTTCGCCTGCATGCCCGCCATCAGCGTGCGCGCCACGGCCGAGTGCACGACGTCACGCTGTCGCTCGACCCAGGTCGCATACGCTTCGGAAAGTTGGGGGCGATAGCCCGGCAAAAATGCGCCGGATATTTGATCGGCAAGCGCTTCCTGCATCACAGGGGTCTGCGGCAGAAGCAGCTCGGCGAAATCGGTCGTGAACGTGCCCGGTGTTAACCGCAGCGCCGAACGCTGGGCCGTAATCTCTATGTCGAACGACCGCAGCTTGTAGATCGCCTGCCTCAAGCCATGCTGCGCTTTTCCGGAAGGCACGCCAGGCCATAGCACCCGCGCCAACTCCTCACGTCCGACGGCTCGTCCAGCTTCCATGATGAGATAGAGCGCCAACGCGAACAGCGTCTCCGCCGCCGGCAGCAGGTTCACGTCCCCCGCTTCTATCACGCACTCTCCCAAGCTTCTTAGCCGAAGCATGCGCCGTTCTCCCGGTGTACGAGCCCGCTCGACCAGCCTCTGACATGGCTAGGTCCAGGCGTCAGCGTTCCGTCATCAAGGATTCTTCGCGTTTACTCTATCTGTTTACTCACCACGCGGAAGGGCTCGCTGCGTTTCCGGGCGATTTGACGGGTTTAGCCGGACGTTGCCGACTCCGGCCGTCCGATCGAAGCCGACTCGGGGCGCGCCCAAGTCCCACCCAAAAGACGCGTTAATGTGGGTAATCGAGCGCCGATTCCATCCGCCACGCTCGAAATGCGAGCTCACCGCGCGAGCTTCGCCAGTGGGTGCGCTTCCGTATTGAAAACGTGGTCCCGCAGATCCACCGTCCTGGGCGGCGCGAAGATCAGATACAAATATTTGAACGTCTCCGCGAGGAAGTAGCTCTCCATGCCGTCGCGTTGCGTGCGCTTCGGCACGCTGCTCAGCGACGCGTACCCGACGTCAGTCCGGCAGCACGCGATGATATCGCGCAGAAAGGTGCGACCCATTTCCCGATAGCGCTCGTCGCCCGTGAAGTGGTAGAGATAGTACGCGGACTCGATGATCTCCGGACGCAGCTCGTAGCCATCGTCCACGATCGTCATCGAGCGATAGTCGATCGTTTCCGGCTCGACGCCAAACGTCGTCCACATTTTATAGGTAGACGTCTGCAGCCGTCGCGCACGATCGAGATCCCCCGAGAGCGCGAGCGTACCAGGGAAGAAGGCCGCGAGCGACTCGAAGTGGCTGTTCAGCCGCGCTCCACTATTCATGTTCGCCTCCCCGTACCAGAAACCGCTCGGCGTCTCCTCGCTCAGATACTTGTTTGCGGAGCTCACACTGGCTTCCCACATCCGCTTGCAATCCTCGTCACCAAACAGAAGCCACGCCTTCAGCAGATACTCGTAGTATGAATCGATTCCGCTGTTGATGTGCGCGGTGCTGTCGGTCCACGCTCCGGTTTCCACGTTGATCCACGAGCCCACGAGGCCGAGCGGCGACCGACGCGCGTACATCTCGACGACGGCGCGCTTCGCCTTGTCATAGTAGACCCGCTTTCCCGTCAGCTTGCTGAGCGTTCCGAACTCCAGCAGCAGCGTCCCCACCTCGGCCGGATTCGTGCGCGGGTTGCGCACCTTGCCAGTTTTGAGATTCACGAACATGTACGGCATTCCCGTCGGCGAATCGAATGCGGGAAGGAGACGCGTGCCGAGATCGTCTGCGAGCGCGAGAAGGCGCTTGTCGCCACTGAGCTCATAGCCGCTCAGCAGCCCACCCATCAGCCGGATGGTGATCTCGAAATTCTTGACGTAGATGTCTTGATCGATGTCGAGCGTCGATGCGATGAGCTCGCGATCCTCGCGCGCCTCGTCCATGAGTCCCATCAGGATCATCGTGTCGAGCGCATCCACTGGCGTCATGAGCAGCGAATGACCCTCGCCGTACCAGTCGTGGTAGCTCTTGCTCAGCGGCAGCAGCTCGTCGTGTCCCCATGCGTAGCGCTTGTAACCGCTCCACGCATGCACGAACTCTTCGCGCACGCGCGCCGCGATCGCCGAATCGGCCCTCGTGCCCGCAGGCGTTCCGCGGGTTCGAGTACTCTGCGCGCGAGAAGGTGCGGCGGCCATTGGCGAGCAGAGCGCGAGAACGCCGTAGCTCAGTGCGCGCAATCTTCGCGGGAACAGACATGGTCGAAACAGGGCTCTTAGATGAAAACCTGTTCGATTCGCTCGATTCGACATCTCTTCGTCAATCACTTATCACACGCGCCCACCGGTTTCCATTGCGATGGTGTACCGCGCGGCCGAGCTGAATCGTGGATAACAAGGACCAGAGATTTTCGCAGAGCCGTACCAGTGATGCTTAGCTGCATTGGCACATTCGGCGGCACTGTCATTGTCTCACCGGCCTTTGCCTTGGTCGCACCCGCAGGAGTTTCCAGGCACTGTTCACCGACAATCATGTACCATCCTTCAGGTCCAGGGTGCGTGTGAACTCTCGAGCGATCGCCCGGCCGCATGACGGCGTATGAGAGAACTGCGGTGTATGATGCCGCGAGAGGAAGCTTCAAGGGACCGACGATGGTGATGGGTTGGCCACCCGTCACGATGAGGTCGCGCGGTCCGAATTCAGACAGCCACACGCGGCCATCTTCCTCTACAACTATTCCGGTCTTGCTCTTGCGCGCTTCGGCCGCGGCGCGACTTGGAAAGGTCTGCAGATGCCAATACACGTCCGATTCCGTGAACTTGAGTTGCGTTTCGGTGGCGATGTTGGTGCAGCCGAATTCAGGCCTCTTTTGTCCGGCAGGTATGTCGTCGCAGGACACTCCCGCGATCTGCTCGTGAATTGCGCCCGTAACTTCCTGGGCGTTCAAGTTGCCGCTAGCAGAAAAAACGTGAGCCAGCGACGAAATAAAAATGCCGAGAGCGGTCGCGGCTGGATGACTCTTCATTTCCAAAACCCCCAGTATTTGTCGAAATGCGGCTATCAGCGAAACTAAACCGAGGGGCGAATGGAATCCGCCACGAAGGATCAATTGCTTCGATAGAAATTTTCTTAGGTGCTCCCGATCCCACCCGTGCGATTCGTGCTCACCGACACGGACCCCGGCAACCACTCCAACACCGCGTATTTCGCCAGCACGATCTGCGCAATCCGCTCCCCATGCTCGATCACCACTCCCCTCGGCGAGTCGTTCTTCAGCATCACCATCCACTCGTCGGGATAATCCGCGTCGATCGTCCCGGGCCCATTCGGAATGATTAGCCCGCGCTTGAACGCGATCGAGCTCCGAATCCGCACCTGCGCCTCGTAGCCATCAGGCAGCCGCGCCTTGAACCCCAGCGGCACCAGCGCGACCTCACCCGGCTCCAGGTGCAGCCGGTGCTCATCATCGCTCGCGCGCTCGCGCACTTTCAACCCATCCGAAAGCCGCACGGTGCGCCCGATCAGGTACGCGCAGACGTCGTATCCGGCGGCTTGCCGAGTGGCGCGGAACGGTGTTGGAACGTCTGGATAGAGAGTCTCGTATGTAATCGTGGGCGAGCCTTCCGTCATTCCCGATACCCCATTTGGCGTGCCTTCCGGCAGCGCGCACCGTTGCGCTCTGTCAGCTAAGTCTTTTGTTTACATAAAGATATGTCACCAACCGATCGTCCATTCCGCGACCGCGTCACGAACAAGCTGCCCCCGCACCTCGCCAACTGGCAACTCCCGCCGGATTGGCGCTGGGGTACCGAGGGCGTCGAAGGCGAGCATCGCCACTACCAGGAGGTAGTGGACGAGCTCGGGCGCTCGCTCTCGCTCGTCAGCTCCCTCGACGCCGATCACGAGTCGTGGCTGCACGCCGAGGCGCGACATCTCGCGCATCTGAATCACCCGTCCATCCCCACGACCTACTATTACTGGCCGCGCAACCTCGAGCTGCAGCGCGGTCCCGGCTATCTGCGACGCTGGATCGCCGGCGAAACGCTCTGGTCGCGCCTCTCGCGCACCGGCGCCGAGGATCTCGCCTTCGTTCTCCAGTTCCTCCGCTCCGCCGGCTCGGCCCTCGCCTATATGCACTCGGGCGGCTCAGTCCACGGCGCGATGTCCGCCGAAACCTGCTGGGTCACCCCCACCGGCCGCATCTGGCTTCTCGGCTGGGAATGGAGCGTCCCGCGCAGCGAGCTCCCCGCGGGCCTCTCGCCAAATCCGCGCTGGACCCCGGCGCCCCCGGAGTCCGACGGCGTCACCTGGACGCCCACCCCCGAGAGTGACCAGTGGCAGCTCGCCGCCACCGCGTTTGCTGCGTTCACGCGCGAATATCCGCCGGCCGATCTCCCGCCGCTCACCCTTGTGCGTCCCGACATCCCGGTGTCCGTCGCGAAGGTGCTTGCGCGCGCGCTGTCCCGCGCGCCGGAGAATCGCTATCACTCGGTGGCGGCGATGCTGCGCGAGCTCGATCGCGCGGTGGGCAGCCACACGTCGATGTTCACGAGCGGATCGATGCAGGCCGCGATGCGCGGGCCGGGCGAGAGCGAAGAGGCGCGCCTCCGCTGGGCGACTGGTGAGGACTACGAAGTGATCGGCCGACTCGGCTCCGGAACCTTCGGCTCCGTGTGGCGCGTGCGCGATCTCTCGCTCGCGCGCGAGGTGGCGCTCAAGATGCTCCACCCGGAAGTCGCGAGCGACGAGAACGCCGTGCACCGCTTCCGCCGCGAGGCGCAGCTCGCCGCGCAGCTCGCGCATCCGTCCATCGTCCCGATCTATGACTGGGATTCGAGCGGTGGTGTGGCGTGGTACACGATGGAGCTGGCGGAGGGGGGCTCGCTGGCGGATCTCGTTGCGCGCTCGGGTCCGCGCTCGATCGCGGAGATCGCGCCGCAGATCGATCAGGTGCTCGACGGCCTGGCCGCCGCGCACGCGAGCGGGATCATCCATCGCGATCTCAAGCCCGAGAACATCCTCATCGACCGCTATCGCCGCTGGCGCATTGCGGACTTCGGTGTCGCGAAGATTCCTGGCGAGGAGCCGAGTGGCACTACGGGCACGCCGGAGTTCGCGGCGCCGGAGCAGCTGCTCGGCGAGACGCAGGGCTCGCCTGTGGACTGCTTCGAGATCGCGGCGATCACGTACTTCCTGCTCGCGGGCAAGCCGCCGTTCGGCACGGGTGACGGACGAGCGATTCTGGCGCGCGAGCTCGCGGGGGATGTCGATCTGTCGGAGATCGCGCCGGATGTGGCCGAGTGGTTGACGCGCGGGCTCGCGGCGCTGCCGGAGGATCGCTTCGCGGATGCGACGGCGATGCGCGATGCGTGGCGGATCGCGGCGGGGAAGGCGATGGCCGCGGAGGAGCACGCGCCGTGGTGGCGCAGGTGGCTCACGACGGAAGTGCATCTGATGCCGGGCGAGAGTTAGCGGCATCTCCTGAGTCGGTGAGACGAATCGCTCGCTTTCGGGCGGCGAGTCCGCAATCACTCCGGAAAAGCTATGTAGTGGATACGGATAGACACTCGATGTCACGATTCCCGTGTTATACGAAAAGCTGCCCTGAGCTGGAGAGCCGATCGTGAGTCTGCAGGCGTGCGAATAAAAGCATACGCGCGTCCGCCACGCGCAATACTCTTGTCGGGAAGTGAAAGGCACGTCGTCCTACGCGCATCGTCTGCGCACCGACGCGCGCAACGGGTACCTTCCATACCCGCCAGGAGAACTCTCGATGATGTCGATTCGGTCTTCGTTTCGCCACGGCTTTGCCCGTCCGCTTCTCGCTCTCGCATTCGTCGCCGGACTCGCTGCGTGCGGCAGTGACAACAACGGCAGTACGGGTCTTGGCGATGTGAGCGGCACCTACACGGTGCAGAGCGTCGGCGGCAACTCGCTTCCGTACGCATTCCCGAACAGCACCGATAACATCGTCGTGTCATCCGCGACGCTCAATCTGAATTCTGACCACACGTATTCGGTCGCCGCGGCCGGCAGTGCCAACGGTAGCGCGGACGACAACGTCATCGCCGATGCAGGCACGTACACCCTCTCCGGCTCGACGGTCACCTTCACGAGCACCACATTTTCAGGCGCGCACTACACGGCCGCTGCCACGTCGACCTCGATTACCGCGAATGCCCCCGGTGCGTTCGTCGAGTCCTCGAATACGTCGTTCAGCTTCCTGTTCGAGAAGGCCAACTAACGCTGCTGTCGTGAGGCAAAACGGATAGCGAGCAGGTGCTCGCTATCCGTTGCGCGCCTCGCTCGAGCGCGGGCTACTGGCACCGGGCTACTCTTCGAGCTTGATCAACCTGCTCACGCTCAACCCTTCCGCCTCGCCCTGGAAGTTGAGCACCACGCGATGCCTGAGCACCGAGTCCGCGATCGAGCGCACGTCGTCGAGATCGGGGACGGAGCGGCCGTCCATCGC
>JBDSHG010000050.1:0-8122 GCA_039918615.1 Gemmatimonadaceae bacterium | reverse complement strand
TGTCGAGCAATGCGCGCGTCGACGAGGCGTCGGAGGAGTCATTTCCCGCGAGCGACGCGCCGGCGTGGGGGCCGTCGTCGATCGGCGCGCGGCGCGGGAAGAAGGAAGGGCGCGCGAACGGAGACTGACCGGTCGGGAGTCGCGACCGCGGCGAAACCGTGGTACGACGAGTGCATTGCGGTGTACAGCAGATGAGTCGCATCACTTCAACCCGAGGCAAGAGCGCACGATATGAGAGTCCAGCTCACGAAGCTCGCAACAGTCGTCGCGGTGCTCGCGACCATTGCGGCATGCAGCCACACGGCGCGCCCGGGGCGCGACGACAACGGTCCGGTGCCAGTGTCCCGCGTTCGCGTGGAGAACCAGGCCTTCCTCGACATGACCGTCTACATCATCAGCAACGGCGGCGGTCGCCAGCGTCTGGGAACGGTGACGGGGAACACGAGCCAGACGTTCGTGATCCCGGCATACATCATTGGTCCCGCGAACCAGGTCAGCATTCTCAGCGAGCCCATTGGATCGAATCGCGCATCGATCAGCAACTCGATAACGGTGCAACCGGGGCAAACCGTGACGCTCACGATTCCGCCCACGGCGGGATAGTGAAGAGAGAAACGGCCATCGAGAAATCGATGGCCGTTTCTTTTCGCGTGGGGAGATGGATCACCCGGTGTTGGCGCGCTTGCCGCGCATTCACCTGCCCGGTAGCATCCGTGCATGTTCACCTCGCGATCGCCGGGCCGGAAGCTGCAGGCATTATGGGACCGACTTCGTCCGCTGCCTTTGGGACGCGCGATGTTCGACCTCGTACTCGGCTGGATGATTCCGTACTCTGGGAGCATTCAGCCGCACGTGCGCGAGCTCCGCGCAGGGTATGCGAAGGTACAGATGGCGGATCGATGGCAGGTGCGAAACCATCTGCACTCCGTGCACGCGATCGCGCTCATGAATCTCGGCGAGCTCACCACTGGGCTCGCCATGACGCTCGCGATGCCGGACGGCGCGCGTGGCATCGTGACGGGTTTGTCGATGGAGTATCTGAAGAAGGCGCGCGGACCGTTGTTCGCCGAGTGCACCGCGCCTCCATTCGACGCGACCGTGAGTGGCAGGCACGACTTTCATGCGGACATCGTCGATGAGCACGACGACGTCGTCGCGCGAATCACGGCGAACTGGCTCGTCGGGCCAGCTCCCGCGAAGTGATCACCGGTGCTGAGTCGATCGCGACGGCGTTCACGCGACAGGTCGGCATCGAGGTGCCGCTCATCTGCGGTGCGATGTATCCGTGCAGCAACCCGGAGCTCGTCGCGGCAGCGTCGGAGGCCGGCGCAATCGGAGTCGTGCAGCCGATCTCGCTGACGTACGTGCACGGGCACGAGTATCGCGCGGGGCTCAGGCTGATTCGCTCCCTCACGTCGAAGCCGATCGGGCTGAACGCGCTCATCGAGCAGTCATCGAAGCTCTATCGCGAGCGAATGGAGAAGTGGATAGAGGTCGCGCTCGAGGAGGGCGTGCGCTTCTTCGTGACGTCGCTCGGCAACCCGAAGTGGGTGGTGAAGCGGGTGGAGAGCGTCGGAGGTATGGTCTATCACGACGTGACCGAGCGAAAGTGGGCGCAGAAGGCGGTCGACGGCGGCGTGCACGGGCTGATCGGCGTGAACGCGCGCGCGGGCGGACACGCAGGGACGCGGAGTGCGGAGCGGCTTCTGGACGAGGTGAGCGATTTCGGATTGCCGGTGATCTGCGCGGGTGGGATCGGGGGCGGCGCATCATTCGCCGCCGCGCTGCAGATGGGCTACGCGGGCGCGCAACTCGGCACGCGCTTCATCGCGACCACGGAGTGCATCGCGAGTGACGCGTACAAGCGCGCGATCGTGAGCGCGGATGCGACGGACATCGTGCTCACGGAGCGCATTACGGGAGTGCCGGTGGCGGTAATCAACACGCCGTTCATCCAGCGCATCGGCACGACGATCGGTCCGATCGCGCGCCGCCTCTTTCGCGGCCGGAAGACGAAGCACTGGATGCGGAGCTACTACGCGCTACGCTCGTTGCGTCAGCTGAAGAAAGCGTCGCTCGATGAGAAGGCGGACTATTGGCAGGCGGGAAAGAGCGTCTCGGAGATCACGGCGATCGAGCCGGTTGCGCAGATCGTTCGCGAGCTCGCGAGCGCGGCGATGGTTGCTGCGGCGAATCGGGGTTAGCGATCAGCGTTAGTGCTGAATGACTAAGAGATTCACCGCGGTGTCAGTCGACTGCGGGCATCGATCGCCAGCGACACCGCTTCTTCCGCCGTGGCACCCGTTGCGCCGACGTGGCCCATCTTTCGGCCCGCGCGCGGAGACTTGCCGTAGAGATGCAGCCGTACTCCGGGGAGCGCGAGCGCCTGCTCCCACCGGGGCGTCGCGCCGCCGTGCAGCCAGAGATCGCCGAAGAGATTCGCGATCGCGGCGGGCCTGATGCTCTCGGTGTCGCCGAGCGGAAGGTCGCACGCCGCGCGGATCGCCTGCTCGAACTGGCTGGTGAGCGAGGCGAGCTCGGTGTGGTGGAAGCTGTTGTGCGGGCGCGGTGCGAGCTCGTTCACGATCAGCTCCCCATCGCGCAACAGGAACATCTCGACGGCGAGCAGTCCGACGACATCCATCTGCTCGGCGATCCCGCGCGCGATGCGCACGCCCTCGCGCGCGACCGCCGCGGGAATCGGTGCGGGGATGACGGACCAGTCGAGCACGCCGTTCACGTGATGGTTGAGCGCCGGCGGGAAAGTGGTACAGGAACCGTCGGGGCGCCGGGCGACCATCACCGAGATCTCACCTTCGAGATCCAGCGCCTTCTCGACGACGCAAGTCGACGAGCCGAGCGAGCTCCACACCGCGCTGGCATCATCGCGCGGCGAGGAGCGCGCCTGTCCGCGTCCGTCGTAGCCGCCGAACGATGACTTCACGAACGCGTGTGCCCCCGCGCTGCGCATCGCGATCCCGAGCTCCTCCGCCGTGTTCGCAACCCAGAACGGTCCGAGCGGAAAGTCGCGCTCGTCGAGCCAGCGCTTCTGCCGCGCGCGATCCTGGATGATGTGCAGCACATGTCCGCCGGGACGTACGGGAACGATCGCGCTCGCTGCGGCCATCGCGTCGGCGCCGATCTTCTCGATCTCGACCGTGATGACGTCACACGCATGCGCGAGTTCGGTCGCCGCGGCGACGTCGTCGAATCGTGCGGCGATGACGCGATCGGCTACCGCGCCGGCTGCGCAGTGGGGATCGGGGTCGAGGATGATGACGTGGTAGCCGAGCACGCGCGCGGCGAGCGCCATCATGCGTCCGAGCTGCCCTCCACCGAAGATGCCGATCGTGGCGCCGGGAAGGACCGGTGTCACCGCGAGCGTTCCTCCTCCATTACCTCGGCGGTGCGCGACGCGCGCCAGGCGCGCAGACGCTCACGGAGCTCGGGACGTTTCGCGGCGCAGATCGCGGCGGCGAGGAGCGCGGCGTTCGCGGCTCCCGGCTTTCCGATCGCCAGTGTGCCCACCGGAACGCCGCGCGGCATTTGCACGATGGAGAGCAGGGAGTCGATGCCGTTCAGCATCGTCGCCGGCACCGGAACGCCGAGCACGGGCAGGATCGTGTGCGCCGCCACCATTCCCGGGAGGTGCGCCGCGCCGCCCGCCGCCGCGATGATCACCTCGAGCCCGCGCGACTCCGCGCTCGTCGCGTACTCCGCCATCCAGACCGGAGTGCGGTGCGCGGAGACGGTTCGGACCTCGTGCGGGATCTGCATCTCGGTGAGGATCTCGACCGCGGGCTCGAGATATTCGAGATCGCTCTTGCTGCCCATGATCACGCCGACCCAGGGGAGCGGACCGATCGCCTCGCTCCGACGCCTCATCGCCACGCGCGACTCGTCACTTGCTCGATTGCCAGGAGTAGGATCGTCCCGCGAGCCGAATGTCATCGTTGGGCACTACGTGCCACGCACCGTTGTAGCGGCGAACGGTGATCCGCTCGACGCCGTCGTCGCTCGTGCCCGGAGGCGTCGGCGTCATGCGATACACGACGTGCATCACGTAGTCGCTCTCGGGGATCTCGCCGAGAATCGTGCGCGTGGTGGTGCGTTCGCTCGACTTGACCTGATCGCCGCCGGCGAGCCAGCTCGCGAACAGCTGCTCGGGCGTCATCTCCTCGAGCTGCGTGATCGACTTGGCGCCCGCGAAGCCCTTGAGGAAGGTGTCGCTGTAGTGCGACTCCTGGGACTCGAAATACTTCTGCACGCACTTCGGAAGGCCGTACTGCTTTTGATGCTTCTTCTTGTTCTCGCGCTCGATCTTGTCGGCATCCGCGTACACGAGCTGCTGATCGCGCCATTGGGCGAGGAATGCCGAATCGGAGAGCGCGGCGACGCGCTTCCACTGCTTGTGCGACATCGCGTCGAAGGCGGCGGTGACGGCCGCGCGCGGCGAGGAGAACGCGGGGTCGGGAGCGACTGGCGCCGCGTTCGGCGGAGTCGGGGTCGGCGCCTGCGCGCGCGCCGACGCGGTGGCCGCGAAAGCCGCGGCGCACGCGGCGAGCAACATCGTCGCGCGCACGCGCGCGTTGCGAGGTGTGCGGTCGGGACGCGGAGCGGGCTGCGTTTGGTCCAATCGTAGTAAAGACATACCTGGCTTAAAGGTATAGCGGTCGCCGCCGGTCCGCGAATGTCAGAGCGATGGGGTCATGGCGCCGCCCCGAAGACGACCCCGTGCCGCTCCCGGCCGAGCGCGGCGACCACAGCGGCGAGAATGAAGACCGTGAACGCCGTGAAGGCCATGGCCTTCGCGTACGACATGTGGCCGGCGAGGGTCGCCTCGATGTACACCACGGATCCCGCGATGAGCACTCCGCACTGGTAGGCGAAGCCGGGGAGAAAGCCTCGCACGGAGTCCGGGGCAAGCTCGGTGATGTGTACGGGGATAACACCCCACGCGCCCTGCACCATGAACTGCATGAGAAACGCGCCCACGACCAGAAGGGCCACACTCGGGGCGAACGCCCAGAGCGGTATCATGAGCACCGCGAGCAAGAGTGCGAGCACGATCGACCTGCGCCGCCCGATACGGTCGGAGAGATACCCGAAGGCCACGCCTCCGATGATCGCGCCGACAGCGGCGAATGCATTGAGCGCCGACCGTGCGCGCGGCGACATGCCCCAGTCGCGCTGCAGGAAAGTCGGATACATGTCCTGCGTGCCATGCGACACGCAGTTCATGAGCGCCATCAGCAGTGTCAGATAGAGGAAGAGGCGCCACTGCGACAGGATCGCACGGAAGAGCGATTTGAAGTCGTGATGGCGCGTGCGCTTCCACACCTCGGATTCCTTCACCTTCATGCGCACGAAGATCGCAAGCAGGGCAGGGAGCCCGCCGATGAAGAAGAGCGGGCGCCAGCCGTAGTGCGGAAAGATGAGAAAGTAGGCCACCGACGCGAGGAGATTTCCCGTGGCGTAGCCCTCTTGCAACAGCCCCGACACCACGCCGCGATGCTTGACGGGGCTCTTCTCCATCACGAGCGATGCACCCACGCCCCACTCGCCGCCCATCCCGATGCCGAAGAGTGCGCGGAGCCAGAAGAACATCGTGTACGACGTCGCCAGCCCCGACGCGACCTCGAGAATGGAGTAGAACACGAGGTTGATCATGAGTGGGATTCGTCGGCCGAAGCGATCGGCGAGCATTCCGAAGATGAATGCGCCCACTGGCCGGAAGGCCAACGTCACTGCAATGGTCTTTGCCATCTCCGCATCGGAGACGTGAAATTCCTTTCCAATCGCGGTCAGTGTGACGACAACGATGAAGAAATCGAATGCATCGAGCGTCCATCCGAGGAAGCCTGCGGTCACCGCAGCGCGATGATCGCTGCGATCGACTTCCGCCGGGACGTGATTGCCTGGTGCGGATGAGGAAATCAAAATGTATTTTGTCGTTGCGTCTGAAAACGAGGGCGCGTCAGGCTAGTACGATCATCCTACTAACCCATAGTACGGCAGGATCGCTAGGGGCCCGAGCTCGGCCCGAGCCCAGCGACAAAGGCAAACCCGCCGAAAGACGGGGACGCAAAGCCAACGAGACTAAGGTGCGCATCGCGCACTACGTCGGTCGGGTTGCCCGAAGAGCCTGTAAGGACTTTGGACCATGTCGATCTCTCGCATTGCGCTCACGCTCGTGAGCGGCGCCGCGCTGTTGGGATGCTCCGCCATGACGGATCCCGCGGCTTCCGTTAGCACGCCACGATCGCTCGCAAAATGGGTGATCGTCTCTCCAGCCGCGCCCACGATCGCCCCTGGGGCAACGCTCGCGCTCGACGTCGAGCTGCAGGATGCATCGGGCCGCGTGGTCACCGGACAGCCGGAAGCGTGGAGCAGCAGCGACTCCTCCATCGCAACCGTCTCGAGCAGCGGCGTCGTCACCGCGCACACCCTCGGCGAGGCCAAGATCTACATCGCCTCGGGCACGCAGAGCGCGTACGCGGATCTGACGGTGTCGAACGCCGCGCCCCCGCCGCGCTGGGTGTCCGTGTCGCCGGCGACGGCGCAGGTCTCCGTGCGATCGACGATGGCGCTCTTCGCATCGGTGACGGATGCGCAGGGCCATCTCGTCTCGAACGTGCCGGTCACGTGGACGAGCAGCAACAACGCACTGGCGATCGTCGACACCAGCGGCGCGATCACGGGCATCGCGCCAGGCTCGGTGAGCATCATCGCGCATGCGGGCGGCAATCAGGCGATCGCACAGCTCCACGTGGTAGTCGCGGCCACCGTGACTACGCCTGCCCCCCCGCCACCAGCGCCGGTGCCGCCGCCGCCGTCAAGCGGCTCGCTCTACTCCGGGTACAGCGCGACGTCGCCGCACTGGCCGCACATCCGGACGATGATGACGGACTTCTACTACGGGTGGACGAGCGCCGAGCGCACGTGGGCGGGGCAGCACTACGACTATGCGATGTCCGGGTCGGGGAGCGCGTGGAAGACGGTGAACACCTCCGTCGGGCATCTGCCGTACTCGCTCGAGTGGACGACGATCATGCCGGGCGCCGCTAGCGACAACACGCAGACGGCCTACTATCACGACATGATCGCCTGGTACTCGACGCACACGTCCTTCTCGCTCGAGAACGCGTTTCTGCACAAGGCCGGTGCGGCGCACGATTCCGCGGGACGCATCGTGATCACGATCTGGGGCTCGAAGCGCTGGGTCGTGAATCCTGCGGATGCGGGCGCCCGCACCTATCAGGTCGAGCGCTTTCAGCGCATCACCGCGAGTGAAGATGGCGCGTTCGTAGACGAGAGCGCAAACATCCTCGGGCAAACTCCCCCCTCGCTCGAATTTCCGACGGAGACGGACATGCAGGCGCCGCAAACGGCGACCTTCGCGGCGATCAAGGCGGGGATCGGGAACAAGACGCTCATGCTGAACACCGCGGAATACACCACGGCGTTCGATCGGGCGAACGCACTCGCCGCCGGCGCCGTGCATCTCGAAGGGATGAACAACGCCTTTCATTCGGGGATTCCGCAGATATGGCAGTGGGTCGAAAGCCTCGCGAGTGCAGGCGTGCTGGTCGATTTCGTCACGCTCTATACGTCGACGTACGCAAACTCAATTCCGAATTCATTCCCGCACGGCAATCAGGCGACGGGCGCGGGGCGCATGAAGATGTGGGAGCTCGCGAGCTACTATATGGTGGTGCCGAGCAATCCTGCGAACATTGCGCTGCAGCTCGAGAACAGCTGGGCGCTTCCATACTCCTCACTCTGGCTGCGGGCGCAGGAAGCGAATGTCGGACACCCGCTCGGCGCACGCGTCCAGGCGTCGCGCGGTACGGATCCACTCGGGCAGACGTACGCGGTGTACACGCGCGACATGGACCGGGCGCTCGTGATCATGCGCATCAATCAGGGATGGGGCTCGCACAGCTACGTCGACGGAACGGCAGTGTCGATACCGCTGCCGACCACTGATCAGTGGCTGCCGCTCAACGCCGATGGAACGCTGGGCGCAGCAGTGACCAGCGTGATGCTGCGCAACGTCGAGGCGGCGATCCTCGTGAAGAAGAGCCGGCTCTAGCGGTCAGTCGCCGAGGAACTCGCCCAC
>JBDSHG010000049.1:0-8669 GCA_039918615.1 Gemmatimonadaceae bacterium | reverse complement strand
ACGTCGGGTCGCCGGTGGTGAAGTCGCCGTGCTGCTGCTTCACGCGCGCGCGGATGTCGGCGATGATGATCGAGCCGATCGCGTAGTTCGCCATGTATCCCGGCGCATCGATCAGCTGCCCGCGCATCGCCCACCACGAGAATTCCGGATGCGGCGTAATGTGCAGATAGTGGCTCGTGAGATCTGACCAGACCGTGTTCGGATCCTGCGTCGGATCGCGGTGCATCCGCACCTCGAACAGCGACCACGCGATGTCCATCACGATCCCCGAGTAACGCGCGCGCAGACCCAGCGCCGTCGACACCGAGTCGCCGAGGTAGTGCATCTGCCAGCGCGGCTCGTAACACTCGAGCGCGGCGACGTCGCCGAGTCCCTCCGTGAGCGCATCATTATCCGGCCAGTCGAGAAATGCCGGCCGCTGATGGATCGCCGAGATGTGCACGGCGTGCCCCGTCTCGTGCAGGAGCTCGTCGAGATTGTCGAGACCGCCCACGCGATACGTCGCGAACACCCATGGCTCGCCCGGCAGCCACACGCCATTCACGAGATGCGGCCGCCCGCCGAAGTCCGTGAACGCTACCGGAGTCTTCCCAACCCGCGGCGTGAGATCGTAGTGCACGTGCAGCGCGGCGAGGTCGGCGCCAAGATCGCGGAAGTAGTGCGCGTTGAGCGTGCCGAGATCGTCCAGCGGAATGCGCGCGCTCAGCGCCCGACTCGCCGCGCCGCCCTGATAGTGATAGTCCCACGGCTCGATCATCTCGTTCGGCGTGCTCACGCGCCACGCTTCGAGCACGCTCACCAGCCACTTCTCCATCACCGCCGGATCGATGCGCAGCACGCGCGCCTCGGCGTCCACCGGTGATCCGTTCGCGCGCCAACGTGCCGCGCTCAGCTTCACGAACTCGCGATACGGGCTGTGCGGGCCATCGTCGCCGTTCACGCTGCGCCAGATCGTGTCGATGGCGGAGAAGAGCCGGTGCCGCTGCTCGCGATCGCCCATCTGCGCGAGCATTCCGAGCGCCGTGAGCCGGTCGAGCGTCTTCCCCTCGAACACGACGTGCTGCACCGCGCGCGTGTAGCACGAGTACATGCGCCGCCCCAGCCGCTCGTACGCCGAGTCGCCGCGCGCGAGCGCCGCGGCATCGTAGTCGCACACGGGCGGCGCCTGCATCGGTCCCGGCTCCGCCTGGTCCGCATCGGAGAGCAGCCTTCCCGCGAGCGCCGTGCGCATCGCGCCGTACGCATGCCGATCCTCCGGCGCGAGGGCGGCCGAATCGATGCGCGCGAGCAGCGCCTCGAGGGGCACGCGAGTCGCCTCGTAGCGCCGGTGCAGCTCCGCGATCGAAGTGCCGTCGGTATCCGCGCCGACGCCGCGGCCGTTCGCGACCGCGATCCGATCCTTCACCGCGTGCAGCGCCTGAAACATCAACTCCGCACGCACGAGCGACGGCGCCGCCGATGTGCGCAGCGGCCCGCCAGCGCCCGACGCGTGGTGACAGGCCGCGGGCGCCACGATTATCGCGATCAGGAGCAGAGCGAGACGGAGCGGCATGCGAGCCATGGCGGATCCGATCATGGGAGAACGACATCGCGCGAGGCGCTAACATGCCCGCGCGCTCCCCGGCGCGCCACCATTCGCCCCGCACACCGGTCGTGCCCGGCGCCGATTCTCGTTATGATGCGAGCATGACCGAGCGACTTTACTACACCGATGCGTATCTCCGCACCTTCGACGCCCGCATCGTCGATCGCGCCACAGACGACCGCACGATCTACCTCGACCGCACCGCCTTCTACCCGACCTCCGGCGGCCAGCCCTTCGACACCGGCACGCTCGCCGGCATCGCGGTCACCGACGTCGTCGACGAAGGCGAGCGCATCGCCCACGTCCTCGCCTCCCCCGCTCCGCGTGATCTGCAGACCGTCAGCGGGATCGTCGACTGGAATCGCCGCTTCGACCACATGCAGCAACACACGGGGCAGCACCTCCTCTCCGCGCTCTTCGCCGATCGCTTCAAGCTCCACACGGTGAGCGTCCACTTCGGCGCCACCTCCTCGACACTCGATCTCGACGAGGAGCTCGTCTCGGCGAAGACGCTCATCGCTGTAGAGGAGCTCGCGAATCTCGCCATCGCCGAGTCGCACGAGGTCTCCGTCACCTTCGAGAGCGCCGCGACGGCCGCGGGGCTTCGCAAGCCACCGCCGCGCGAGGGCGAGCTGCGGATAGTCGACATCGAGTCGCTCGACCGAAGCGCGTGCGGCGGCACGCACCTCCGCACCACCGCGGAGATCGGAACGCTCCTCATCCGCGGTACGGAGCGCGTGCGCAAAACGACGCGCGTCGAGTTCGTCTGCGGCCTCCGTGCCGTGCGCGCCGCGCGCGCCGATCACGAGCTCATCACCACACTCGCACAATCGGCCGGCGTCGCCGCCACGGAGCTCGCCGCGAAAATGAAATCGCAGGGCGAGGAGCTCCGCGCCGCGCAGTCCGCGCGACGCGAGGCCTCCACCGCGCTCGACGCCTACCACGCCCGCGAGCGCTTCGAAGCCGCGATCCCGGACGCCAACGGCCGTCGCCGCATCGTCATCGATCGCCGCGATGCCGGCGCGCCGGCCACGGTGGACGAGCTCCGCTCCCTCGCCCAGGCCACCCTCGCCCTCGGCGACGCCCTCTTCATCGGCACCCTCCCATCCCCGCCCACGATCGTCGTCGCCTCATCCGAAGGCGGGCTCGATGCCGGCGCCGTCCTCAAGAAGCTCCTCGCCGACCATGGCGGGCGCGGCGGCGGCAACGCCCGCATCGCGCAGGGCACCGTCCCCACCCCCGGCGCCCTCGACACCGTGGTCGCCGCGCTCTAGCTCCGAGGCGTGCACCTGCCTCGCCCGGCCAACTGGCGCTCAACGCCGCGCCGGTTCATTTTCGTCAGACCTCCCCCCAAACAGGATCCACGCCTCATGCACGTGCCAGCCGTCCGCATCGTGTCCGGCCTCGCCGCCGCCGCTCTCCTCATCGCCGCCACCCCCGCCACGCAGCCCACGCTGCTCGGCTTCTCCGATGCCTCGAGCAAGACCGAGCGCGATTGGGAAGCGAAATTCAAGGCGATCCCGGAGCCGGCGCGAATGCGCGCGAACATGCAGCGGCTCACCGCGCATCCGCACCACGTCGGCTCGCCATACGACAAGGACAACGCGGAGTGGCTCCTCGCCCAGCTGAAGAGCTACGGACTCGACGCACACATCGAGTCGTTCGATGTCCTCTTCCCCACTCCGCTCGAGCGCGCCGTCGAGCTCGTGTCGCCAACGCGCTTCGTCGCCAAGCTGCAGGAGCCCGCGTTCGCGCAGGACCCCACGTCGAACCAGAAGGCCGAGGCGCTTCCCACATACAATGCCTACTCGATCGACGGTGACGTCACCGCGCCACTGGTCTACGTCAACTACGGCATCCCCGCAGACTACGAGGAGCTCGCGCGACACAACATCTCCGTGAAGGGCGCCATCGTCATCGCGCGCTACGGCGGCTCGTGGCGCGGCATCAAGCCGAAGGTCGCCGCCGAACATGGCGCGGTCGGCTGCCTCATCTACTCCGATCCGCGTGATGACGGCTACGCCGGCGGCGCCGTGTTCCCCAACGGTCCGATGCGCCCGAGCGATGGCGTACAGCGCGGCTCCGTCGAGGACATGCCGCTCTACCCGGGCGATCCACTCACCCCGGGCGTCGGCGCGACGAAGGATGCGAAGCGCCTTCCGATCTCCGAAGCGAAGACGCTCACCAAGATCCCGGTCCTTCCGATCTCGTACGGCGACGCGCAGCCACTCCTCTCCGCGCTCGGCGGTCCGGTCGTGCCGAACGACTGGAAGGGCGGACTCCCGATCACCTATCGCTTCGGCGCAGGGCCCGCGAAGGTGCATCTCGAGATCAAGTCGACGTGGACGCTCAAGCCGCTCTACGACGTCATCGCGACGATCCCCGGCAGCACGGAGCCCGATCAGTGGGTGATCCGCGGCAACCACCACGACGCCTGGGTCAACGGCGCCGAGGATCCGATCGCCGGCCTTGTTCCCGAGCTCGAGGAGGCGCGCGCGCTCGGCATGCTCCTCAAGCAGGGGTGGCGTCCGAAGCGCACGCTGATCTACGCCATGTGGGACGGCGAGGAGCCGGGGCTGCTCGGCTCGACCGAATGGGCCGAGGCACACACCGATGAGCTGCGAGCGAAGGGCGTCGCGTATCTGAACACGGATACGAATGATCGCGGCTACCTTTTCCTCGAGGGGTCGCATGTGCTCGAGAAGTTCATCAACGGTGTCGCGAAGGACATCGACGACCCAGAGACGCATCTGTCCGTGTGGAAGCGGCTCCAGGGCGTGACGATTCAGCTCGGCGATGCCGAAGCGAAGAAGGATGCGCGCACGCGCGGCGATCTTCGCATCGGCGCTCTCGGCTCGGGCTCGGACTTCACGCCTTTCCTGCAGCATCTCGGCGTTCCCTCGATCAACATCGGCTACGGCGGCGAAGATGACGCGGGGATCTACCACTCGATCTACGACGACTTCTACTGGTACACACACTTCAGCGACACGTCGTTCGTCTACGGACGCGCGATGGCGCAGACCGTCGGCACCGCGGCGATGCGCCTCGCCGACGCCGACGTCCTCCCGTACGATTACACGGATCTCGCCGAGACGGTGCACGGCTACATCGACGAGCTCCAGAAGCTCGCGAGCGGCGCCGCCGATGCCGCGCGCGAACGGAATCTCGAGATCGAGGAAGGCTCCTTTACGGCGACCATCGATCCGCATTCGCCAACGAATCCGCGTCCGGCGCTGCAGGTCCCTCCACACATATCCTTCGCCGCACTCGAGAATGCGTCAGACTCACTGACGCATGCCGCCGAGCACTACAGTAAGGCGTATGACAAGGCGCTCGGCAACGGCGACACGGAGCGCGCGAAGGCGTCCCTCGCCGCGGTGGATGCGATCCTCGCGCGCAGTGAGCACACCTTTACCGACCCACGAGGACTTCCGATGCGCCCGTGGTTCCAGCACCTCCTGTACGCGCCGGGCTTCTACACGGGTTATGGTGTGAAGACGATGCCCGCAGTGCGCGAGGCCATCGAGCAGCACAAGTATGGCGAGGTGGACGAGGCGATCACGCGCGTCGCGGCCGTCGTCAACGCCGAAGCAGCACTCGTCGAGTCAGCGGCGATCGCGCTCGGCAAGGGACAGTGAGACACAGGTTTATCATTTGACGATGGAAGATTCACCGATCGATCCGGGCAACCTCCCGCCGCCCGGCGAGCTCCTCGATGGGGAGCTCGACATGATCGCGCGGAGCAAGGAATCGCCCGAGAACGCGCCGATGCTGCAGGCGACGATCTCGCCGCTTCGCGTCGCGTTCCAGGGTGAGGCGGGCGCCTTCAGCGAGGAGGCGATCGTTCAGCTCTGGGGCGCGGAGGCAGAGCCCGTGCCGATGCGAACCTTCGCGGACGTGATGGACGCAGCCGAGACGGGGAGCGTCGACTACGGGCTGCTGCCGATCGAGAGTACGCTCATGGGCGGCATCGACAGCGCCTACGATCTGCTCGCCATGCACGAGCGGCTGATGATCACGGCCGAAACGGTCGTCCAGATCAATCTCTGTGTGCTCGGCATTCCGGGCGCGACGATCGCGGATCTCACGCAGCTGCACAGTCACCCGCTGATGCTCGCGCAGTGCGCGCACTTTCTCGAGCGGTACAAGCACATCACGCCCGTCCCGTCCTGGGACACTGCCGGCGCGGCGCGCGCGGTGATGCAGGCGGGCGATCCGTCGCGCGCGGCGGCCGGAAGCCGTCGCGCAGCGGACCGCTTCGGACTGGAGCTCCTCGCCGATCGAATCGAGGATCGCCCGGATACGCAGATGCGCTTCCTCGCCGTGTCGCGCGGGCCCGCGTCGCCCGCGGATGGAACGCCGGTGCGCAGCGCCGCGCTCTGTACGGTGAAGGATGTCGCGGGCGGGCTGATCGCCGCGCTGCAACCGCTCGCGAAGGGGGGCTTCAACGTCTCGCACTTCGTTGCGCGGCCCACGCGCGAGCCGTGGCAGTACATGTACTACATCGAGTTCGAGCACAATGCCGCCGATGCGGAGGCGTCGCACGCTCTCGACGCGGTACAGAAGGCGAGCACGACGTACCGGCTGCTCGGCACCTTCCCGCGCTGGATGCTCGAGCAAAACGCCACGCCGGGCGAAGAGACGTTTCTCTCATGAGCCCGCGGCACGCTACGCCACTCACCGCGCGCCCTGCGTGGCTCGCGCTCACGACGCATCACGATGCGATCCGCGATGTGCATCTGCGCGAGCTCTTCGCCGCCGATCCCGGTCGGGGCACGCGCATGACCGCCTCCGGCGCGTCGCTCTTTCTCGACTACTCGAAGCATCGCGCCACCCCCGAAACGATCGCGCTCCTCGTCGCGCTCGCGCGCGAGTGCGGGCTCGCCGAGCGTACGCGCGCGATGTGGGCGGGCGAGAAAATCAACGTCACGGAGAACCGCGCGGTGCTCCACGTCGCACTGCGCGCCGCCCGCGGCGCAATGATCATGGTCGACGGCGTGAACGTCGTTCCGCTCGTGCACGCGGTGCTCGATCGCATGCGCGCGTTCACGACGGCCGTGCGCGATGGTGGCTGGAACGGATTCACCGGGCGACAGATCCGTAACGTCATCAACATCGGCATCGGCGGCTCGGACCTCGGCCC
Organism: Gemmatimonadaceae bacterium; assembly: GCA_039918615.1. Taxonomy (GTDB): domain Bacteria; phylum Gemmatimonadota; class Gemmatimonadetes; order Gemmatimonadales; family Gemmatimonadaceae; genus FEN-1250. The sequence goes on along the minus strand of JBDSHG010000049.1, from coordinate 1,938 downwards.
GGCGATGGCCTATCGCGCGCTTGCGCACTACTCAAAGCGCGACCTCACGGTGCGCTTCGTCTCCAACGTCGATAGCACCGACCTCGTCGAGGCGACGCGCGATCTCGATCCGGCCGAGACGCTGTGCATCGTGTCGTCCAAGACGTTCACGACGATCGAGACGATGACGAACGCCGCCGCCGCCCGCGACTGGATCGTGCGTGCGCTCGGGGACGAGCGCGCCGTGTCGCGCCACTTCGTCGCCGTGTCGACGAACGAGGCGGCGGTACGGAAGTTCGGTATCGACCCCGCGAACATGTTCGGCTTCTGGGACTGGGTCGGCGGCAGATACTCGATGGACTCGGCCATCGGACTCTCGACGATGCTCGCGATCGGCGCCGACAACTTCGATGCGATGCTCGGCGGCTTTCGCGCGATGGATGAGCATTTCCGGGATACGCCGCTCGAGCGGAATTTGCCCGTCATTCTCGCACTGCTCGGCATCTGGTACACGGACTTCTTCGGCACGCAGTCCGCGGCCGTGCTTCCGTACGACCAGTATCTCGCGCGCTTTCCTTCGTATCTGCAGCAGCTGATCATGGAGAGCAACGGAAAGTCCGTGACGCTGGGTGGCGATCGCTTGCGCTACGCGACATCGCCCGTGATCTGGGGCGAGCCGGGGACGAACGGACAGCATTCGTTCTATCAGCTGCTGCACCAGGGGACGCCGCTCGTCCCCGTCGACCTCATCGGCTTCGCGAAATCGCTCAATCCGTTGGGCACGCAGCACGATCTGCTGATGGCGAATCTCATCGCGCAGGCGGAGGCCCTCGCCTTCGGGAAGACGGCCGCGCAGGTGCGGGCGGAGGGGACGCCGGACTGGCTGGTGCCTCATCGCGTGTTCGAGGGAAACCGGCCCTCCAGCGTGATCCTCGCGGAGAAGCTCACCCCGGCAACGCTCGGTGCGCTGATCGCGCTCTACGAGCACATGGTGTTCACGCAGGGCGTGATCTGGGACATCGACTCGTTCGACCAATGGGGCGTCGAGCTGGGTAAATCGCTCGCCACACGCATCGCTGCGGAGCTCGTGCCGGGGGCCGATACCGGCGCCGTGCATGACTCGTCTACTAACGCACTTATCCGCCGATACAGGGACAGTCGCGACGGCTGAGACGAGGGGCAGCAAAGTGCGAGATTACAGGCACTACGCGCCAACGAAAGTGGACTCCGACCCGGGTGTCCGAGTCGTAACCTCATGTCGAACAATAGCTTGACGCGTCGCTCCGGACTGGAGCGAAAGTCGCATAGCAAGCACTACAGTTCGGCCTTTCTAACCTTCCAGCCCTTCCCGATCTGTCCTTCATGGCGCGGTACGCCGACTCGGCGCAGAGGCGTGAGCTGGACGACATAATCATCGTCGATCCGGCAACGATGCTGGAGGATCCGGGGCCCGACTCCCGCCCTTCGGCCTCGCGCAGCGGAGCGCCGGTGACGAGCGCGGCGACGCTCCTCGCGACACCCGGCGGCGATCCCGATGCCGTTGCGCTCGCGATGCAGCTGCTCGGCGAGGCCGCCCCGCTCGCGGTGACGGCGGACGGAATGTCGTTCACCGTCCCGGGCTGGGAGCTCGGCTCGCAGTCCGCCGATTCGATGGACGCCGAAGGACTCGCCTGCTGGGTGAGCGTCGACATTCTCCTGCTCGAGAACGGACGCTACGTGGTGCGCGAGCATCGCGCGAGCGAAGGCTCGGACGGGATGATCGCATCGGATTCGAACGGCTCGATCATCGAGAGCGGCGCCGAAGTGCGCGCCTTCTGCACCGATTACACGCCGGATTCACTGCGCGCTGCCTCGCGCGTCGCCGCACTCGACAATGCGATGCGCCGCTGGCCGCCGCTCCGCACGCCCTCGGGTCGCGCGCGTAAGACGCCGCTCGTCATCCCCTTCCTGATCGATTAG
>JBDSHG010000048.1:0-23408 GCA_039918615.1 Gemmatimonadaceae bacterium | reverse complement strand
ACGCACAGCGACCCGCCGCCGGTACCGATGGTCTGGCTAAAGCCGATGGTGATGTTTACCGTCGCCGTCCCCTTCGCGCCCTTGGAGTCGGTTGCGGTGAGGGTGATGGTGTGCGGTCCCGTTGCCAGCGTCGTGAGCGAGAACGACGTGCCCGTTCCGATCTGTCCGCTCGAGACGTTGTCCGTCCACACGAGAGACGCGCCGGTGAGCGCGCCGTCCTCCGGATCCGATCCCGAACCCGCGAAGGAAACCGACGAGCCCTGTGCGAGCAGTGCGCCCGTCGTCGGGGCTGCGATAGTTGCCGTCGGCGCCTGATTCTGCGCCGGCGCGGTGATGTGGATCGTCACCGACGCGGTTCCCGTCTGTCCCTTGCTGTCGACCGCGGTGAGCGTGATGACGTGCGTGCCCACCGAGAGATTCGTGCGCGAGAACGTCGCGCCCGTCGTGAGTGCACCATCGGCGCTGCTCGACCAGCGGAGCGCCGAGCCGGTGACTGCGCCGTCTTCGGGGTCGTGGCCGGAGCCGGAGAAGCCGACCGATGCGCCCTGCACGAACGTCGCTCCATTCGCGGGAAGTGTAATCGTTGCGGTTGGAGGCTGATCGACCGCGACACCAGTGATGATCACGGTGACGCTCGCGGTGCCGGTCGCGCCCTTGCTATCGGTAGCCGTCAGCGTGATCACGTGCGTGCCGACCGCGAGGTTGGACACGGAGAACGACGTACCGGTTCCGATCTGGCCAGAGACGTTGTCCGTCCAGACGAGCGAGGCGCCGGTGAGCGCGCCGTCCTCGGGATCGGTGCCCGTGCCAGTGAAGGCCGCGCTCGCGCCCTGCGCGAACGATGCGTTATTCGCAGGTGCGGTGATCTTCGCGACCGGCTGCTGGTTGAACGGCGGCGGCGCATTCGCCTCGGCGGACACCAGCGACTGCGAGAACGTGCGCGAAGCGCCCGGTGCAATCGTGATCGCTGTCGCCTGGGTTGCGCCCCAGTAGTAGAGCACTGCGTTGTCGTCGGTGCCACTCGCGCTCGAGACGTCCTCCGAGGTCGGAGTATAGAAGAACGTCGTTCCGACGGAGCTCGGCCACGAAGCGTTGTCGATTACGTCGGGCGGGATCGGAACTGGCGTGATCGTGGTGGGTCCTGTCACCGTTCCGAACACGCTGAACAGCGGAGAAGGGGTGTTGTTGTTGTTGTCTTGAATGCGATAGAAAGCAAAAGTCGGTGGGGCGTAGCTCTTCTCGGTCAGGATCGCCGGCGCGTTCGGGCTGAACTGCTGGAAGGTCGGGCCGTCGTCCTCGCCGATCTGCACGTCCCACAGATAGCGAAGCCCAATCGACACGGGAGCAGTGCCGGTGTTCGTAATGGTGGTCGTCACTTCGACCGTTGCGGTCTCGAAGGTCGAGCCATGCGCAGCGACAACCTGCACGATCTTCAGAGCATCGGGGACCGACGGACTGGAGGTCGTGAACGTCGTCTGGAAGCCCGACGTGCCGATGGGGGTGACTGCCGCCGTGACGCCGGGGATCGTCGGGCCGAGTGGCACGAGATGCGGACCGGAGCCGAGTTGCCCGATCTCGACGTAGTCGGTGCCGGTGGTGTACGAGTGGATCGTGTTGAACGACGTACCCGGCGAACCATCTCCGAAGAGAACGTTCTTTGGTGAGCCGGTGGAGATCGTCACCGGATGGTTCGGGCCCGTCATGATCGTATACTGACCGATTCCGGGTGCTGCAACATCGGTGACGAATACCTGATAAAAGTCGCTTCCCGCCTGCGAGATGCCGCCGACGCTCGCGCGCAGACGCTGCGCCTTCGCCGTGTGCGGATTTGCTCGATCGCCGGACGACGTGATTCCCGTGCAGGCGGCGAGCGCGACGAGCAGCGCGACTGCGGCGCGGGTGTACAGCGTGCGGTGCATCATTGATCTCCGTTACGATGTGTGCTTGCGAGTGTGGAGCACCCGATAGGAATGGCGAATTCCAGACGGCGAAGCGGTCATGGCTGTCCAAAATTTGTCGTCCGAGGCGACAATCGGCTCCAGAATGTCTCAGTCCGTGATCGAAGGCGCAAGATGAATTTCCACCTGCTACAGTTCCGATACTGTTGGCTGTATCACAACTTTCCAAGTGCGGACGCGCTCCCGACACGACGGCTGCCGCGGGACAGCTCCTCGCTCACCGGATTCGTATCATGAAGTACGTAAAGCTCGGCCACACGGGGCTCGACGTCTCCCGTATCTGCCTCGGATGCATGACCTACGGCATCCCCGAGCGTGGCAACCACCCGTGGACGCTAAACGAAGAGAAGTCGCGCCCGCTCATCCGCCGCGCGCTCGAGCTGGGGATCAACTTCTTCGATACCGCAAACGTCTATTCCGACGGCACCAGCGAGGAGATGCTCGGCCGCGCCATCCGCGACTTCTCCGCGCGCGACGAGGTCGTGATCGCGACGAAGGTGCACGGCCGAATGCGTCCCGGGCCGAACGGTGCGGGACTCTCGCGGCGCGCCATCATGAGCGAGATCGACAACAGCCTCCGTCGTCTGGCCATGGACTACGTCGATCTCTACCAGATCCATCGCTGGGATGACGCGACGCCGATCGAGGAGACGCTCGAGGCGTTGCACGATGTCGTGAAGGCGGGGAAGGCGCGCTACATCGGTGCGTCCTCGATGTTCTCCTGGCAATTCGCGACGGCGCTCAACCTGCAGAAGCAGCACGGCTGGTCGCGCTTCGTCACGATGCAGAACTACTACAACCTCATTTACCGCGAGGAAGAGCGTGAAATGATGCCGCTGTGCGAGGCCGAGCGTGTGGGCGTGATCCCGTGGAGCCCTCTCGCACGCGGACGTCTCACCCGCGACTGGGATGAGAGCAGCTATCGCAAGGAGACCGACGAGTTCGGGAAGACGCTCTACGAACGCACGGCCGATGCGGACCGCATCATCGTCGAGAGAGTGGCCGCGATGTCGGTGAAACGATCCGTTCCCCGAGCGCAGATCGCTCTGGCATGGTTGCTCGGAAAGTCGTTCGTCACTGCGCCGATCATCGGTGCGTCGAGGGAAAGCCATCTCGAGGACGCGGTCGCATCGCTCGATGTGGCGCTCACTTCGGAGGAGATCGAATTCCTGGAAGAGCCGTACGTCCCCCATGCGGTGACCGGCTTCGTGTGAGCGTTGCGCTCGCACGGGCCAGTGCGCTTTGCGGCGCGTGTGTAGCGCTTACACTCGCGCCGCAGCCGCTCCGCGCGCAGGGCGCTCCTGCGGCGACGATAGCGTTGCAACGGTTCACGGTTCTCGACGCGAAGAAGATCGCCTCCGTGGCGCGCGGCGACGCGGTCTCCATCACGCTGGACGCGCCCGAGAAGACCGAGATCGCGACGCTCGGCGTCGTTCGCGTCGACGTTCCCCGTGCGTTCTATCTCGACAGGGTACGGCATCACACCGGCTTCCTATCGTCCGGATCGAAGTCTCTCGCCGGGACCTTCAGCGAGCCTGCCAGGCTCGAGGACGTCGAGACGCTCGCACTCGATCCGTCCGATGCAAAGACGCTGGAGAAGTGCAAACCGCTCTCGTGCGACGTGAAGCTGCCGGCGAGCGAGATGGCGAAGTTCCGCACGGCGCTCGCGAAGTCGCCCGCTCCCGCACCGCTCGCCGACTCATTGATGCGCGAGTGGCTCGTCGCCTACGTCAACGCCTATCGGGCCGACAGCTCAGAGGAGACGGTCGTCTACGACGACACGAAACATCCGGTGAAAAGCAGCGATGCCTTCCGCGCGCTTCTCGCCGAGCCGATGATCGCGGGGATGAACGGCGAGCCTTTCGCCGCGATGCTCTCCACGCCGCGAAGCGCGCGCCCCGCCGATATGGTGTCGCGGATCGCGTGGACAATCAACCGCGTGCCAGGGCTCAAGCCGACACTCGAAGTCGTCGAGCGATCGATGTATTCGCCGGCGGCGCATCCCGACGAGAGCTTCCTCACCGGGAAGATGCTCTACGCCTCTCACTACTTCGAGTCGCAGCTGGATTTCCTGACGGCCACCGATGCACCGGCGGCGAGCGGAAAGAGCACAATGTATCTCGTCGTCCTTCGTCGGTCGAAGTTCGACGACCTGCCGAGCGGCGGGTTGTTCAACATCCGCGGCAAGGCCGTGAAGAAGCTTCGCGATGCGCTGCGCACCACGCTCGTCGCTACGCGCGCAGAGCTCGAGACGGCGTACGGCGAGCAGACGGCCGCGCCGTCGCATGCACCGTGACGCGCGCGGCGCTCACTCGGGCGCGCCGAGCTCGTGCAGAAGAGTGCGCAGGACCTCGTGGTCGCCGACCAGTCGGAGTTCCGTCGCTATGACATCGGCGCGCTCACGCTCGGCTGCAGCCGCGAGATCATGCGCGCACGCGGCCTCACCCTCGGCGCGTCGTTCCTCGGAACGCTCAACGCCGTGCCGGCGTCACTCGAGGATATGTATGGTACCCGCTTTCCCAAGGGATACGCGATTTTCCTGCGTCTTCGCCCCGATCGCATGCACACGGGACACGCGATGGCGGGGATGTAGCTCCCCGTCGCACGCGCGATTTGCGGATCTCGAGGGAAACACCGCGGCACCGTGCGCCGTAGGGTGGGGACGCCTCTCTCCGGATAAAGCTCATTCTCCTCCTGCTCCCACTACTCGTCGCGCTCCAGGGCGTCGTCGCCCCGGCCGCTCGCCCTGATACGGGCCTCACAGCGCGAGACAGCGCGCAGCAGCGCAGCGACGAGGACTCGGCTCGCTTCGCGCACTGGCGCGCCGAACGGAGCGTAGCGCTCACGCCGGAGCTCGAGGCGAATGCGTATCGCGATCCCGTCGCCCGCGAGACCATTCTGCACGCGCGGCGCGCACGGCTGCAGCAGGACTCCTCGCTCCTCGCGTACGACGCGATGTCGCACGAGCGGCTCACCGTCGGTCTCGGGATCGGGAAGGTCGGTCTCGAGAAGCTCTTTCTGCGGAACGAGATGGCGTCGCGCGTGCGGTGGCAGCGCGGGAAGGGTGCAGTGGTCGACGTCGTCGGCGCGCGATCCGCGTTCCCAATGGTCGCCCCTGGCGTCCACGTCATGACCGATATGCTCGACATGGATGCGGTTCCGTACTATCCGGGGCGCGAGAGCCTTCTGCGCTTCGTCGGCGGCGAGCACGGCACCAGATCCTCGAACGACGATGTGCTCGTGAATCCACTCGCGTCGGGCGCCGAAGCGTACTACCGCTTTCAGAGCGGCGACTCGGTCTCCTTTCTCCTTCCGGACGGCACGCGCGGCCGGCTGCGCGAGGTGAAGGTGGAAGCGCGGCAGCCGCGCTTCGACCTGATCGTCGGCTCGCTCTGGTTCGATGTGAAGAGCGCGCAGCTCGTGCGTGCGGTGTATCGCCCGTCGATGCCGCTCGATATCGTGCAATTCGTCGAGGCGACGGAGAAGGACGCCTTCGAGGATGTGCCGAGGGCCGTGAAGCCGATCATCTTCCCAATGTCGCTCGATATCACGTCGCTCACGATCGAGTACGATCTGCACGAGCAGCGCTGGTGGCTTCCGCGCCTCGAGACCGTGGAAGGGCGGATGCGCGTCGGCTTCATGCGCGCTCCGTTCTCCGTCGAGCAGAGCTACCGCTACGCGAGCGTCAATGGCACCGACTCGCTCCCGCCGATCTTCCTCTCTTCCGCAGACTCCACAACGTCGGCGGCGCACGACTCGACGCGACGCAAGCGCGAGGAGGCGCGCCGCAAGGCGATGGCGGACACCGTCGGGATGACTCGCGCGGAGCGTCGGGAGGCGCGTGCCCGGATGCGCGCAGAAGGCGCGGACGAGGGGATGCTCCGCTGTGCGAAGGGCGACACCGTCACGCATCGCTCGATCCGCTACGACCGCGCGCTTCCGATTCTCGTTCGCATTCCGTGCGACACGGCGAGCCTCACGCACTCGAAGGAATTTTCGCCCTCGATCTACGATCCCGGCGATCAGCTCTTCGGGACGAAGGATCGTGAGGAGCTACAGAAATCACTGGACTTCGGGTTGCAGCCCGGGTGGGCTCCGCAACCGGCGACGATTCACTACGGCGTCGACCGCGGCATGCTGCGCTACAATCGCGTCGAAGCGCTCTCCGCCGGTATCCTCGTCGAGAGTACGCTTGGCAACGGCTACACGGCAAACGCCTCGGCACGCCTCGGCGTTGCCGACTGGCAGCCGAACGTCGAGGCGCACCTGATGCGCGGCAACGGCGACCGCACGTACTCGCTGGGCGCGTACCGTCGGCTGAATTCCGCGAACGACTGGGGCGATCCGCTCAGCGTCGGCGCCTCGATCTCGTCGCTGCTCTGGGCGCACGACGAGGGGTTTTATTTCCGAAGCGCCGGAGCCGAGCTCGTGTCGATTTCGCCGCGCAATGGCGCCTTCACCTGGCGGCTGTTCGCCGAGCGCCAGGGCGATGCCGAGAAGCACACGAATCTCTCGCTCTGGCATCTGCTCGGCGGCGCGGGATTCAATTCGAACATCCGAGCCGCAGATGCGACGGCGTTTGGAATCGGCGCGCAGTATCACGAATCGTTCGGCCTCGATCCGCAGGGGCTCCGCGCGGTGGTCGATCTGCGCGGCGAGGGGGCGACGGGCACCTTCGACTACGCGCGCGCGTCCGCCGAGGCGACGGCCACGCACGCGCTGGGCGCGAAGCTCGACGGCGCGCTGACGGCGAGCGTCGGCAGCTCGGTGGGATCGATCCCGATCCAACGCGCATGGTTCCTCGGCGGTGTGGCGACGGTGCGTGGGCAGGAGCCCGGAACGCAGGCGGGAGATGCCTATTGGCTCGGCCGCGCGGAGATCGGGCGTACCTTCGCGGGCATTCGCCCAACCATCTTCTACGACATCGGTTGGGCCGGCGCGCGCGGCGCATTCGGGAAGTCGCTGCGCCCCATCTCCGGCGCGGGGATCGGTGCATCCGTGCTCGATGGCCTCATTCGTTTTGATGTCGCGCACGGGATCAATCCGAATCACGCATTGCGTGCAGACCTGTACACTTCGGCGCGATTCTAGCGGATGTAGCCTCATACGAAACGTTCGCGAGCGCGGCTCTGACATACATTTCGGGAGAATGCCCACCGCATGTCGATGAGCGCGCGCATTGTGCTGCCCCGAGGCGCGCAGTGATGAAGGCTGTCGTCATCACCACGCCCGGCGGCGTGGACGTGCTCGAGCTCCGCGACGTCGCGCGCCCGGTTCCATCGTACGGGCAGGTGCTCGTGCGCGTGCACGCGACCGCGCTCAATCGCGCAGATCTCATGCAGCGAGAAGGGCGCTATCCGCCGCCCCCCGATGCGCCGAGGGACATCCCGGGGATGGAGCTCGCCGGCGAGATCGCCGAGCTCGGGGCCGGTGTGACGCGCTGGAGATTGGGGCAGCGGGTCTTCGGCATCGTCGGCGGCGGTGCGTACGCCGAGTATGTCGTCACGCACGAGCGGCTGCTCGCGGCGATCCCCGACTCCATCAGCTACACCGACGCCGCAGCGATACCGGAAGCGTTCATCACGGCGCACGACGCGCTCGTGACGCAGGCATCTCTCCGCGTATCGGAGTCGGTGCTCATCCACGCGGTGGCGAGCGGCGTCGGGCTCGCCGCCGTGCAGCTCGTGCGCGCACTGGGCGCGATTCCGTTCGGCACCGCGCGCGGCGAGGGGAAGATCGCCCGCGCGAAGGAGCTCGGTCTCGAGGACGGATGGGCGGCAACGAGCGACATGAGCGAGCTCGCTGCGCATGCGAAGCAGTGGAGCGGCGGCCGCGGCATGAATGTGGTGCTCGATCTCGTCGGCGGCGCGTACTTCCCCGCGAGCATCGAGGTCATGGCGCCGCTCGGCCGGCTGATGGTCATCGGCACGCTCGCCGGCCGCGACGCCCAGATCCCGCTGGGTCGCGTGCTCGCCTCGCGGATTACGATTCGCGGAACGATGCTGCGCGGCCGCGCGCTCGAGGAGAAGATCGCGGCGACGCGCGCGTTCGAGGAGCAGGTCGTACCGCTCTTCGCGCGCGGGGTGCTGCGCGCCGTAGTCGACCGCGAGTACCCGCTCGCCGAAGTGCGCGCGGCTCACACGAGTCTCGAGTCGAACGATACGGTGGGGAAGATCGTCCTCCGCGTCACGTGAGCGTCACGTGAGCGTCATGCGCGTCTCGATCGTCGCCGGCGCATTCGTCGCGCTCGCGGCGGCCGCGTGCACCGCGGCGATTCTTCCGGAGTATCGCGGGCCGCGCAGCGACCACTTCGATGGACATCACTTCTTCAATGAGGAAGCCTTCGCGGAGCAGCAGCCCACGGAGCTCACGCGCTGGTGGCTGACCCGGCATCGTGGCGCCTGGCCCGACAGCGCGGCGATCCCCGCGCCGGCGCCGCCGGGGAGAGTGGGCGGCGGGGCGATGCGCGTGACGATGGTGAATCACGCGACGGTGCTGCTGCAGCTCGATTCGCTCAATATCCTCACCGATCCCGTGTGGTCGGCGCACGTCGGGCTGGAGGGCGCGATCGGCGTGCGGCGCCATCGCCCCCCGGGAATTCCCTTCGACTCGCTTCCGCCAATCGACATCGTGCTGATCAGCCACGATCACTACGACCACATGGATCTCCCTACGCTGATGCGATTGCAGCGGCGCTTTCATCCGCGCATCATCACGGGGCTGGGAAATCCGGGCTATCTCGCATCGCAGGGAGTGCAGGGGGCCGAGCAGCTCGACTGGTGGCAGTCGCTGCCGCTCGGCGCCGGGGTGCGGGTGACAGCGGTGCCGGCGCGACACTGGTCGGGGCGCACGCTCTCCGATCGCTACGAACGGCTCTGGGAAGGATTCGTGATCGAGGGTGCGCGCGATACGGTCTACTTTGCCGGCGACACAGGGTGGGGGCGCATGTACGCCGAGCTGCACGCGCGATGGAGCCGCTTCACGCTGGCGCTGCTCCCCATCTCGCCGTTCAGGCCACGGTGGTACATGGCGCGCAAACATCTCGGTCCCGACGATGCGGTGCGGGCGGCGATCGTGACGAGGAGCGCCACGATGATTCCGATTCATTGGGGGACATTCGAGCTGGGCGATGACGGCGAGAGCGAGGCGGTCGATACGCTGCGCAGCTTCGTGGCGGCACTTCCCGCGCGCTGCCGCCCTCACCTCGTCATCTTGCGCAATGGCGAAGCGGCGACCCTCTCCCCACTCGACGGCAGTGAGTCGTTGACTTTGTCAACTATTTGCCTGCACGCCCGGTGACGGACGCGACCCACGCGCGCCCGGACCAGGAGCGCCGATGGCCGGACTGGCTCAAGCATCTCCGCCGCCGCACCACGAGCGGGCGGTTCATCGCCGAGGTGGATGGACTGCGCTTCGTGGCGATCGCGCTCGTGGTGCTCTTTCACGTGCACGACTACCTGACGACGAAGTTCCGGATCCCGGCGGGCAGTGCGGCGAACGAGGACCTTCTCGACCGCTTCGCCGCGACTGGGCATTACGGCGTCCACCTCTTCTTCATCATCAGCGGCTTCGTGCTCGCGCTCCCGTTCGCGGCGCATCGCCTGGGCGGCCGCCCGCCGGTGAAGCTCCGTGCGTACTTCATCAGGCGGCTAACGCGACTCGAGCCCCCGTACATCATCGCGATGATCGGCCTCGCCACCGCCATCGCGGCGACGGGCGCCGCGCGCGCGCCGCTGCTCCCCCATCTCCTCGCCAGCCTCGGCTACGTGCACAACATCGTGTACGGCGTGCCGAGCACGATCAACGTCGTTGCGTGGTCGCTCGAGATCGAAGTGCAGTTCTACATTCTCGCGCCGGCACTTGCGATCGTCTTCACGGTGGCGAACAAATGGGTGCGACGGGCGGTGATCGTCGTCGCGGCGGCCGCGATCATCGCGGTGCAGGGGTGGCTTGCGCCGGCGGCGTGGGTGCCGTTGTCGGTCGTCGGCTTTCTGCAGTTCTTCCTGTGCGGTTTTCTGATCGCCGATCTCTACGTGACGGACTGGAAGGGAAAGCCCGAGCGCACGTTCGCGTGGGATACGGTGTCGCTGGCTGGCTGGCCGCTGCTCGCGTGGCTCTGGATGCGTGACGTCCAGTATCCGGCGCTGTTCATCGCGATCGCCTTCGTGCTCTTCTGTGCGGCCTTTCGCGGTACGATCACCTCGCGCGTGCTGGGCACGCCGGTGCTCGCGACGATCGGCGGCATGTGCTACTCGATCTATCTGCTGCACTTCCCGCTGATCTCGATCATCGGGCGGCACACGCTGCCGATCGCGTCGACGAACGTGCAGTGGGTGCACCTGCTGGTTCAGTGCGCGATCATCGTTCCGCCTGTGCTCCTCGTCTGCGGCGTCTACTTCGCGCTGATCGAGCGTCCATGCATGGAGCGCGACTGGCCGCAGAAGCTCGCGGCGCGGCTGCGCGGGAGACCGACGGCGGCATGAGCGCGAGCACCGCGGAGCCGCATCCACCGCCGCATCTCTCGCTCGTCGTCCCCGTGTACAATGGGGCGGAGCGGCTGCCGTCGAGTCTCGAGGAGCTGCGAACGTTCCTGTGTGCGCAAACGTACTCGTGGGAGCTGCTCCTCGTGGACGACTGCAGCAATGCGGAAACGCGCGCGATTCTCGAGCACTTTGCGAGCGCGATGCCGGAGATGCGGCTCATCCGGAACGAGGAGAATCGCGGGAAGGGGAACGCTGTCACGCGCGGGATGCGTGCTGCTGTCGGACAGTATCGCGTGTTCACCGATGCGGATCTCGCGTATCCGGCGACGGAGGTCGGGAAGATCCTCGCCGCGCTCGAGGGCGGCGCGGATGTGGCGATCGCGTGCCGGGTGCTCGCGGAGTCGCGCTACTTGATGAGCCCGACGTTCTTTTCGTATTTATACACGCGGCACGTGATGAGTCGAGTGTTCAATGCGATGGTGCGATGGACGCTGATTCCGCGGGTGCTCGACACGCAGGCCGGGCTCAAGGGGTTCACGGCACACGCGGCGGAGATCGTCTTTCCGCGCATCACCATCCCGCGTTTCGGTTTCGACGTCGAGGCGTTGTTCATCGCGCAAAAGCACGGCCTCTCGCTGGCGCAGACCGCGGTATTCTTTCGCTATGACGAGGAGCCGACGACGGTGCGATTCGCGGAGGACGTGATCCGCATGATTCGCGATCTCGTGCACATCCGCCGCAACGACTGGCGTGGCCGCTACGCCTGATCGCCGGCGGCTCATCATCAATGCCGACGACTTCGGATTCTCGGAGGGGGTAACCCGCGGGATCGTCGAGGCGTTTGCGGCGGGGAGCGTGACCTCGACGTCGATCATGGCGAATGGGGTGGATTGGGAGAACGCGGTTCGGCTGGCGCGCGCGAACCCGACGCTTGGCGTGGGCGTGCATCTGAATCTCGTCCAGGGGCGACCGCTGCTGCGGGTGCCATCGCTCACCGACGCAGCCACCGGCGCGCTCCATTCGCTGGGCGCGCTCGCCTGGCGCGCGTGGGCGGGGCGCGTCGACGCGGGAGAGCTCGAGGCGGAGACGCGCGCGCAGATCGAGCGCGTACGCGGCGCCGGGATTGCGGTGACGCATCTCGACAGCCATCGGCATTCGCACATTCTGCCGGGGATCTGGCCGATCGTCACCGGTGTGACGCGCGACACCGGCATTCGGGTGATTCGCATCCCGCGTGAGCCGCTTGGAATCAACGTGTTCGACATGGCCGCGACGTCGCGCAAGCTCGTGCTTGCGATGGCGCTACGCCGAGCGCACGCGTTACCACTCCCTCCATTGCTGAAAACGACGGACCACTTTCGCGGTATCTCGCTCCAGGGCGGCACACACTTCGCGAGCCGGCTGCGCCGCACGCTCGACACCCTCGAGCCCGGGAGCACGGAGCTCATGGTCCACCCGGGCCACGTCGACGAAGCGCTCGTCGCGCAGGATGCCTACACCGCGCCCCGCGAGATCGAGCTGGCCGAGTTGCTGTCAGCCGCCGTGCGCGAGCGGCTCGCGCGCGAGGACATCGAGCTCACGAGCTTCGCCGCTCTCTGACGGGCAAAAAGTCATCAGCTCCCACATCATCGTCAGCCACGCGACGGTGCAGGGAATCGTCTTCAGCCTGTAGTGCACGAAGAAGTTTCGCTGCCAGCTCTTCGGCGTGATGTCCGTCGACGAGATCGAAACGATCAGAATCGTCAGCACCATCACCGTCGTGTGCCACCAGCTCCGCGGCGTGCTCACGAACCAGATCGCGATCCCCGTCACCGCGATCACGAACGACGGCGACTCGGACTGGTGGTTGAAGATCACCATGTAGACGAGCAGCGTCGCAAGGAAGCGCACACGAAACGCCGCGTACTCCCAGTTACTCGATTTCGCGAGCGGTGACATCAACAGCAGCGTCCCCGCGAGCTGCACGGGCCAGTTTGGCCAATCGACGCCGAAGATGAGCCGCAGCTGTTGCATCACGCCGCCGTACAAGCCACCGCCGCCGCCGCCGCCCACTGAAAGCGCATCGGCCGCCTCGACGGCGCGCCATGACTGATACTGCGCAGCGAGCCCCGCCGGCGAGACGACGAGAAGCGGAATCGCGAGCACGACCACCAGTGCCAGCGTCATCATCAGCGCGAAGCGAAAGCGGCGCGAATACAAGATCGCGAGCGCGAGCGCGGCGAGCGGAAAGATCTTCACCGCCGCCCCCACCGCGATCGCGAATGCGGCGCCGAGCTGCCTGCGCTGCTCGAAGGCGAGAAAGGCGAGGATGACGAGCGCCGTCACCAGCGAATTGCTCTGCGTCCGCTGCATCGAGCGCAGCACTTCGAGATAGATGAGCGCGAGGGCGATCGCCGCCTGCCGGCTCGGCAGCAGCTTCTCCACCGCAACGAAGAGGAGCAGCGCGTTCAGCGCATCCCAGATCGCGAGCGAGAGCGCGAAGGGGATCAGCGCGAACGGCGCGAAGAGCACCGCGAAGCTCGGACTGTACTTGTAGATATCCGTGTGATGCAGCGGCTGCGCGGCGTACATGTCATGGCCCGCCGCCAGATTCAGAAACGACCACCTGAAGACCAGGAAGTTGTTGTCCGGCCCGCGCTGCCCGTACGCCTTGCCGATGGCGACGATCACGATCGTCAGCACGTACAGCGCGAGCAGCCAGCTTCGCGGCGAAATGCGGTTGATTCGCATGCGGAAGTCTCGCCATCGCCCGCGCGCCGCGGTAGCCCACCCGTTGACGCACTTCCGGTAACCGACCACTCTTCCCCATGCGACGAGAACACCATCTCCCCGTTTCACGCACCGCACGCTACTTCACCGCCGGCGATCCGGGTGCGTCCATCCGGGAGCTCTGGTTCGTCTGCCACGGGTATGGGCAGCTCGCCGGCCGTTTCATCCGTCACTTCGAGTCGCTCGAGGCGCCGCATCGGCTGATCGTCGCCCCCGAGGCGCTCTCGCGCTTCTACGTGGACGTTCCGGGGAAGACACACGCCGACACGCACGTCGGCGCGAGCTGGATGACCCGCGAGGATCGCCTCAGCGACATCGAGGACTACGTCGAGTATCTCGACGCGCTGCATGCGCACGTGACGTCGCTACTGGACGGCGCGCAGCCGACCCTCACGGTGCTCGGCTTTTCGCAGGGGGTCGCCACGGCATCTCGATGGCTTGAGCGAACGAAGGTACGCGTCGACCGCGCACTTCTGTGGGGCGGCATGATGCCGACGGACATCGATCTCGCGGCGGCGCCAGCGCTTCGCGCCGCGCGCATCATTGTCGTCGCGGGCACCGCGGACGAGCACGCGACTTCGGAGATGCTCGCGGCGCAGAAGACGCGCCTGGCTGCGAGTGGCATTTCATTCGAGCACGTGAGCTTCAACGGCAGCCACCGCATCGACCGCGCGGTGCTGACCCGTCTCGCCTCTGACGAAGCGCCGGTGCTGTAGGCGTCCGCGCCGCGCCCTTACGAGTGTTCGAGGATCACGTACTTCGCGTCGTCCGACGACATCTTCTTCAGCCACGCCAGCAGCTCGTCGTACTTCGCTGCCGGTTGCACGCCCACGGCGCCCGTCATGCGACGGGAGATGTGCAGCTCCTGCCCCTTTTGCGTGTACTCCGACGCGTAGCTGCCGAACACACTCGTGGCCGTGTCGCTGGCCGGAAGTTTCGCCTTCCACCCCGCCGGGAGTATCAGCGTGAGATCCTCGAACTCCGTGCGCGGCCCCCACACTTTCCTCGCATCGATCGGCAGCTTGCGCGCACCGCGGGCCTCGAGCGATGCGACATAGTTCGGCACCGCGAAGTTCTTGATCGGGATCGTGAGAATCTCCATGCCCCCCGCGTCGGACGCCGCCTTGCCGTGGCGAATCAGCACCGAGATTTGCGGCTCCGCGGCGAGATCGCGGCCGTCGAAGAGCTGCAGGCTATCGCCGGCCGACCCCTCGAAGATCGAGTTCGCGATCGCGAGCGTGGTGCGGGCACGCGCAGTGGAGTCCGGCTTCGTCGACCCCGACATCGAGCCGCGCATCGCGTACTGCGGCGCGCCCGACGCCCGCCACGTCCACTTTCCGCTGAACAATCCGCTCGGCGTCAACGCGCCCTTGATGTGCACCTCGGCGACATTCGACGCGGCCGGGTCCGTCGGGAAGGTGATCTCCTCGCTCTTTCCATCCGGATGCACGACCAGCCCGAACGAGCCCTGCTCCTGCGGCGGCAGGGAGCCGTACGGAACGATGTCCGCAGTGAGATCGACGTACGTCCGCTTCCCATCGCGATCCACCGCCGCGATCATGTGATTGAACTGATGCCCGCTCGGCAACGCGCGATCCACCGCGCCGTAGCTGCTTAGCAGCACTGGATAGGCGGTAACCCCCATCCTGTTCAGCATCGCGACGAAGAAGGTCACCTTGTCCTTGCAGTCGCCATAGTTGTTCGCGAACACCTCGGCCGGTGGATGTGGCTGGAAGCCTGCGATGCCGAGCGAGAGGGAGACGTATCGGAAGTCCTGCGCGACCCAGCGATGCACGGCACGAATGGAGTCGTCGAGCGTCTTCGAGCTCGCGACGGTGCGCGAGAGCGCCTGCTCGATCGGCGGCGTGAGCGCATACCGCCCCTTCGCGAGTCCGGCGTACCACGTCGCGATGCTTGCCCACTTGATCGGCGACGCGACGATGAGCGATTCGCCGTGGCTGGAGTCGGGCGCGAGCGGCTCGATGTCCGGCTTCGCCACGTCGTTCTTTGCCCAAGTGTAGATCCGTCGGCTGCCCGCCGTGGTCTCCTTGCGCGCGAATGTGAGGTGATGCTCCTCGATGCGCGGCGTCATCGACGCCGACATGTCGACGATCAGCCGCGAGCGCCGCGTGAGCGTGCCTGTCACAACGTTCCACGTCGTCAGGAAATCGCCGGGAATGATCGGCTTCAGCGTCTGCACGGTGTAGCTGTAGTCGACGATCGTGCCCGGTGCGATGCCGCCGAGCGAGATGCGGTGGAGCTTTTCGTCGGAGTAGACGGGCGCCTCCATCGCAACCGGTGCGAGCGACTCCTGCTCGTGAACAGGCTTGGCGCTCACCACGGAGCCGTCGGGGCGAACGACGCGCGCCCAGTTGAGCGTGAACTCTTCCTTGTCCGTCGAATAGCCGAACGACTGCTCACCCCACCGCTCGGCCGCCTCTGGCGTGAGGATCTGTACGACCTGCCGATAAGTGCGGCTCCCCGAGCCGTCGGCTTCGAGCTTCACGATGCCGTCGTCGAGGAGAAAGACGAACGGCTGGTCGGCGTAGTCGGATGCCTTCACCGCGAGACTGTAGATCGTGTCGTTCTTCACCGATAGATCGCCCGCCGGCGTCACGTGCGGCGATTGGGCGCCGGCGCCCTGAGCGAAGAGAGCGATGGCGATCGGGAGCATCATGCTGCGCATCAGGAATCTCGCTGAAAGAAGGTCAGTCGTTCGTTTACACCCATCGCGCGGTCAATGCGCTGGCAGCAACTGTACGACGACGTAGCGTGACGTGTCGAAATATTTGCGCGCGGCCGCCTGCAGACTGGACGAGCTGAGCGCACGAACGTTTTCATCGTACTTGAGGATGAGCGACGGGTCCCATCCGTTGACGTCGTAGCTCGCGAGAAGGCTCAGCCAGGTGCGATTCTGACGCAGGCTGGTTTCGCGCGCGCGGAGGTCGGCCTCGCGAATCTTCTGCAGATCCTTCTCGGAGACGCCGTTGTTCTTCACGCTGTCGATCTCGGCGAAGACGGCTTTCTGCAGCTCGTTGGCGCGCTCCGGTGCGGAGCCGAAGTCGATGCGTAGTGCGTACGTCTCCTTCGGGAAGTGCGTCGGGCTCGCGCTCACGCCAACGCCGTACGTGCCACCCAGATCCTGGCGAAGGCGCTCGCGGAGCTTGATCTCGAGCAGGTCCGAGAGCGCGCTGATCTGCTGCACGTTCTCCCACGTGAAGTCGAACGGCCCCGTGAACACGATCGCGGTCTGCGACTTCGGCTCGATGCCGCGCTTCACCTCGCGCGTGATCACGCCGGGCGGATACGACATGCCGACGTCCTTCCACTTCTCCGCGGCGTGCGTCGACGGCAGGCTGCCGATGTACTGCTCGACGAGCGGCTTCAGCTTCGTCGTGTCGATCGTGCCGACGAAGACGAAGGTGAAGTTGCTCGCGTCCGCGAAGCGCTGCTTGTAGAGCGAGATCGCGTGGTGCAGGCGCACGTACTCCATGTCCTGCGCCGTGGGCGGCTTCGCACGGAAGTGGTGCTGCGAGAGCGTGAGATCGAGGGTATCGCTGAACGCCGCCGACGGGCTCGCGGCGCGATTCGCGAGGAGCACCTCGATCTTGTTGCGATACGCCTCGAACGCGGCGCTGTCGGCGCGTGGAGCGGTGAACGAGAGATAGATGAGCTGCATCAGCGTCTCGAGATCCTTGGGCGACCCGCCACCCGACATCCCCTGCTGAATTGCGCCGATATACTCGCCAACCTGCACCGACTTGCCGGCGAGCGCCTTCTGCAGCTGCGTCGAGCTGAACACGCCGATGCCGCCCGCGTCGACCGCGGCGGTCGCGATCGTCGCATCGAGATAATCGGAATCGCTCACCACGGATGTGCCGCCCGCAGCGTACGCGCGGAAGAGCAGCTCATCATCCTTGAAGTCCGTTGGCTTCACGAGCACGCGCACGCCGTTCGAGAGCTTCCACTCCGTCATTCCGACGGATGCGATGTTGGTCGACGAGACGACCGTCCCGGCCGTGGGCAGCATGGGAACGAGCGGAGCGTTCGATACGGAATCCGTGTAGGCCGCGACGCTGACGTGCGCCGCGCTATCCAGCACCGCGCGCAGCGCAGCCTCGCTCGGCAGCGCCCCCGCGGCCTTCTGCGACGCGTTGACGACGATCACGCGGCTACGATTGCTCAGCCATTTGTGGGCGAGCGCATTGACCTCGGAGAGCTGAATGCCGGGAATGAGCTGCTGGTAGAGGGTGTACTCCTGCGCGATGCTCGGGGTGGGCGTGTGCTCGAGGAAGGCGCTCACGTATTCCGAGACGAACGAACCCGACGGCGTCTTGTCGCGCTCCGCGTACGCGCTCTCCATCCCGCGGAGCATGTCCTTCTTCGCGCGATCGAGCTCGGTGGCGGTGAAGCCGTGCTGCGCGACACGCTCCCCCTCGGTGACGACGGCACGCAGACCGATCTCGACGCCGCTGTCGGGAACGAGCGCAGTGAGGACGTAGACTTCCTTCGAGCGGATCAGCCGCCCCTGGTTCGAGAAGGCGCCGATGAACGGCGCTCCGGGACGCTGCGCGATCTCCTGCAATCGCGCGTTGAGCATCTCGTTGTACAGCGAGCCGATCATCTGCTCGCGGAAGTCGCCGACCGTCTTCTGCAACCGCAGCGGCTGCAGATAGTAGACGGCGACGGTCGAGCGCGTTGCCTCGCTGTCGGTCGCGATCGTGACGAGCGTCGAGTCGTGATCCGGCACCGGATAAGACGGACGCGGGCGCTCGCGCTTCTTCGCGGGCCAGCTCGCGAACTGCGCCCTGATCAGCCGCTCGACTTTGGTCTTGTCGAAGTCGCCAACGGCGACGACGGCCATGAGGTCGGGGCGATACCAGCTGTCGTAGAATCGTTTGACCGTCGCGCGCGGCGCAGTCTCGAGCGTGTGCCTGTCACCGATCGGAAGGCGCTGAGCGTACCGCGAGCCGCTGAAGATGATCGGAAACTGCTTGTCGCGCATGCGCGCCGATGCGCCGCGGCCGAGGCGCCACTCCTCGATGACGACGTGGCGCTCGCGCGCGAGCTCCGTCGAATCGAAGGTGAGCCCGCGCGACCAGTCGGCGAGGATCTGAAATCCCTTGTCGAACAGCTTTGTGCTGTCCGTCGGCACCGTGAGCTCGTAGATCGTCTCGTCGAAGCTCGTCGAGGCGTTGAGGTCGGCACCGAAGCGAACGCCGGTCGACTCGAGGTAGTCGACGAGCTCCTGCTTCTTGAAGTGCGTCGTGCCGCTGAAGGCCATGTGCTCGACCATGTGCGCGAGCCCGCGCTGCGAGCTGTCCTCGAGCACCGACCCCGCGTTGACGACCAGTCGAAGCTCGGCGCGCTTCTCCGGCTTGTGGTTCACGCGGATGTAGTAGCGGAGGCCGTTTGGCAGCACGCCGGTGGTGACCGCCGGATCCTTCGGCAGTGGAGTGGCGAGCTTCGGAGGTGGGCCGGCGCTGGCCGAATCCTGCGCGGCGGCGGGGAGTACCGCAGCCGCGGAAAGAGCGAGCGCGGCCAGCCACGCGGCGCGCACGAGGAGGCGTGATCGAAGAGCGTCGTATCGCATGTGATTCATGGGGAACGGAAGCTTGAAGATAGTAGCGGGTCCCCGCCACCGCTCTGGACAGCCGCGCCACCAGCGCCAAATTGCGGCATGAAGAAGCTCGCCGCGCTTTTGGGGGCCCTCGTGCTCGCGCTCGTGGTAGTCGTGGCCGTGCGCACGATGCGATTCACTCCGATCCGCGGCGCGGCGCATTCTGATGTGACGCTCGCGACGGTGAACGACACCCTGCTCGCGGCGCATCTCGGGGGCGCGATCCGCTTCGCTACGATTTCGAAGCAGGACTCGGGGCCGGAGCTCGGGCCCATGCGCGGGCTCCACGAGTATCTCGCGCAAAGCTTCCCGCGCACATATGCGACCCTCGCGCACGAGGTCGTTGCTCCGGCGAATCTCCTCTTCGAATGGAAGGGAGCGGACAGCACGCTCGAGCCGGTCGTCATGATGTCGCACATGGATGTCGTCCCTGTCGAGGCAGGCTCCGAGGGCGCGTGGACCCACGCTCCGTTCTCGGGCGACATCGCCGATGGCTTCGTCTGGGGGCGCGGCACGCTCGACGACAAGGTCGGTGTGCTGTCGACGCTCGAGGCCGTCGAGGCGCTCGTCGCCAGGGGATACACACCGAAGCGCACGGTCTATCTCGCCTTCGGAGATGATGAGGAGGTCGAGGGGCACGGAGCGGGCGCGATCGTCGCGCTCCTCAAGTCGCGTGGCGTGAAGCCGCTCGTCGCGATCGACGAAGGGAGCGGGATCATCCGCGGCATCATCGCGGGGGTCGCGCGTCCGGCAGGGCTCATCGGGATAGCCGAAAAGGGGCACATGAGCGTGCAGCTCACCGTAATGTCGGCGGGAGGGCATTCATCGATGCCGCCACCGCAGACGGCGGTCGGGATCCTCGCGCAGGCCATCGACCGGCTCGAGAAGCACCCGCTTCCCGCGCACCTGAATGGCGCGGCGGAGGGAATGCTCGAGCAGCTCGGACGCCAGATGTCGCTGGGGGCGCGCGTCATGATGGCGAATCTCTGGCTCACAAGACCGCTGGTGACGCGGATGATGGAGCGCTCGCCCGTCACCAACGCATCGCTCCGCACCACCACCGCGCCGACGATGATCCAGGGGAGCCCGAAGGAGAATGTGCTTCCCATTCGAGCCCAGGCGATCGTGAACTTCCGCATCATTCCGGGGGAGACGCCGGAGAGCGTCGTCGAGCACGTGAAGAGAGTCGTCGACGACACCAACGTCGTCGTCGCGATGGCGGGACCGGGCACGCCACCGTCACCCGTGTCGAGCACGATCTCGAACGCATACCGCATTCTCGCGCGCGACATCACCGTGCTCGAGCCGGAGGCCATCGTCGCCCCGTCGCTCGTCGTCGCCGCTACGGACTCGCGCCAGTACGGCGGCTACGCGCGCGACGTCTATCGCTTCCTGCCCATCCAGATCGGCCCGAAGGATCTCGAGCGCATTCACGGCACCAACGAGCGGATCGGCGTTCACGACTACGCTCGCGGCGTCGCCTTCATGACGCTGCTCATCTCCGACCTGTCTTCGCAATGAGCACCGAGTCGCTCGAACGGCGCGTCGAGATCGAGACACCCGAACAAACGGTGCTTTCCTACACCGTCGCTGGCGTCGGATCGCGCACGGCCGCCGGTCTCATCGACCTCGTCGTCATCGGCATATCGCAGCTCGTCCTGTTTCTGATGCTCGCCGTATTCGATTCGGCGCTGTTCAGCGGCAGGACCACCATTGAGAAGATGTCCTCCGCATGGGTCAGCGCGCTCTGGATCCTCGTCTCGTTTGCACTGCTCTGGGGCTACTACGTGGTCTTCGAGGCAATTTGGGACGGACAGACGCCCGGCAAGCGCATGCTCGGCATTCGCGTCGTGCAGGACGGCGGCTACTCCGTATCCTTTGGCGCGTCTGCCGCGCGAAACCTGCTGCGCTTCATCGACATGCAGCCCGGCTTCTTCTACGCCGTGGGGCTCGTGAGTGTCGCGGCCAACAAATCGGGGAAGCGCCTGGGCGACATGGTCGCTGGCACCTTCGTGGTGCACGAGCGGCGCGCACTGATCTCATCAGCCACGCGAAGCGCCCCCGACGTCGCGACGCGCGCGGCGATCACCTCGCAGCTCACCGAAGAGGAGTTCGCGCTGCTCGGGCGCTTCATGGGGCGCCGCACGGAGCTCGACCCCGTGCTCCGCGGCTCCTTCGCGGCGCAGCTCGCCGATCGGTATCGCAGCCACCTGGTGGACAATGGCAGCGCACCAATGGCGCAGCTGCTGCGCCTCTTCGAGACCGAGAGCGATGCCCGTGCGCGCGGACTCCCATCGCCCGGCGCGAAAGGCGCCGCGCGCGAGCGACACGCGATAGTCGCGCTCAATGCCGGTCGGTGGCGAGACTTCTCGACGGCGCTCTCCGAAGCGCAGCGGCGTGGGCTGCGCTCGATGTCGGCCGAGGAAGTCAGCCGTCTCGTCGCGCTCTATCGGGAAGTCTCCACGGATCTTGCGCGGCTGCGCACGGCATCCGGCAGCGAGGACGGAGACTCGATCTTCTACGTCAGTCGGCTTCTCGGCGCCGGGCACAACTTTCTCTATCGCCAGCGCGGGATGTCCGTGCGGGACGGCTGGCGCTATCTGTCGGTCTCGGTGCCGCGCGAGGTGCGCCGGTCGGGAGCGTTCATTCTGGCCGCCGCGTTTTTTCTCTTCGCACCGATGGCCATCACGTTCGGGGCGATGGTGCGCCATCCTGCGCTAGCGTACGAGCTGCTTCCGCCGGGGATGATCGACCGAGTCGTCACGGGTGCGCATGGCGACAGCATCGGGAAGCACGAATACATCTCGACCAAGGACTTCGAGCGCCCTGTTCTGGCGAGCTCGATCATCACGAACAACGTGCAGGTAACCTTCGGGGTTTTCGCCGCGGGAGTGACCGCGGGCATCGTGACGCTGCTCATGCTCGTGCTCAACGGGGTGGGCATCGGGGCCGGCTTCGGACTCTACGCCAATTACGGCATCTTCCATCAGATTCGCGACTTCGTCATCGCGCACAGCGTGCTCGAGCTCAGCGCGATCTGTATCGCGGCCGGCGGCGGCTTTCTGATCGGCTGGGCGATCCTCCTCCCCGGCTCTCGCACGCGGCGCGAGGCCTTCGTGATCAACGGACGACGGGCCATCCGTCTCATCTCGGCGTCGACGCTGATGCTTCTCGCGGCCGGAACGATCGAAGGGCTGATCTCGCCTCGCACCGACGTTCCCTTTCTCGCGAAGGCGGGCATCGCGCTCTCCACTGCGGTTCTACTCGCGTTCTGGTTCTCTCGCGGCCGCGGCGACGAGCTGGACTCCCCGGCGGAGCAGTTCGGGTATGCCGATCCGCTCGTTACACCGATCCGCGTGCCTTGAGCTCGAGGTAGTGATTCACGACGGCGCTCGCAAGTCGCTTCGGCGAGACGTCGAGCACCGAAACTCCGGCGCGCCGCATGCGAATGATCGCCTCGTTACGCGCCCCCAGCAGCTCCTCGGCCGCCACGCTCGCATAGAGATCGCTGGAGGAGCTGTGCTCCGTCGGGATCGCGGCGCTCACGAGCTCGTCGTTGCGGAGCGCGACGACCACCAGCATATGCCGCATCGCGCTTCGCACCGTGTGGGCGATCACCGCCTGCGATGAGCGGGGATCGATCACATCGGTGAAGAGCACGATGAGCGACCGCTTGCGATGCTTCGTGGCGAGCGTGCGAAAGGCCGTCGCGTAGTCGGGCTCGGTCAACGTCGCGCGGGCGGGGATGAGCGCCCGGCGGATACCGCGCAACGCCTTGTCGCCGCGCGCCGGCGGCACGAACGCGCGCAGCTCGTCGTCGAAGAGCAGGAGCCCGACCTGGTCACCGCCCTGCACGGCGACCGACGCGAGCAGCGTCGCCGCAGAGAGCGCGTACTCGAAGCGCGGCACTCCAGCCGCGAGCTGCGTCATCATGCGCCCAGCGTCCACCGCGATCATCACAGTCTGCCCCTGCTCGACGGTGTATTCGCGCGTCATGAGCTTCTGGCGGCGCGCGGTTGCCTTCCAGTCGACGTGGCGCGGATCGTCGCCCACCGCGTACTCGCGCAGCGATGCGAAGCTACTGCCGCCTCCGCGCTTCCGGATCGAGCGAATGCCGGCGTCGCGCAAGCGGTGCTGGATCGCGAGCAGGCGGAGCTGGCGCACGCCGGCGAGCGACGGGGTGACGAGCATCGAGTCCGCGGGCTCGTAGCGGAAGCTTCGCTGCACGAGCCCGAGCACGCCCTCGATGCGGAGCACGACGGGGCCGAGCGCCCACTCCCCGCGTTCGCGCGCGATGAAGGTGAAGGGGAGGGAGCTCTCGCCGCTTGCGCTGATCGTGAGACTTTCGCCTCGCGGCTCGGCCGACTCGACGACTGCTGGAAGCGCATCGAAGAGCGTGAAGCGAAGCGTGCGCGATGTCGTCGAGCGCACGCGGTATTCCCCTCGCTCCCTGTCGCCGAGTCCGACGTTCGATGGCACGATGCGCTGCGCGGCGAGCTGCCACTTCGCGGGGAGCAGCAGAACGTCCGCGACGACGGCCACGGCGACCAGCGCGAGCGCGATGATCGCGACCACTTC
>JBDSHG010000047.1:0-12709 GCA_039918615.1 Gemmatimonadaceae bacterium | reverse complement strand
GTGGGCTCGACGTTTCGACGCTCCCAGTCGAGTTGCAGACGCAGCCACTCGGGCGACGATAAAAGATTCACACCAAAGACATTCCACGTCGAGTGCGTCGAGGCGGTCGTGAGTGCGGAGCCGGTATTCGTCGTGCGCGTGTCCCAGTAGCGGTCGTATTTGTAGACCGGCTCGAGCCACGGAAGGATCTTGTACGCGATCAGTGCGTAGCCCCCACCGGCGTCGAGATTGACGGTGCTGCTCGTGGGGCGCTTTCGGTAGAGCCCTTCCCCCTCCACCGTCAACGCGCGCCACACGATGCGGCCGTCGTATCCCCATGCGTGGTCCGCGCCCTCCCGCGCGACCTTGGCGGAGAGCGCGAGAAACGAGACCGGCATGATGGTCAAACGCGACAACAGCATCTGGGACTTGTCGGCGTTGCTCGTGGCGTTTGGCCCTTCGCCGTTGACGACCGCCCCCGAAAGCGTCGCGAACCGTCCCCATCCGACCTGCGCCATCGCGCCAATGTCCCGCTTCTGCGATAGCCGATCGACTACCTGCGAACGGTCCACCGTCTTGAGCGAGGCGAAGGAGGTGACGTATTCGAGGCTGTAAAGTGTTTTGAATTGCCCGGCGACGATCGCCGGGTGCAGTTGCGCCAGCATCGAACCGGCTGGCGCCCACGCTGGTGGTGGTGCGAGCTGGACGTACGCATCGGTGAGCGAGAAGCCCGCTACGGTGCTGTCCGCGCGGAGCTTCCCTGTCTGCGCACCGGAAAAATCGCCTTGAATCTTAATGCCGAAGAACGGCTTGGGCCCGACCTGCACCGTCAGCCGGCCACGATTGAGCAGGAAGCCCGTGGCGCCATCGACGTGCGTCATTCTTCCCGACACATACCCCGAGAGCGCCGGCTTCGACGGATAGAACCGCATGTTGATGACGGGCGATGGATTGAGCAGGTACGTCGGTGTCGGTGCAGGAGCGGCGGCAGGCGGCGTGGCCCGGGTCGTGTCCTGCGCGAGCGCCTGCGCGCTCCAGCAGCACGTTGCAATCGAGGCCACGACGCCAGCCGCGCGTACTCCACAGAGGCGCAGCGAGCGCTGCAAATGTCCAGAGGCAGTCAACGGTCAGTTCCGGGAACGAGGCAGTGGGTGGTTGGAGAACACGCACATGCTACGCTGGTCCGGCTCGATATGCAACGCGTTGCCTATCGGAACGTCGCCCGACCGGCTACCATTCCCACTCACCTCCGCGCCGCCGGCTCCTTACACTTTCAACAGGCGCCGCGCGGCATTATCACTCGCCGCGACGATTGCTCGATGCCATTCGTGATAGACGCTGATGAGCCGCTTCGCGAGCGGCGTGAGCTTCGCGCTTCCATGCTCCGAGCCGCCGCGCGAGATCTCGAGGATGGGAGCGCCGAGGATGCGCTCCATCTGCCGGATGCGATTGATGCAGGTGCGATAGCTCATGTCGCACTGCGCACACGCGCCGCGGATCGTGCCCGCGACGCCCACCGCCTCGAGCAGCCGGATGTAGCGCGGCCCGATGAAGAACTCGCCGTCGAAAGTGAGCCACCCCTTGAGCCGCGTCTGGACGCGTCCATCGAGAAGCTTCGGCGACGTGCTGGGAGATGGTGCGCGCTTCGTTTTCGTCGCGCGCGCAGGCGCGCGGCGCGCGGGCGGTGTCTTCCGCGCTTCTGTCGTAGGCATATCTACAACCTGCCGATTGTGCGCGCGGACCGGAAGCCGGGCGCCATCGAGGCTCAGTCGGCGTCGTGCTCCGCCTGGTCCGCCCGCGCGGTGATCTCACCCGTACTGAAAAGAATGCCCTTCAGCGTCTCCCGCCACTCCTGCTTCTTCCGAAGCAGAAACTCGAGATCCATGCCGAAGTGCTTCATCTCTTCCTTCTGCGCGTTCTGCATGATCTTCTTCGCCTGCGAGTCCTTTTCGAGCGAGATGCGCTGCTCGTACCAGCCGATCGCCTCGGCTTCTTCTGTCAGGCTGGTAATCATGCGTGCGAAGGTCCGAGTCTCCGAAGAGAGCTCGCTTGCCGGTTCGTGATACTGCTCGAATCCCATAAAAATCCCTTGTGAGGTGCGGATCGCAAGAACACGCCGTGCGGCGTGAGGCGCACGTTCGTTTAAGCACGGACCGGGCCGTGAAGGTGGCGGCACATTGTTCGGCGGCACGCGACTCCTCGAGCTCTCGACCTTAAGTTGAACGTGTACCCCTCTCGCGCGGAACGACTGTACCTAGCCATTATTTCGGGGCATACATGATCATCAAGCGCCAGCTCACGGTCCTGATCGCAATGCTGATTGCATTCGGCATTATGGGCTTCTCATTGCGCTGCTCCGGATCCGATCTGGGAGCTAACGGTGCTGCTGCCTCCGCCGCGAGCGCCGACTCCACCATCATCGTCTTCAACGCCGGCAGCCTCGCGCGTCCGCTCCGAGCCGCGCTCGACTCATTCACCGCCGGCACGAGCATCAAGGTCGAGCAGGAGAACGCGGGAAGCGTCGAGACCGCGCGCAAGCTCACCGAGCTCCATCGCATTCCCGATCTCGTCGGCTCCGCGGATTATCAGATCTTCCCGAAGTATCTGATGCCGGGACAGGCGAGCTGGTACGCGCGCTTCGCGCGGAACCGCATGGTGCTCATGTACACGGCGAAGTCCAAGTCCGCATCCACCATCGACTCGACCAACTGGTACAGGATCCTCGAGACGAAGGGGGTGCAGACCGGTCGCTCCGATCCCGCGCTCGATCCGAACGGATACCGCTCGCTCGTCGTGATGCGCCTCGCGGAGCTCTACTACAAGCAGAAGGGGCTCACCGATCGCCTCATCGCCAACTCGTCCGCGCACATCGTTCGTCCGAAGGAAGTCGACCTCATGGGGCTGCTCCAGGCCGGCGAGATCGACTACGCGTGGTCGTACGAGTCGATCGCGCAGGCCGCGAAGCTCCCTTACGTCACCCTTCCGCGCGCGATCGATCTCAGCGATCCGGCGGACTCCGCGCAGTACGCACTCGCGAGCGTGCGCATTCCGGGGAACACGCCGAGGGACTCGGTCGAGCTCAAGGGCGAGCCGATTCTCTACGGTTTCACCGTTCCACGCGACGCCCCGCATAAGGCGCTCGGAGAGAAGTTCGCGGCGTTTCTGGTGTCCGATGCCGGCAAGCGGATTCTCGGACGCGAGCACCTCGATGCGCTCCCCGCGCCGGTCTTCGTGGGCGACTCGATCCCGAATGTGCTCACGAGAAAATAGGCGCCTGTGCTGGTGGGCGACTCGATTTCTACGGAACTCGTCGCGCGATGACGAGACGTCCGTCGAGGAAGTGTACGAGCTCCTTGCTCACCCTTCCCGTCGAGCCGCGCACGAAGAATCCGACGGTCGGATCTCCGTCGACGAAGAAGGCGTCGTTGCCAGCGGCAGTGAGCGCAGTCGGCTCTGCATCCCCTGTACTCTGGATGAAGAGCCGCGCACCGCGCCGGGAGATCGAGTCGACGTAGCCTGGATACCACTCATAGCGTCCGACGTATTGCTCGAGCGTCATGCTGTCGAGAGCGATGCGCGCCGGCTGCGACAGTATCGGAGTCTCCGAGTGCTGGAGCAGCAGCCATCGCCCGTCCCGACGCTCGAACACATTCGACTCGTGGGCGGCGATCTTCTGCTCGCGAGGACCGAACGGGATGTACTCCGTGACGTCGCAGTCGGCGATCGCGAGCGCGCCGGCATGCCGCACATGCACCACGCCGACCTCGTAGCGCGCCCGGCTGCCCACGTTCGCCAGCACGAACTGCATCAGCGCCGTACGGTTGCGCCGATTTCCGCGATCGTCGATGTGAACGACGTCGGGCGATACCAGCCTGGCGTATGCCGCGGTGTCTCCGTGGCCGTACGCCACGCGGCGACGCAGGATAAGATCGTGAAAGACGCGTTCGTCAGCATTGGCCGAAGCGCTTCCGGACTGCGCCGATGCGCCGCCGGCACCAAGCACCACGCATAGCAGCACCGTGACGCCCAACCGACTACGCAACCGCGAACACCCGCTTCGCGCTCTCCAGCGCCTCGACCAGCACGTCCACGTCGCCCTCGTCGTTGTAGACGTAGAACGACGCACGCGCCGTCGCCGACACTCCGAGCCTGCGCATGAGCGGCTGGGCGCAGTGGTGCCCGGCGCGAATGCAGATGCCGCGCTCGTCGAGCAGCGACGCGAGATCGTGTGGGTGAATGTCGCCGACGGTAAAGCTCAGCACGCCGCTTCGTTCGTGCGCCCCCGGTCCGTGAACTCTCACACCATCGATCGCGGAGATGCGCTCGTACGCGTACTCCACGAGCGCTCGCTCGTGCACGGCCACCGCCTCCATCCCGATCGCGGTGAGATAGTCGCACGCGGCCGCGAGCCCTACCGCGCCCGCGACGTTCGGTGTCCCCGCCTCGAGCCGGTGCGGCAGCACGTTCCAGGTCGTACTCTCGTCCCCGACGAAGGCGATCATGTCGCCCCCGGTCTGATACGGCGGCATCGCCTCGAGTATCTCGCGCCGACCGATCAGCACTCCGGTACCCATCGGCCCGAGCATCTTGTGTGCGCTCGCCGCGTAGAAGTCGACGCCGAGCGCGTCGAAGTGCACAGGCATGTGTGGCGCCGCCTGCGCGCCGTCGCACACTGTGAGCGCGCCAACGCCCCGCGCGATGCTCACGATCTCCGTCACCGGGTTGATGGCGCCCAACACGTTAGACACGTGAGTGAACGCGATCACCTTCGTCTTCCTCGTCGCCAACCGCGCCAGCGCATCGAGATCGGCGCGGCCATCCGCCGCGAGCGGACAGATCGTGAACGCCGCACCTTTCTCGATCGCCAGCTGCTGCCACGGGACGAAGTTGGCGTGATGCTCCGCGCCGGTCACGATGATCTCGTCGCCCGCCCCCACGTTTGCGCGCCCCCACGCCGATGCAATCGCGTTGAGTGAGTCCGTCGTGCCGCGCGTGAAGATCAGCCGCGCGTCGTCGGCGACGCCGAAGAATCGCGCGACCGCCGCGCGCGCACGCGCGTAGCGCTCCGTCGCGCGCGCCGACAGCTCGTACGCGCCGCGGTGCGGGTTCGCGTAGTCCGTCTCGTAAAAGTCGTTCATCGCGTCGAGCACCGCGCGCGGTTTCTGCGCGGTGGCGGCCGAGTCGAGATAGACGAGCGCGGGATTCGCGGAGAGCAGCGAGAAGTCGCTGCGGGGAACGAGCGTGCTCATCGCGGCGCTTCCGAGGCCGCTCGGTTAGTATCCAACGCCGAGTGCAGCGTGTGCCACGCGAGCACCGCGCACTTCACGCGCTGCGGCAGCCGCGCCACTCCAGCGAACGCGCGCAGCGACGATGGCAGCGCCGCATCGTCGCCCTGTCCGGTGCTCATCGCGCGGAACTGCTCGATCAGCGCATCCGCCTCCGCGCGCGTCTTCCCCTTCACCGCGCCCGTCATCATCGATGCCGACGCGCGCGAGATCGCACATCCACTCCCCTCGAACGTCGCCTCGGCTATCGTGTCTCCGTCCATGCGCAGCCAGAGAGTGAGCTCGTCGCCGCAGAGCGGATTGATGCCGCGCTCCTCGACGGTCGCGTTCGCGAGCGGTCCGTAGTTGCGCGGCCGGCGATTGTGATCGAGGATGACTTCCTGGTAGAGCGCGGACGTATCGGTCATGCGACCCCGAAAGCAGAAAGCTCTAGAGCGCCGAGCCGGCTCCTGTGAACCGTTCGAGTGTCGCGCGCTCGAGCTCGGAGCGCACCGCCTGCACCTCGATGGTCTCGAGCACGTCGGCGGCAAAGGCGTACGTCAGCAGCCGCGTGGCGGCATCCGTCGACACGCCGCGGCTCTTCATGTAGAAGAGCGCCATCTCGTCGAGCCGGCCGACCGTCGCGCCGTGCGTGCAGCGTACGTCGTCCGCGTAGATCTCGAGCTGCGGCTTCGTGTCGATGCGCGCGCGCTCGCTCAGCAGCAGATTGTTGTTCGTCTGCTTACCGTCGGTCTTCTGCGCGATCGGGTAGACGTACACCTTCCCGTTGAACACGCCGTGCGCCGCGCCGCTCAGAATCCCCTTGTAGATCTCGCGGCTGAAGCAGTTCGGCTGCGAGTGGATGATGTTCGTTTGATGATCGACATGCTGCTCGTCGTCGGCCATGTAGAGGCCGTTGAGCGTCGCGCCGCATCCCTCGCCGTCGAGATTCGTGTAGATGTTCGTGCGCGAGAGCTTGGCGCCCGTCGCGAACGAGAACGACACGTAGTGGCTGTCGCGCGCCTGCTGCGCGTCGATCGTGTGGACGTGAAAGGCGCGCTGGCTCTCCCGCTGGATCTTGTAATGCGTGAGCGTCGCGCCCGGCTCGACTATCACCTCGGTCACCGCATTGGTGAAGTAGCCGCTGTCGCTGAGCGAGACGTAGCTCTCGATGACGGTCGCCTTCGAGTTGTGACCAGCGACGATCAGGTTGCGCAGATGCGCGACCCCTTTCGCCGCGTTCGAGTCGCTGACGAAGATGACGTGGAGCGGCGTGTCCTCTTCGATGTACGGCGAGATGTGGATCACGGCGCCGTCCGACATGAAGGCCGCGTTGAGCGCGCTGAACGAGCGGTCGCCCACGGGCGAGACCTTGCCGAGCCATGGCTCGATGAGCGTGGGCTCCTCGCGCATGGCGGTGGCGAGATCGATCGCGCGGATTCCCTTCGCGAGCGCACCGGGTGTGGAGAGCGAGGCGTCGTACTTCCCGTTGACGAACACCATCACTGGCCACGCGCTCTGCGCGAAGGTGAAGGGCACGAGCTCGGACTTCGCGATCTGCCCCGTCGCGCCGCGCAGCGGAGTGAACTTCCCCTCGGCGATCGCTGCGACGCTGGTGAAGTGCCAGTCCTCGTTGCGCGGGGTTGGAAAACCGAGCGCGGCGAAGCGGTCGATGCCATCGCGCCGCGTCTCGCGCAGCCATGCCGGCTCGGCGCGCGCGCCGTTGTTCGAGATCGTGCCGAAGTCGACCAGATACGGAGCGGTCATATAGTCAGCGCTCGCGCGATGAAACGAGCGCTCACGATGCCACCGCTCCCTGGGGCTCCACGAGCCAGTCGTAGCCCTTCGCCTCGAGCTCCAGCGCGAGGCTCTTGTCGCCGGACTTCACGATGCGTCCGTGCGCGAGCACGTGCACGAAGTCGGGGACGATGTAGTTGAGCAGCCGCTGATAGTGCGTGACGATGATCGTCGCGTTGTCGGGGCGCTTGAGCGCGTTCACGCCGGTGGCGACGATGCGGAGCGCGTCGATGTCGAGCCCGGAGTCGGTCTCATCCAGCAACGCGAGCTTCGGCTCGAGCACCGCCATCTGCAGGATCTCGTTGCGCTTCTTCTCACCGCCGGAGAATCCCATGTTGACGGAGCGACTGAGCATCTCGACGTCCATGTCGACGAGCTCGAGCTTCTTCTCCATGTAGTCGAGGAAATCGAGCGGGTCGACCTCTTCCTGTCCGCGCGCAGCGCGAATGGAGTTGAAGGCCGAGCGCAGGAAGTACGCGTTCGACACGCCGGGGATCTCGATCGGATACTGGAAGGCGAGGAAGACGCCCTGTTGCGCGCGCTCCTCGGGCTGCAGCGCGAGAAGGTCGCTTCCCTGGAAGGTCACCGAACCGCCGGTGACCTCGTAGGCCGGATTTCCCGCGAGCACCTGCGCGAGCGTGCTCTTGCCGGAGCCGTTGGGCCCCATGATGGCGTGCACTTCACCGGGCGCGACGTTGAGCGAAATTCCGCGAAGAATGTCGCGATCACCAGCCTTGGCGTACAGATCCTTTATTTCGAGCACGGAACGTTAATCCTTGTCAGTAGTCGAGGAGCGTCCGGGTTAACCGACGCTGCCCTCGAGCGTGATGCCGAGGAGTTGCTGCGCCTCGAGTGCGAACTCCATGGGGAGCTCCTTGAACACATCCTTGCAGAAGCCGGCGACGATCATCGACACGGCGTTCTCCTTCGAGATGCCGCGCTGCGTGAGATAGAAGATCTGATCTTCACCGATCTTCGACGTGGACGCCTCGTGCTCGAGCACCGCGGTCTGATTCTGGATCTCGATGTATGGGAAGGTATGCGCGCCGCACTTATTCCCAATCAGCATCGAGTCGCATTGCGTATAGTTGCGCGCGCCGGCGGCCTTCGGCAGCACCTTCACCTGGCCGCGATAGCTGTTGTTGCCGTGTCCCGCGGAAATTCCCTTGGAGACGATCGTGCTGCGCGTGTTGCGGCCGATGTGAATCATCTTCGTGCCGGTGTCGGCCTGCTGATGATTGTTGACGACGGCCACCGAGTAGAACTCCCCGACCGAGTTGTCGCCTTGCAGGATCACGCTCGGATACTTCCACGTGATCGCTGAGCCGGTCTCGACCTGCGTCCAGGAGATCTTGGAGTTCTCGCCGGCGCACTTGCCGCGCTTGGTGACGAAGTTGAAGATGCCGCCCTCGCCATTCTCGTCGCCGGCGAACCAGTTCTGCACGGTCGAGTACTTGATCGTCGCATCCTTGAGCGCGATCAGCTCGACGACCGCCGCGTGCAGCTGGTTCGTGTCGCGCTTGGGCGCCGTGCATCCCTCGAGATAGCTGACGTACGCGCCCTCGTCGGCGATGATGAGCGTGCGCTCGAACTGTCCGGTCCCTTCCGCATTGATGCGGAAGTACGTGGAGAGCTCCATCGGACAGCGGACGCCCTTCGGCACGTAGACGAAGGAGCCATCGCTGAAGACCGCGGAGTTGAGCGCGGCGAAGAAGTTGTCGGAGTGCGGCACCACGGAGCCGAGGTACTTCTGCACGAGCGCGGGGTGCTCGCGAACGGCTTCGCCGAAGGAGCAGAAGATGATCCCGAGCTTGCTGAGCTCCGCCTTGAAGCTCGTGCCGACGGACACCGAATCCATAACGACGTCGACGGCGACGTTGTTCATCCGCTTCTGCTCATTGAGCGAGATGCCGAGCTTGCCGTACATCTCGCGGAGCTTGGGATCGATATCGTCGAGACTGTCGAGCGCTTTGGCGGTTTTGGGCGCCGAGTAGTAGATGACGTTTTGATAGTCGATCGGCGCGTAGCTGACGTTGGACCAGTGCGGCTCCTGCATCGTGGTCCAGCGGGCGTAGGCTTTGAGACGCCAGTCGAGGAGCCATTGGGGCTCACCCTTCTTGGCCGAGATCAGGCGGACGGTGTCTTCGTTGAGGCCGCGCGGGATGGTCTCCGCCTCGATATCGGTGACGAAGCCGTACTGATACTCCCTGTTGACCAGGGTCTCGATGGAACCGCCCATGTAACGCTCCTTTCCCGCTCATCACGCACACAATTGCGCGTGGTGAATCCTAATAGATTTTGTCGGGATTGGCAACGATGACGGCGGAGGCTCGAGTCGGTCTAAGCAATTACACGACAACGAGTTGCGAGCCAAGCCGCGCTCACCTTGCGGTTTCCGGCGAACACGGCGTCACCGTGTAGGCCGTCGCTAATGGTGGCGGAAGACCAGGTAGAGCACCAGCAGGATGATGAATACGGCGGCGCCGACGACAATTGGAATGAGCGGCAGCGGCTTCTTCTGGGTCCTGGCGTACTTCCCGTGCTCCATCGTGACGGCGCGCTGCGCGAGCTGCGTGTTCTTGCGGCTGAAGGCGTCGTCCTCGTGGTCCTCGAACTGCACGGAGCGGATGCCGGGGGGCATCGGCAGGGCGGAGAAGGTGAAGGTCGTATCGCCCATCTGAATCTGATCGCCTTCGCGAAGCAGACGCGGGACGACGGCGGGCTCGCCGTTCACCTTCGTCCCCGACGATCCCATGGCGTAAAGCACGAACTGTCCGCCTTCGGCGCGGACGTCGGCGTGGAAGCGGGAGACCGTCGGATCCTTCAGCACGATCGAGCAGCCGATTTCGCGCCCGATCTGCACGACGCGTCGGCGGAGCGTGTACCCCTTTTTATTGGTGACGTCGATCAGATGCGCGTCAGGCATCTCCAGCAGGGGCGTCGGCCGCTTCGATTTCAGGTCGGTGAGGAAGACGAAGCGCGCCTGTCCGGCGGCGACGATATCGCCGCTCGTGAGCGGGCTACCGTCGCTGGGCACCTGCTCGCCATTGAGGACGACGACGTTCTGCGGGGAGGCGGGGGTGACCTGCGCGCCGCCGTTCGCGAGGGCGATGCGAAAGTGCCGGGCGGCGAGGTCGCTGCCGGACAGGCGCCAGGTGGCTTGGGATCCGCTGCCGACGATGACATCGCCGACGAGCTCACGCGGATTGTTTTCGAGGTCCGGCTTTCCTTCCAACTCGAGAAAAGGCATCAATCGTTCTCCAACGTCATTCGGCGCGCCCTGGACAGAGCGGCGGCGTATTTGTCGACCGTTCCATAGATAAAACGCATTGTCGATGGCGCTCGCAACATCACGCGAACGCCGACTGTCTCGGTATCACGCAAGATGTGGACGCGCTTGAGGATAACCCGTCGGACAGCGATTATGCAGGGCGGGCGGTCCATCAGTATTCTGTCTCTACCGGGATGTCCTTGCCACTTCGAGCATACTGGCGCGGTTTCGGCGCCGTCACGTTTTGGGCACTTTTGCTGACACTTGGCACCGCCGCGTGTTCCCGGGATGCGGGAAAATCCGCCAGGGCCGTGGCCACCGACAGCGCCAGGCAGTCGACCGCCGACAATCGCGGCTCGGCCGCGGCGGACTCGATGCATGACGACGCGGACACCACCGACGGCTCGGAGGTCGCGACGCTCGACACGTCGAAGGTGACGCACATCGACGCGGCGCCGGCGTCGGACGCGCACGCGCCGGCGATCGCGCGCGTGGGGAAGCTCTCGCCGCTCGCGGACTCCATCGCGGCGACGCTCGTCTTCGAGCTCAAGACGCAGCGCGACTTTGTCGCGGCGTCGCGCGCGAAGAAAATCTTCATGGACATCGGGCGCGTGGACGCGCCGCTCAAGACGCCGCCGCGGTTGAAGGCGTACGACGAGGCCGTGAAGGTACTGTCGCCCGTGCGCATCGGCGACCGCTTCAGGCTGCACGGCGCATGGGGGCAGGACGACGCGACGGTCGAGAGCTTCGACCAGTGGAACGGGCGCATTGTCGCGGTGCTCGCAGTGCCGGCGCACGTCGATTCGCTCGCGAAGGGGAAGCTGCCGGTGGTGGCGCTCGCGGTGCGTGCGGACAGCGCGCTGCCCGCGGTGGTGGACAGCTGCGAGCGCGATTCGATCAGCGGGATGCTCTCCGCGCGCCTCTCGGCCGTGCGCGACTCGATGCTGCTCGTGCTGCAGAACGACACCGTGAAGATGGCGCCGAGATTGATGAAGAGCCTGCGTGCGCAGAAGACGCAGGCGATCGGGTGCTTCGGCAAGTCGCGCGTGATGCTCTTCGTCGCGCAGTTCGCGGGGGACTATGAGTATTACCACCAGCTCGCGGCGCTGGTCGACACGACGGGGAAGGTGACGCCGATTCGCGTGAGCGATCTGCGTTTCAAGGTGCACGAGGCGCTGGGTGCGCTGGACGAGGATGGTGATGGTGTGGATGACATCGCGGTGCGGGGAAGGGCGCCGAGGATTGGGGGGACGGTGATACTGCGGCTGGATGAGAAGAAGCGGCGGCTGGATTTCGTGGATGGGGGATTTGCGTGGGAGAGTTTTTAGTGACGCCGGGGTCGCTGTGGGGGTGGTCGGCGAGCGATCGAAAAGGTCGGGATTGACAGCTCGTACTTTGTAATGCAGAGTACTTTCAACGCAAGCTCTGGAGTCGTCCCGTGCAGTTCCCGATGATGAAACGCCCCACCGCTTATGTCCCCGTCGCGATGTCCGCCCTCGCACTCGCCATCGTGCTCGGGCACGTGCTGATCTATGGCGCCGCGCGCGAAACCGATGAAGGGACAGCAGCACATCTCTTTCAGCTGCTGATGGTCGCGCAACTTCCGATCATCCTCGTGTTCGCGATCAGGTGGCTGCCGGTGAATCGCAGAGAGGCACTGTCCACCCTCGCGATTCAGGCCGGAGCCGCCCTGCTCGCGCTCCTCCCGGTGTTTGTGTTGGGGCTGTGACCCTGGCAGCCTGATTCGCCGTCTCCCGGAGATCGCACAGGAGTGATTGACACTTCAAGTGATATAGTGTTATATATCACTGAATGCACATCCTCGTGAACCCCTCCGCCGACCTTCCCATCTACCGCCAGATCATGCGGCAGATCATGGATGCAATCGCCGGCGGGCGGCTTGCGAGCAACGACCGGCTGCCATCGCATCGAGAGCTGAGCGAGCAACTCGTCATCGCGCCGCTCACCGTCAAGAAGGCCTACGACGAGCTCGAAGCGCTCGGCTACATCGACTCGCAGCGTGGACGCGGCACCTTCGTGTCGGAGAAGCTGCCGAAGCTCTCCAAGGCCGTCGTCAACGCGCAGATGCAAAGCGCAGCTCATGCGCTCCTATCCCAGGCATATCTCGCCGGTCTCCGCCTCAGCGACGTCATCGTGCTGATCAGGAATGCCAACCACGATCTCACCGATGGTTCGGCGCCGACGCGCCGGAAGGAGAGCTGATGTCCACGACGCCCGTTCTCGAGTTTCGGAGCATCTCGCGATCGTTCAGGAAGGGAGCGCCGGTGCTCTCCGACGTCTCCTTCAACGTGGCGCGGGAAGAGGTGGTCGCCCTCCTCGGTCGCAACGGTTCCGGCAAGACGACGCTCATCCACATCGCGATGGGGATGCTCTTTCC